>NZ_JAPEOB010000001.1:3969669-4339338 GCF_026341775.1 Streptomyces sp. NBC_00654 | reverse complement strand
CTGGGCGACGGCTTCGACGGCGCGGCGGACGGCGGTGGTGTCCTCAGGGTCCTCGACATGGGCGTAGGTGAGCGGTAGGCGCTTGCCCGGGGTGAGTTCGAGCCGGGCGAGCGCGGCGAGGCGGCGGGTGAGGACGGCTCCGGCACCGGAGCCGATGCCGACCAGGCCGACGGTGGCGACGTCACCTTCCAGCAGGGCGTTGGTGGCCTGCGTCGTGCCGTGGGCGAGGAAGGCGATGTCCTCGGGGGCGCGGCCGGTCCGGTCCAGCAGCCGGTCGAGGGCGGTGACGATGCCGTGGGCCACGCCGTCCTCGTGGTGGTGGCTGGTGGGGACCTTCACCTGTCCCAGCAGTTCGAGCGTCGTGGCGTCGACGGCCACGGCGTCGGTGAAGGTCCCGCCGACATCGATGCCGACTCGGATGCGGTGGGTGGTCATGGTGGGAAGCACCTCCTTGTGCAACACGCTTCAGTAGCCGCGGACGTCGGGCCAGTGGCGCTGGATCCCCGCGCGGTCCAGGACCCGGGCGAACTCGTCGAAGTGCTTGTCGTCCGCCTGGACCTGGTGCGGTTCGACGTCGTCCGCGAGGCAGTGTGCGGCCAGGGCGCCGGCGGCCTCGCCGATGTTCCACTCCACCGGGTGCAGGCGGTAGCAGCCGTTGGTGATGTGGGTCGTGCCGATGTTCTTGCCGGCGGGCAGCAGGTTGCGCAGCCGGCGCGGGACGAGAGCGCCGAGCGGGATCTCGAAGGGCACGGACCCGATGTCGATGTAGTTGTCGCCGCCGGTGGAGGGGTGGAGGTCGATGCGGTAGCCGCCGACGCCGACCGAGTCGCGGTAGCGGGTGCCGCCGCGCGGGCCGACGAGGTCGATGGCGACGTCGTGTTCGGTGACGGTGGTGACGGCCTTGATACGGCGGGACTCGCGGATGTACGGGGCTTTGGCCAGCCCGTCGGCGGTGCCGGTGACATCGGGGCGGATGCGCAGGCCGGGGAAGCCGGTGCCGCCGTCCTGCCGGGGAGCCTCGGTCTGGAGCCAGTACAGCAGCGAGAGGGACAACTGCCGCGCCTCGCGCAGGGCCTGTGTCTCCTCGCCGATGTAGGGCTTGAGCCAGTAGTCGTTGAGGGGCCAGTTGACGAGGGTGATGTCGGAGTCGAAGGAACCGGGGCGGTGCATCGTGCGGGCGAGGATGCGGCGGAAGCCCCACAGTTCCTTGTCGCCCGCGTCGGCGCTCTGGTCGGCCGTGACGTCCAGGGGGGCGAGCGCGGGGTTGGGGACGAAGGTGCGGGGCACGGGTTCGAGCGTGCGGGGGTCGGGTGCCTCGAAGCCGAGGAGCGGTCCGGGCCAGAAGTCGGGGCGGTAGGAGCGCCAGAACGAGTAGTCCTCGGGCCGGTCGATGGTGTGGTCCTGGCCGGCGTGATGGGAGAGGGCGAAGCAGACGGTGATGCCCTGCTGGTTGAGCGGCTGGGCCTCGTCCGGCGCGTGGGGTTCGCCGAACTCCCCTTGCGCCTCCGCGCCGTTGGCGTGCTCGACGCCGGCGAGCGGCAGGAGCTCGCCGGTCTCGGTGGCATCGACGACGTAGCGGGCCGTGAGGGTCAGGCGGTTGCCGTCCGGCAGGGACTCGACGGTCACGGCACGGATGACATCGTTGTCGGACTCTGCGGCGACCGGACGGTGCCCGGTCAGAACGGTGAGCCGCCCCGCAGCCCGGTGGGGGGCGAGCATGGACTCCAGGACGGCGAGGGCGACCCGGGGCTCGTGGCAGAGCTTGCTGACGCGCCCCGCACCGGGGTTGAGTTCGGTCAGGGCGAGGGCCTCGGAGCGCAGCGGGTACCACTGCCGATAGTACTGACGGATGCCCTCGCGCAGACCGCGGTACGAGGCCGTGGTGCCGAACTGTTCGACCCAGGGGTGCTCGTCCGGAGGCACGGCCTGCGAGGTGAGCTGACCGCCGATCCAGTCGGTCTCCTCCGTGAGGACGACGCTGCGTCCGGCCCGGCAGGCGGCCAGTGCGGCCGCGACGCCGCCGAGGCCTCCGCCGACGACGAGGATGTCGGGTTGCTGCACGTTCACTTCACTCCTTGTGGTGCGTGGAACTCGTGCGGCACGAAAGGGGATGCCGCACGTGATCGGGGGTTCGGATCGTGGATCCGCTGCGGGATCCACCGCCCGGGGGTCCGGGCAGGGGTGACGTCAGGCCCGTACCGGCGGCGGCCCGACCGTCGCGCCGGGGCGGAAGGGGCAGGCCACGAGGGGTTCCGCCGCCTGATCACCGGCCACCAGGGCGGCCAGCAGCCGAATGGCGGCGGCGCCCAACTGCGCTCGGGGGATGTCGAATCCGGCCGGCTCGGGCTCATGGGCCAGGTCGGCGGGCGGGCTGCCGAGCAGGGCCAGCGAGAGGTCGTGGGGGCAGGACAGGCCCGCGTCATGGACGGCTCCGCGCAGCGCCCGCCAGGCGGCGCCCGTGTCGGTCTCCTCGGCGACGAACGCGGTGACGCCCTCGGCGAGACGCGCGCGCAGCCATGTCGCCGTCAGCTCCGCCTCCGGGTCGGCGCACCGGAGGACGGCGGCCGGTCCGGCCGGCAGACCGGCTTCCTCCAGCCCCTTGAGGAAGCCGTGTTCACGGTCGGTCGAGGCGTGGGCGTCGTCGTCCTCGCGAACGAGCACGATCCGTTCGTGCCCCGCCGCGGCGAGCCGGGCCACGACTTCGGCGCTCGCGCTCACATAGTCGGCACCGACACAGGCGAGCCCCTCCAGTTCGTCGCGGCGGCCGATGTGGACCACCGGGAAGCCGTCCTCCACCAGGCGGCGCAGTTCGGCGGTGGGTGCGTGCCGGCCGAGGAAGAGACAGCCGTCGGCGAGCCTGACCCGGCTCAGCGCCTCCGGCCGGGTGGCACCGGCGCCGCTCGATCCCGTGAAGAGGACGAGATCGTAGCCGCGGGAGGCGGCCTCCTGCTCGACGCCGACGAGGAAGGGGTAGTAGGAGTGCTGCACATCGGTCGGGAAGGCGGCGGTGAAGGAGAACACGCCGAGCAGGTTGTTGCGAGCGGCCGCGAGCCGGCGGGCGACCGGGTCGGGGACGTACCCGAGGCTGTCGGCTGCGGCGAGGACCTTGTGCCGGGTCTCCTCGGATATGGAGATGCCCTGCTTGTTGCCCCCGAGGACCAGCGAGACGGTGGCCTGCGACACCCCCGCCAGGCGAGCGACCTCGGCCTGCCTCGGACGGGATGTCCGGCCACGCCGATCCTGAGCTTCCCGCTGCGCCATCTCCGCTTCCGATCCTTCGTTAATGCGTATTAGTACTGGGCGTTGACGAGTACTTTGAGCGCGCCCCGAGCAGCCCGTCAAGAGGTCGGACGCATATTTTCCGGAAGTTGTCCGACAGCAACGCCCGTGACGACGGGCGCACGGCGTGGGCGTTCGCCGGGCCGGCGGGCACGCGGCCACGGATCGGCCGGCGGGCTGAACTAATACGTATTAGCACCTTGACGTCCCCCTTCGGCGGGTTCGAAGCTGAGCGCCCCACCCACCGTGAGGACGCCATGAGTGAGATCACCCGAAGAGGATTCGGCCGTCTGGCCGGGCTGACTGTGCTGGCCGCGGGAGTTTCCGCGGGAACGGGATCGGTGAGCGCGGCCGCGGGACCGGGATCCGCGCACGCCGCCGCCGGTACGGGATCGGTACGTGCCGCTGCCGGTACGGGATCCGCGACCGCCGCCGGCGCCGCGGCCGGGGAGCCGTTCGCCCTGCGCCACCTCAGCACCTTCGACCAGCGACGCTATTTCACCTACCCCACCCACAACGGCTTCGTCGACGCCGACCGCATCGTGCTCGGACAGCGTGAGACCGGAGGAACGAGTCTGTGGGAGGTGCATCTGCGGACCGGTGAGCAACGGTTCCTGGCGCGGTTCGCGACCCCGGCGAGCGACCGGAACCCGTTCGTCTGGTGGAACATCCATTCCGGACGCCTCGTCACCTGCGCCGAGAACGCGATCTGGCTGATCGACCTGGCCAACCCCTCCCCCGTCAAGCTCTATTCACCACCGCCGGGCCGCGCGCTCAGCGTGGTCGTGAATCTGCATCCGGCGGGCGACAGGGTGCTGTGCAGCCACTACCCGGCACCCATCACCACCGGACCGACCACGGCCGTGGAGATCGAGCTCACGGGCGGGAATGTCAGGGAGGTGTTCTCGGGGGACGTGATGGCCACCCACTTCCAGTACAGCGCCCACGATCCCGAATGGATCGGCTACGCGCTCGGCGGCAACATCCTCGCCTGGGCCGTGCATCCGGTCCACGCACCGAGAGGCAGGATGATCTGGGACCAAGCAGCGGCGGGCGTCCCGGTCGGGACCCACCCCGTGTGGAATTCCCGCGCCGCCACCGGCTGCCTCGCCGTGGCCATCGGCGGCAAGGCGTCGGGGCTGTGGATGGTCCACCCGGACGATCGGCCGGACCGGCTGCTGGCACCGGGCCCCTCGGGGTCGAACGGCGCGTACAACCACTGCGGTCTCACCGCGGACGGCCGCTGGGCCGTGACCGACACCAATGGCCGCAACGGCTCGGCGTTCGGCCAGGTCGGTGCGGTGGCCCTGGTGGATCTGACAGGCGTACACCCTCCGCGCACCCTCGGCCAGGTCGGCTGGGGCTCCGCCCATCCCGGCCATCCCCATCCGGCCTTCTCACCCGATGGCCGGATGGTCGCCTACACCGACACGGAGGCCGTTACCGACCGCACCCGTGTGGTGCTGTGCGACTCGCGCGGCGACTGGGCGCCGCGCCCCCTGGAATGGCAGGCGGAGGCGGAGGACCTGGTGGTCACCGCCTCGGGCGGCCGCGCCGAGACCTTCGCCGATCCCCAGTGCGGCGCCGGTCACGGGGTGCTGTTCACGCCCGCCGCGCCCGGCGACGCGCTGATGTGCGACTTCCGGCCTCCGCAGCCCGGTACCCGGACGCTGAGGCTCCGGGTGAAGCGCCATGACTCACGGGGCATCTACCGGCTGTCGGTCAACGGCACGGCGGTCGGCTCACCGCTGGATCTGTACAGCCCGGTCATGACCTACGCCGAGCCGGAGTTCGACCGGGTCCCCCTGCGGGCGGGAGTCAACCGGATCCAGCTGACCCATGTGGGCCAGAACCCGAAGAGCACCAGGAATCCCGGGACTTGTGCGATCGACCGCGTGGGTCTGCGGACCCCCTGACGGCTGCCCTGTCCTACCCCGTCCCGCCCCTCCCGTCGCACCCCGCCCTGTCCCGTCAGCGCGCTTCGGTCGTGCCCGGTGTGCCGCTGCGGCGTCGCGAGCCGCTCCGGGCCGGGTGCCGGGCCGTTCCCAGCATCCGGGTTTCGGCCCCGGCCCCGGCATCGGGGCCGGGGCCGTCCGCCGGTGTCCGCGGAGCCGGTCTCGACGGCATGGTCAGCACGGCGAGGCAGGCGACGACCAGGGCAATACCCACCCAGCCCAGCGGGGGCAGGCGTTCGCCCACGACGAGCACGGCCAGTACGGCGGCGATCGCGGGTTCCAGCAGGGTGAGCGTGGTCGCGGTGCTCGCGGTGATGTGTCTCAGGCCCCAGCCGAACAGTACGTAGCCGATGAACATGGGCACCAGGGCCATGTAGAGGCCCACGGCGGCGTTCGGCCAGGAGTCGAGAAGCGGGGCGCCGGTGGCCAGCAGCACGGGCACCAGCAGCACGGCGCCCAGCCCGAAGACGCTGCCCATCGCCGCACCGGAGGAGACACCCCGGCTGATCAGCCGGTGTGCGGCCCAGGCGTACAGGGCGTAGCTGAACGCGGCCAGCAGGCCCAGACCCACGCCGAGCAGGGTCTCCCGCGCGGAACCTCTCCCCGGGGCGGAGTGGGCCCGAGCCGCTTCGCCCAGGCACAGCAGCACCGTCCCGGACAGGCCCAGGCCGGCGCCGAGCATCCAGCGGCGCGTCAGACGGCGCCTGTCCACGACCCGTTCGATCAGGGCCGAGGCGAGCGGGGCCGAGCCGATCGACACCACCGTCCCGACGGCGACCCCGGCCAGACGCATCGAGCTGTAGAACGCCAGGGGGTAGATCGCCACCCCGATCCCGCCGAGCAGCACCGCACTCCGCTCCTCGCGCAGCCGGGGCGCCTCGGCCGCGATACGGCGGCCTGCCACCAGTGTCTGGAGCAGCCCGCCCAGCCCCATGGCCACCGCCCCGATCGCGAGGGGGCCCACCGCCGGGGCGAAGGTCGCGGCGCTGCCCGTCGTCCCCCACAGCACCGACGCCACGAGCACGCACAGGGACCCGGCGCCCACCGAACCGGCCGGACGTCCGGCGCGGCGCGTCACAGCCGGTCCACCAGGTCCGCCGCCATCGTCCGGGCACGCTCCAGACGCGTGCCCGCACCGTCCAGCCCGGCGCGTGCCGTCGCGCCCTCCAGCAGGTACGCCAGATGTTCCGCCATCGCGCGCGCGTCCTCGGGCCGCTCGGGCAGCAGCTCGTCGAGGTGCCCGGCGAGCAGGGACTCGACCTCCTCCTTGTGCCGGCGCACCACACTCCGGCCCCTGTCCCCCGCGGGCAGTTCGGCGGCCGCGTTCAGCAGTCCGCACCCCCGGAATCCGTGCTCGTAGGCGTGGGCCGCGTGATCCGCGTACGCGTCGAAGACGGCCAGCACCCCGTCACGCCCGCCCCGGGCGCCTTCCAGCCGCTGCCGGTAGAGGGCCAGCCACTCCTCGTGCCGGGCATCGAGGTAGGCCATCACCAGGTCCGCCTTGGAGGAGAAGTTGTTGTACAGACTCATCTTCGCCACGCCCGCCTCGGCGGTGATCGTGTCGATGCCCGTGGCGGCCACCCCGTCCGCGTAGAAGCGGCGCGACGCGGCGGCCAGCAGCCGCTCGCGTGCGGCTCCCCGCCGCCTCTTCGGTGGCGTCGCCGCGGTGCCGGTTTCGCTCATCGCACTCCCCTTCGGATATTAGGTAGGTCAGTCTACCCAGTATTCGAACCGCACTCGTCCGATGAGGGGGCGTGCGACGGAGGAGGAGCGGCCGGGCGGCCCTGTCACTGCCGGGGCAGGGGCCCGTTCTCGCCGGACGGAAGCCGGTCCGCCGGGACATGGAACTGCTCGACGAAGACCCGGCGCCCGGCCTCCGTGACGGCGAGGGCCCGGCCGGTGCCGATCCTGATGACCCAGCCTGCCGCCAGCGCGTGCGAGCAGAGCGCGGCTCCCACGGCTCCGCCCAGGTGCGGGCGGCGTTCGGTCCAGTCGAGGCAGGCCCGGACCGGGGGGCGCCGGGACGTGGTGGACCAGGTGATGCCGAGCTCGTCGAACCGGGACGCTCCTGCCGCGGAGAGTGCCGGCTGCGGTTCCCAGGTGATCAGGCCGCCGCCGAGGAGCCCGTCGGTGACGGCCGTGCCGAGGGTTCCCGCGAGGTGGTCGTAGCACAGCCTGGCTCGGGCCAGGGCCCGCGCGCGTCCCGTCGCGCCGAGTGAGCGGGGACTCGGAGGGCTGTACGGGGCGATCTCTGCCAGGCTGTCGAGCAGTGCCGTCACGTGCGGTCCCGCCAGACGCAGATAGCGGTGCCGGCCACTGCGCTCATCGGCCACCAGGCCGCCGTCCACCAGCAGGTTCAGGTGCTCGGTGGCCGTGGAGGGGGCGATGCCCGCATGCCTGGCCAGCTCCCGCGCGGTCCACGCCCGGCCGTCCAGGAGGGCCACGCACATGCCGGCACGGGTGCCGTCCGACAGCAGTCCGGCCACGGCGGCGAGGCCGACGCCGACATCCGGCTCGCCCCGGTCGGCTCCAGCACCCGCCATGGTCTCCTCCGTACCGTTCGACGCCCGCCGAACGGTACGGACCCTACGCTCCACTCCCATGAACAGCACGCACAGCTCCCTGGAACTGGACCTCACCGACACACCCCGCCCCGACGACGTGGCGGTCGTCTCCGACGCACTGGACCGCTTCAATACCGATGTCACGGGCATCGCCGACCGACGCCCCCTCGCCGTCCTGGTCCGCGAGCGCGATACGGGGCAGGTCGTCGGCGGCCTGACCGGGCGGACCTCTCTCGGCCTGCTCTTCGTCGACCTGCTGTACCTCCCGCCGGCACTGCGGGGCACCGGTCTGGGCAGCACCGTGCTGCGCCGTGCCGAGGACGAGGGGCGGGCCCGCGGATGCGTCACCGGGGCGCTGTACACCATCAGCTTCCAGGCCCCTCTCTTCTACGAGCGGCACGGGTGGCGGCGTCTGGGTGAAGTGGCCTGCGCACCCGCAGGATCCAGCCGCATATTCATGACGAGAGAACTCTGACCCTGCCGGCCCCGCCGCGCGGCGCCCCCACCGCGATGACCAGCACCGCACCTCGCGGGCACCGGCCGGCGGCGACGCGACGACGGCCGCCCGGCCCGCCCCGGCCATCGTCACCGACGGCCGGGGCACAGGACCATCGGTGCTCAAAGAAACCCGCATAGCCCGACTGCGACTCGCCAGGTCAGGGGACGCTCTCTGTAGTCCCAGACAGCACGACGTCGAAGGCCGACCGTGGAGGGGAAATGCGCGTTCTTGTCATAGCTGAGGTGCCGGGCTCGTTGGCGCAGAATGTATCGAGCAACGGAATCCAGTTCCGGCCGGATCTTCTCACCGCCGATGAGGGAGCACTCGCGGCGGCGATCACCGGGACACGCCCCGGCGTGATCGTCTCGGAGCGTGAGATCGGAGTGAAAGCCCTGCGCCATTGGCGCCACACGATGCCCGCTGATCGTGTGGCCTTAGTACGTCTGGAGTCCTCCCAACGGGCGGGTAGGACTCCTCGGCTGCCCTCCATGCATCCGGCGAAACCTCGGCGGGAGCTTCCTTTCGGCATCCCCGTCCTCGTGTGCTCCCACCCCAGGAGCCACGGCGAAGAGAGCGCGCTCTTCTCGGCGATCGCGCTCGCCGAACGGTTCCTGCAGGAGCAGCTCGTCGCGGCCGATCGCGCGTCCCGCGGCCACCGGCCCGCCCCCGTCGCCGGGCACCAGGGGATAAGGGAGACGGTCCTGCTCGTCGGTGCCGGTGTCACCAACCTGGTGACCGCCCACCATCTGATGGAGAACGGATTCCAGGTCACCGTCGTCGATGCCTGCCCGGATCCGCGCGACAACAAGCCCTGGCACAGGTACGGAGCCTCCCGGGGCGGCGGCAACGCCCGTATGTTCACCCTCACCGAGATGGACGAGTACCACGCCAAGAGCACCACCGACACGGAGAGCAATCTCGTCTTCGACCGTCCGCCCGCGCGGCTCGGCTGGGACGTCCGTCCGGACACCGCCGCGTCCGAGGCCGACCAGCGGTGGATCCGGGACTTCAAGAGCGTTCCGCCCTGGCTCGCCCACGGCTACAGCCGGGACATCCTCGGCCTCAACCGGCGCAGCGGCGAGCTGTGGCGGTCCTGGCCGAAATCCCGGCCCCACCTCCTGGACGACGTCCAGCTGCGCCACGACATCCTCCGTCTGTACGAGAACGCCCAGCACCTCGACGCCGCCGCGCTGCGGCAGGACGCCGTCGGAGCAACCCTCGGCCGCTATGGCTCGCCGCAGATCCGCGAAGAGTTTCCCGCCCTTCGGGACGCCGCACCCGACGCGTTCGCCGGCGGCATTCTCGTCCGGGGCTTCACGGTCAACGTGCATGACTTCATGGGCCGGTTGCTCGACTCCCTCGCATCCGGCGGAGCCGACCTGCGCTTCGGTCTGCGCGCCGAACGTCTCCTGCGGGACGCGAGTGACCGTGTCGCAGGCGTCAGCGGGGCCGACGGGGTCCTCTCCTGCGACCACTACGTGGTCTCCCCCGGGGTCGACGGCGGTTCCCTTCTGCTGGACACCCCTTTCGCGGGCCAGATCCACGGCGTCCTCGGCTGCTGGGCGACCATCCCGAACCTGGAGCCCGCCCTCGCCAACTCCCTCAAGGTCGCCCGGCGGGGCCACATCACCGAGGACGCCAATGTCACCGTCGGACGGAACGCCTCGGGTGAACCGGTACTCATGATCGGCTCCGGCTACGGCTGGACCGGCGCGGACCCCGGCAACATCGACGAGCGCAAGCTGAGAAGCTTGCACACCGCGGTGGCGGACACCGTGCGGCGGCTCTTCCCCCGCACCTACGAGAGCATCGGTGGCAGGGCGGGCCTGCGCGGGACACAGACGTACTGCGTCCGGCCGTGGACGGCCTCCAACCTGGGTCTGTTCGGTACGGCTCCGGCCGCCAACGGCACCTTCGTCGTCACCGGCGGCCACAACACCGGCGGATTCGCCCAGGCACCGGTCATCGCGGAGGCGGTGCTCGACGCGCTGCGCGGACGGCATCACCCCATGCACACGCTCTACCACCCGTTGCGTACACGCCGCGCTCTCGGTGCAGACGTCGCCGCCGACACGGTCACGACCTGAGAGGGAGACACAGATGGAGATCAACAACGAGGACTGGACCATCCGTGCCACGCCGGACGGCAGCCGTCTGCGGGTCCTGCTGCTCACGTCCGACGACCCCCAGCACGCCTACCTCCGCCTGCTCCTGGCCTCGGAGCTCGACCTCGTGGCGACGATCGTGGAACCCGGCGCGGCGCAGAAGCGGAGGCTGAAGCGCAACCGCCGTCACCGTGACCTCGCCTACCGCGTCTACCAGGGCTGGCGTCAGCGGGTCACCGGCCGTGCCCGGCAGCGCCGTACGTACTTCCAGGAGCTGTCGCGCGGACTCCCCCACAGCCCGTCCCCCGTTCATGTGGTGGACTCGGTGAACAGCGCGGAGGCCAAGGAGCTCAGCGCACGGCTCGAACCGGATCTCACCGTGGTCTGCGGCACCGGCATCCTCGGCAAGCAGATCATCGAGCGGACACCCGGGCTCATGGTGAACATCCACGGCGGATGGCTCCCCGAGTACAAGGGGAACCACGGGGTCTACTTCGCCTATCTGCACCAGGACTGGCAGCACATCGGCGCCACGCTGCACCTGGTCACCCCCGCGCTGGACGCCGGGCCGATCCTCGACCGGGTCACCCCCGCGCCGCACCCGGGCGACAGTGACGAGCAGCTGTACGCGCGATCGGTGCACGCGGCCGCGCTCCGTCTGACCGAACTCGCGCGGGGCCTGGAGCGGGGGGAGGTCATCAGCGCGGTGCCGCAGGAGGACCGCGGTACGACCTACCGGCACCGGGACCGCAAGCCGTGGCCCGAGTTCGTCCTCTGGATCCGGCGTACGACCGGACGTCACCGGACCCCCGGGATGCTGCGTGCCCCGGACGGCTCCCCGCCGCACACCTCGTCACCGGTGTGACACCGGGGCCCGCCCCGTTCCCGCCCCTGAAGCGGCCTGCCGAACCGCCGGTGTCCGGCCGTCCCGCTCCTGGCCCTTCCGGGTGCGGCTGATCATCCGGCGGTGAGCGCCACCGTGTCCCGCTGCTCCGCGGACACGCCGCACCTGCCTGGCCCCGTTCCGCCGCCGGACTGCCGGCTCATGGCGCGACGGTGCGTCCGGGCAAGTGCGGCGCGGCTGTCAGCGGCGGGCCGCCGCCGGGCGGATGCGGCCGGTGGCGGAGAGCGAGGCCTCGTACGACAGAACGGTTTCCAGAGCCTTGACGGGCGACGGCGCGGAGGCCGCCAGCATGCCCCACCGGCCGGGCACGGCACTGATCACCTCGGCGTGGCAGCCCGGTGCCATGGCGGGCTCCGGCAGGTCGCGCAGCAGCGCGAGGTCACTGGACGGTTCGGGGCGCACCACCTTGGTCGCCGCGTACCGTCCGTGTCCCCGCTCGCGGGCGGCGTCGAGGAAGAGTCTCAGATACTCGGCACCGTGGGAGGAGAGGTTGGGGTCCTGGAACGCGAGGATCTCGCGGTCGCCGAACGCGCCGCCCAGATGGCCGATGGCGAAATCGATGCCGGCCGTGACCATTCTCAGCCCGCGTTCCGCGAAGGCCGAGCGCAGTTCCTCCACCATGTCGAGCATGGCGGGGTAGGTGTCCGCCGACAGACCCGCCTCGGCCCAGCTCTCGGCGTCCATGAGCACATTGCCCTGCCAGGACGTCCCGCCGGTCAGCTGGAGGGTCACCCCCTCGGCGACGTGTCCGTTGCGCACGTGCGCGGACGGGGCCAGAGGTACGGTCCAGCCGCCGATCGGGACCTGGGTGTAGTGCATGAACGCTTCGAGCACCCAGGGTTCCTTCGTGTGCCGGAGCTGCTCGGCGACGCGGGCCACCTCTTCGGGGCTGTCGATGCTGATGGCCGGGGAGATCCTGGCGCCCGCGCCGCCCTCGGAGGGTTTCAGGCAGCCCTGGGTGAAGCCGTAGCGGTCATGGAGCAGAGCCGCGGCTTCGGTGAACCGCCGGACCACCACCGTCCCGTCCGAGGCGTCGGGGTACACCGAGTAGCCCGGCACCATGGGGAACCGCACTCCCAGGCGTACGGCCATCGGGGACAGTGCCGTCTCCGCCGCCAGCAGGTCGGCCGGGTCCCGGAAGGATCCGGACACCGTCAGCGCGTCGTCGACCGAGGGGTGCAGGGGGGCCTTGGTATTCCAGTAGTCGGCCACTTCGGGGCTGTTGGCATCGACGAGGAGCTTCTCGACGCCGGCCTTCCGCTTGAGGTAGAGCAGCAGCGCCTGGGTGTCGCGGTCCAGTGCGTAGAGCCGGATGAGGATGCGAGGGTTGCGGCGCACGACCTCGATGAGCCGCTGCCAGGCGGGGGCCCGGCCATCGGTCCGGTGCGCCAGGAGCAGCAGCGCCTGCGAGAGGTAGTAGTACTCGATGCCGGGCACCTCGACGGCCTCGACCCCCGCCAGCGTCGCGGCCGTCCGCCAGGGGCGGGACCGTCCGACCACCACGTCCCCGGGCGAGGCCAGGCTGACCGAACGCGCCTCCACATAGGTCGCGACATCGTCCGCCGGCTGTCCCGACCTCGCGTCCGCCAGGTCGGCCTGGAGGCTCCGCAGGATCGGGGTGGCGGAGTGCAGGATCACCGCCTGCACGGCGGTTCCGTCGGAGACGTACGGTTCCAGTTCCTCGGCAGCGGCGGCTCCGATGGCATCGGGCTCCATCCCGAGAAGATCTCTTGCCATATCGGCGGACTGTCTGGGCGTCAGTTCGAGCGGCCCGGTGTAGAACCCCTGCCAACGGAACCCTTCGCCGTTCGACGTTTTGACCACCCACTCCCCAGGCATGCCACTGGAGTCGCTGCCGGCATCGGACACCTGCTCATACGTCAATTGCTGCATTTCAGTCACTCGATTCCCGAATGAGTGCGGATTTACCCTTTTGATTTTCGAGAGCGCAGGCACACGTGCCGGTCGAGAGGCCGCGCCATCAGCGGCAGGTATCTCTATCCCTCACCCATCCACCGGCGAGGAAAGCATAGGGCAGTATGCGGGAAGGACAACCCAGGGCCGATGATTCACGGAACCGGTCGTGGCTTCCGGGTGACCTATTGAGCCGCTATCTTCACTCCACGGGGCATCTGTGGCATCCGCAGCAAAAGGATAAACACCGCCGGCGGAATCAGGACCGCTTCGGCCGGTGCGCGGCGTATCCCGTCGGATCGAGAACACCCCGCGATTTCACAGGCGTTCCCGGTGTACATGCGGACCGGCGTCGGGCAGCCGTAATCTCGCCGTTCCCGCGCGACAGCAAATCAATTCCGGACAGTTGCCCGCCACCACGATCGGCACCGAAGTACCGGCGGACGGCGTCCCGCCGCGTCGCGGTGCCGGTTTCGGGGTGGGTCCCGGCGAAGGAAGAAGGACGGGGAGACCGGCCGGCCGCGGTCCGCGGGCAGGGGTGCCGACCGGCCGAACGGGCCATCCGAGGACGCGATCCGCAGGGGCCAGGGCGGGTCGAGCCGGTGTACGGGCCGGAACTGACGGAACGTAGGTTGGACGTTGGACACTCCCGCAGCGGTGGAAAGACGGACGGTACCCATGACTGACCATGAGATGACGCCCGGACCGGCGGTGCATCAGAAGATCGACACATCGGTGCCGCACTCGGCCCGCATCTGGAACTACTGGCTGGGCGGGAAGGACCACTACCCCGTCGACGAGGAAGCCGGCGACGCGTACAGCTCCGTCTTCCCCGGCATCGTCACCGTCGCCCGCAGCAGCCGCGCCTTCCTGCGCCGCAACATCACGTACCTGGTCCGGGAGGCGGGCATCCGGCAGTTCCTGGACGTCGGGACCGGCCTGCCGACGGTGGACAACACCCACGAGGTCGCCCAGCGGCTCGCCCCCGAGAGCCGGATCGTCTACGTCGACCACGACCCGATGGTCCTCGCGCATGCCCGCGCTCTGCTCACCTCCACCCCCGAGGGGGCGACGGCGTACGTCGACGCCGACCTGGCCGACCCCGACCGCATCCTCGCGGCCGCCGCCCAGACCCTGGACCTCAGCCTGCCCACCGCTCTGATCCTCAGCAACATCCTCGGCCACGTCGCGGACTACGAGCAGGCCCGCTCCATCGTCACCCGGTTGATGAACGGACTGCCGCCGGGCAGTTATCTCTCCATCAACGACGGTTCACGGGGCACCGACGCCGCCTACGAGGCGGCCCAGGACGCCTACAACGAGACCGGTGCCGTGCCGTACTTCCTGCGTCCCGTCGACAGGATCGCGGCGTTCTTCGACGGTCTGGAACTGCTGGAGCCCGGCGTCGTCTCCGTTCCCCTCTGGCGTCCGGAGCCCGCTTCCGCCGCCGCGGAACCCATCGGCGAGCACGGCGGTCTCGCCCGCAAGCCCTGACCCGGACCCGGGCGGCCCCGGGTCCGGCGGCCGGCCCAGCCCCTGCCGTGTGCGTCCCCCGTGTGCGTCCCCCGTGTGCGTCCGCCGTCCGACACCGGCCGCGCGGCGTCGGTCCTCCTCACGTCGCGTTCAGAGCCACTGTCGGGTGCAGGCGGGAGGCGCGGATCGCCGGATAGAGGCCCGCGACCACACCGATCAGGAGCGTGGCGGCCAGCCCGCCCGCGAGGGACCAGGGCGGAACCACCGCGGTCCACCCCTGGACCTTCGCGAAGCCGTACGTCGCCGCGGCTCCCAGCAGCGCGCCGGCCGCCCCGCCCAGCGCCGACAGCAGCAGCGACTCGGTCAGGAACTGGAGCCGGATCGCGTTGCGGGTCGCTCCCAGCGACCGGCGCAGGCCGATCTCCTGACGGCGCTCCAGAACGGAGATGACCATGGTGTTGGCCACGCCCACACCACCGACCAGCAGGGCCACCGCGCCGAGGCCGAGCATCAGGTTGGTCAGGCCCTCGTCCGTGGCGGCCTTGGCGGCCAGCGCGTCCGAGGGCCGGGAGACCCTGATGGCCGACTCGTTGCCGGGACTGATGGTGCGGGCCAGGACCGCCCGTACGTCCTCCACCGAGGCGTCAGTAGAGCGTTCGAAGATGGTCGTGGGGAGTCCGTCGAAGCCGAAGTAGCGCTCGGCCGCGGGGAATCCGACCAGGGCCACCCGGTCCAGGGTGGGGACCAGTTCGATCGGTTCGAGGATGCCGACGACGACCACCCGGATGTCGTTCATCATGATCGTCTCGCCGGTTCGGGTGATACCCAGGCGCTCCGCGGCCACCGCCCCGAGGACCGTCATCGGGAGGCGTTCGCCGACAGTATCCAGCCAGGCACCCTTGCCGACCTCGCCGCCGAGCGTGGACAGCAGGTCGATGCGGGCCGCCTGGGCGGTGACTCCGGCGGTGCGTTCCTCGGGGACCAGGTCACTGCGGCGGATGCGCGCGTCGACCTCGGCGGTGGCCGTGGCGTGCCGCACCGGGCCGATGCGCTCGACCATCGCCACCGCGTTCCTGGGGAGTTCGACCTCTCCCCCCATGGCGTCCTCGCCCGCTTCGGCGGTGAGGAGGTTGGTGCCGAGACGGTCGAGCTGGGCCATCAGGTCCGAACGGCTCGACTCGGACAGGCCGACGACCGCGACCATGGTCGCGATGCCGATGGCGATGCCGAGCGCCGAGAGCACCACACGGGCGCGGCGGGCGCGGAGGCCGACCGCACCGACGCGGAGGACGTCGCGCGGGGAGAGGCGCGAGGGCTTGAGAGCGTTCTTCATGAAACCGCCTCTTCCGTTCCGGTAAGGGAGGCGGGACGCGAGTCCGAGACGATCTCGCCGTCCTTGAAGCGGACCCGGCGCGGAAGCGAGTCCGCGATCTCGTTGTCGTGGGTGATCACACAGATGGTCGTGCCGGACGCGTTCAGCTCGTGCAGAAGCTCCATGACGATCTCGCCGGACGCGGTGTCCAGTGCCCCGGTCGGTTCGTCCGCCAGCAGCAGCCGGGGGTCGCCCACCAGGGCGCGGGCGATGGCCACGCGCTGCTTCTCGCCGCCGGACAGCTCGTTGGGCGTGTGCGCGTAGCGGTGGTCGAGCCGCACCTTGGCGAGTGCCTCCCGCGCCCGCGTACGCCGTTCCTTGAGCGGTACGCCCGCGTACAGCAGTCCGTCCGCGACGTTGTCCACCGCGTCGCGGCCCGCCGCCAGGTGGAAGTGCTGGAACACGAAGCCGATGTGGCGGGCGCGCAGTGCGGAGAGCCGGGAGTCGGAGAGTCCGGACACGTCGTACCCGGCGACCCGGACGGTGCCCGTGGTGGGTTTGTCGAGGGTGCCCATGACGTTGAGCATCGTGGACTTGCCGGAGCCGGACGGGCCGACGACGGCGACGAGTTCGCCCTCCTCGACCGTGAGGTTCACCCGGCGCAGGGCGTGGACGCCACCGGGGTAGGACTTGGTGGCGTCCCGCAGTTCGATCACGGGGGCAGGCGTCATGACTTCGCCACTCCGACCTTGAGTCCCTCGCGGACCTCCGGGCCGCTGACCTCGATCCGCCCGTCGGCGGTCATGCCCGCTTCCACCCGCACCATCTTCGAGGTGGTGCCCCGGACGATCTGGAGGCCGTAGCCGCCCTTTTCGCCGCGCAGGGCGACGACCGCCTCGACGGGGACCGCGAGGACTCCCCGGCGTGCCTCGCTGACGAACTTCACGCTCGCCGGCGCCTCGGCGTCCTCACCGGAGACGGCTCCCGCTCCGCCGTCGAGGGCCACCTCGACGGTGATGCCCTCCGCCGCGGCCTCGCCCCCGCCGGCGGCGTCCTCGGGGCGCACCGTCCCGACGACCTTGCCGGCCACGGTCCTCCCGCTCGGCAGGGTGACCTCGACCTTGGTGCCGCTGGAGGTGAGCGCGCCGTCGGTCTGATCCAGTTGCGCCCGTACGACGGGCTTGGTGGAGGCGACCGTCAGGACGGTGTCGCTCGGCCCGACCCGGTCGGCGAGCGCGGCGTCCGCGTCGGCCACCTTGACCCGGTCGGGCTGGAACACGACGTCGCCCATGCCGACCCTGCCGGTGGTGTCGCGGTTCAGGGTCTTCTGCCACTCCTTCACGGCGGCCTCGGTGTCCTTGTCGTACCACGGGTCGACGTACAGCTTCGCTCCGAACCCCAGGTCACGCAGATTGCGTTCCAGCTGGAGCACATCGCTGCCCCGGTCGCCCGCCTTCATCTCGCGGAACATCGGGACCGGCCCGTAGAGAAGGGTGACGGGCTTGTCGTTCAGCTCGTACAGCGTCTGCCCCCTGGTCACCGTCCGCCCTTCGGAAGCGGCCACCGTGACGGTGCCCTCCACGGCGGATCCGACCGGGCGGCGCTGGGCGAAGTCGAGCTTGCCGTCGACCGTCTTGGACTGCACGAGGTCGGTGCGTACGACGGTGGCGGTGGCGGGCGGCAGGCCGCCGTCGCGCCCGGAGGCGCCCGTGCCGCCGCCGTCACCGGGGAGCAGGATTCCCCCGGTGACGGCGGCCGCGACGGCCGCCGCGCCGAGCGTGAGGAAAGCGGTGCGGCGCCTCACTGCATACCGTCCAGGCCTTCGAGCAGCTTCGACTCGCACGCCTTGCGGGCCTGCTTGTACGCGGGCGAGTCCTCCTCATAGGCCCGGGACATCGGGTTCGGCTGACCGCCCGGCTGGGCGTTCCCGGCGCTCATCGTCGGGTTGGTGAACTTGGAGATGCCGTTGTCCCGCATGCATTTGGCGTGCGCGAGCATCGACTCGTACGCCTTTTGCTGGTCGATCTCGGGCGTCGCTGTCAAGGCGGCCTGCAGTTCGGGGACGCAGGCGCCGTTCTTGCCGCCCTTGATGCCCTTGTTGCGGCCGGGCTGGGAACCGATCTCGTTGACCTTCGTCCAGTCGAGGTGGCCGCTGAGCTTGGGGTCGGGGAAGTCCGGGTATCCGCCCTTGGCGCGCATGCACTGGACGTACGTCATCTGGGCGTCGTAGAACGCGCTCTTGCCCGCGGGCGGGGTGCTCGGCTTCTTGTCGCCCTCCGCGGCGCTCGCGGCCGGCGCGTCCGGTACGTCGGCGATCGCTTCGTCCTTCTTCGCGCCGCCGGCGCTGTCGTCACCGCCGCCGCAGGCGACGGAGAAGGCGAGGACGGGCAGGGCCACGAGGGTGGCCAGGCGCAGCCGGGTGGTGGTCCGGGGGTTCGTCATGGGGAAACTCATGGGCCTCACGTTCACGGCCGCAGATGATGGCCCGTCCATGACGAGGTGATGGGAACGTAACAATGCCTCCGACCTGCGCGTCCGCTGCTGTACGGAGTAGGCGGATCGGTTCCGCCGTGCCCATAATCGGCCCCATGCCGCATGTGCTTCTGATCGAGGACGACGCGTCCGTGAGGGACGGGATGGAACTCGTGCTGCGCCGGCACGGGTACGGCGTGGACACCGCCGCCACCGGTGAGCAGGCCCTCGCCCTGCTCGCCGGGGAGGGGGGCGCACGGGTCGAACTGGCCGTACTGGACCTGATGCTGCCCGGTATGGACGGCTTCGAGGTGTGCCGCCGCATCCGCGCCCGCTCGGCGACCCTGCCGGTCATCATGCTGACCGCGCGCGGCGACGACTCCGACATCGTGACCGGCCTGGAGGCCGGCGCCGACGACTATGTCGTCAAGCCGGTCACCGCGCCCGTCCTGGAGGCGCGCATCCGGGCCGCCCTGCGCCGCGCGGAGCCGTCGCCGTCCCATGCGGCGTCCGTCCCCACGTCCGCTTCAGGGCCGGCGGACGGCGGTCCCGTCCTCGGGGGCCTGCACATCGACCGCGCCGGGCTGACCGTCACCAAGAACGGCACCCCGGTTCCGCTGCCGCCCACCGAGCTGCGGCTGCTGCTGGAGCTGTCGGCCTCCCCCGGCAGGGTGCTCAGCCGCGAACAGCTCCTCGAATCCGTCTGGGAGCACAACTTCCTGGGCGACTCCCGGCTGGTGGACGCGGCGGTCGGCCGGCTGCGGGCCAAGCTGGAGGACGTGCCGGCGAAGCCGCGGTACGTCCAGACCGTGCGGGGCTTCGGCTACCGCTTCGGGCCGCTGTGAACCGTCCGGGAAGAGGCAGCGGCGGCGCCCCGCAGGGGCGCTCGCGACGGCTCGTCGGCGGGCTGCGCGTCCGGCTCGTCATCGCCTTCGTCCTCGTCGCCCTGATCAGCGCGGTGACCGCGACCGCCCTCGCCTACCGGGACGCCCGCACCGCCGTCCTCCAACGCGCCCAGAACACGGCGGTGAACGACTTCCGGGAGCGGGTCGGCACGGTGGCGGCCCAGTTCGACATCCCCCCCGACCAGCAGTCGCTGTCCGGGTTCGCGGCGAAGGTGTCGGAGGGGGTCGGAGGGAACATCGTGGTCGCCCGCTACCAGGAACTCACCGGGGTCTCCGACTCGCTCGCCGAGACGGAGGACCGGATCACCACCGGGCTGCGCGACACCGTGCGCACCGGGAAGGGGGCGCGGTTCCAGCGGGTGATGTGGCGGGGCGAGCCCTATCTGGCCGTCGGCACGCCCGTGATGTACGCCGACGGGGACCGCCGCGCCTCCGGCCTGGAGGTCTTCATGATCGCCGATCTGCGGGCCGAGCG
Source organism: Streptomyces sp. NBC_00654 (assembly GCF_026341775.1). Classification (NCBI taxonomy): domain Bacteria; kingdom Bacillati; phylum Actinomycetota; class Actinomycetes; order Kitasatosporales; family Streptomycetaceae; genus Streptomyces; species Streptomyces sp. NBC_00654. Next base: position 4,319,481 of record NZ_JAPEOB010000001.1, on the reverse strand, counting down.
CGACGACACCGCGGCCCTGCTCGGCTCCGTGCGGGCGGGCATCGTGCCGGTGGTGCTGCTGGCCGCCGTCCTCGCGCTGCTGGCCGCGCGGACGGTCCTGCGTCCGGTACGGAAGCTGGGCCGGGCCACCCGCGAACTCGCGGCCGGGGATCTCGGCAGCCGGGTCGCGGTCACCGGTCACGACGAGCTCGCCGACCTGGCGACGACGTTCAACGAGACCGCCGACGCGCTCCAGGCCTCCGACGCGGAACTGCGCGCGCAGGAGGCGAAGGCACGCCGCTTCGTGGCGGACGTGTCGCACGAACTGCGCACGCCCCTCGCCGCGATGACGATGGTGGCGACCGTCCTGGAGGAGGACGCCGACCAGCTGCCGCCGGACGCGGCGCGGGCGGCCCGTACCGTCGGCGCGGAGACGGCACGGCTGTCCCGGCTGGTCGACGACCTGATGGAGATCTCCCGCTTCGACGCCAAGGCGGTCCGGCTGAACGCGGCCGAGACCGGCCTCGCCGACACCGTACGGGCGTCGCTGGCGCTGCGCGGCTGGACGGACCGGGTGCGGACGCACCTCGACGAGGACATCCGCGCGGTGGTCGACCGGCGCCGTATCGACGTGATCGTGGCCAATCTGGTGGGCAACGCGTTGCGGCACGGCGCTCCGCCGGTCACCGTGACCCTCGGGACGGCCCGCGGGCCGGACGGGGAGTGGGTGACGCTGGAGGTCGCGGACCATGGACCCGGGCTGCCGCCGGGGGCCCGGGAGCAGGTCTTCGACCGTTTCTACAAGGCGGACACGGCCCGTACGCGAGGCGCGTCGGAGGACGGCGGACAGGGCAGCGGCCTCGGTACGGCGATCGCGCTGGAGAACGCGCGGCTGCACGGCGGCACGATCGATGTGGCCGAGGGACCGCGGGGCGGCGCCGTGTTCACACTGCGGCTGCCTCTGCGGCGTACCGGAGAGGAAACGGAGTGAAGGGGCGGCAGGGTGCCGTGGTCGTCACGCTGGGGGTCGCCCTCATGGGCTGCGGCGTCCAGCCGACCGGAGTGATCGACGCGGGCGAGCCGGCGTCCGGTCCGACGCGCGGGGCGCGGCTCTATTTCGCGTCCGACGGCGGACTGCGCGGAGTTCCGCTGCTCGACAGGGAGATCGAGAACCTCGGCACGGTGATGAAGCTGCTGTCGGCGGGGCCGTCGCCCTCCGAACAGCGCGACGGACTCACCTCTCTCGTCCAGGACCTCGGCGGCTATTCGGTGAGCGGATCGGGAACCCGCGTCACGGTGCGCCTGGAGGAGCCCTATGCGGCGACGGGGCACGACCAGGGCACGGGGCAGTTGGTGTGCACGCTGGCGCGCGCCCAGTCCGTGCTGGAACCGAAGGTCAGGGCCGACGACGTGGAAGTCACCCTGCGGCCGTCCGAAGGCGCCGCGCTGGGCCCCTTCCGGTGTGGGGAGTTCCTCAACGGCTGAGGCGGGACGCCTCCTCAGCCGTCCCCCCGGGTGCACCGGGGTCCACGGAGCGCCGTCACCGGGCAACGGTCCCCGTACGTCTCCCCCGATGCGGGCGGCGGGGCCGGCCGGGCCCCGCCGGTGGTCCACCGGTCGGTGTGCGCCCGGGCGGACGGACCTCCGCGGGGCGGGTCCCGGCACCGTCATCACGGTGCCGGGACGTGAGGAGGGACTCGCGGCAACGAGTCCGCCCCGTCTCCGGAACTGGATTGCCCGCAGTACATCGGAGAGCCCCGCAGCGGAAACATGCCCACTGCGGGCGCACCGTCAAAGATCGGGTATCCGCGCCGTCAGGTCAACACGGGGACAGGGACGCGGAAATCAGGACCCTGGCGGGCCCGTGAGCTGGGGCGGAACCCTTCCGGCCATGGCCGGAAGGGGCAACAGAGGGCGGGACGCCACCGCGGCTATCCGCGTATCTCCCCAAAAGGGACTGCGCAAAGGTGGGACGGATCTGCGGAATCGCGTCCGTCATCACTGCCCCGACCAGGCAGGTAGTCCTGTGAATGCCGGAGGCCGGGCCGGACCGGAGCAGGGACGCGGACGCGGAATCGGCGCCGAAGGGGTTAGTCCGGCCGCCGGGAATGCTGCAACATCACTACGTACACAGGCGGCGGCAACCGCCTTGCGCAACCCATCTGTTCGCCCGCAGTACACGTTCGTCTGGAGAACCATCATGAACAGCACCCTTCTCTGCGGCACGTCCGACGCCGTGCCGCCCCGTCCTCTCACCGTCCCCGAAGTCGTGGTCCTGATCGTCATCGTCGTCGCCGCCACCGTTCTCGCCGTCGCCGGGCTCCCGGCCATCAGCGCGACCGTGCTGATCGTCGAGGCGGCGGCCCTGGGCGTCCGGCTGCTGCGCCGGCTGCGGATCGGGGCGACCGAGCCGGGACCGGCGGAGGCCTGACCGTCCATGGGGCGCCGCGAGAACCCGATCGCCCAGTGCGGCAAGTCGCTGTTCGCGCTGGCGACCTGGCTGCGTGCGGGCCGTGACGAGGCCGGGCTGACCTACCACCAGCTCGCCGCTCGTACGGACTTCAGCGCCGACACCCTCGCGCGCGCCGCCTCCGGACGCAGCGTGCCGCAGAACCCGAACGTGGTCACCTCCTACGCTCGGGCCTGCGGCCGCGGCACGAAAGAGGCCGAGCGCCTGTGGAAGCACGCCCGCCGCGACGAGGTCCGTGCCCAGGGCGTGCTCACCGGACACCGCGGCGGGGCGCACATCAGCGTGGTCAAGGACTTCGCCGACCTGCACTCCGCCATCGTCGACCTCTACCAGGACGACGGAAGCCCTCCGCTGCGGAGTCTGGACCCCCGCCTCGGCAGTGTGGGACGGCTGCCGCGCAGTACGGCGGGCCGGGTCCTCAAGGGCCGTTCGACGCCCGGCCGTGACTTCGTCCTCGCGTTCGCCGAGGCCTGCGGCGTCCGCAAGGCCGACCTCGCGGAGTGGGGGAAGGCCTGGGACCGTGCGGACGCGGACCGCAGCAGCACACGTGCCCGCCACCGGCGGAAGGACCGTCTGGTCACGCACGACCGCATCACACCGCGGGACCTCCAACTGCTCATGAGCGACCTGGAGTCCTCGGCGCGCAAGAAGCCCGGCCTCAAGCTTCTGGTGAACATCCCCCACCAGAGCAACGGCGCCGGACAGAAGTCGGCCCGAATGACCCGTGAACTCCTCGTCGACCAGGCGCAGCGCCGCGGAGAGCTCGCCTGTCCCCGGTGCCGCCGGCCGTCCTTCGGCTACAACGACGCACGCGGGTGGACCGCCGCGCTCTGTGCCGACTGCGCGCCCGCGCGGGCCTCCGAACCCTCCGCGCCTCACGCTCCGGACACCCCCACACTGGTCCTGCGGATCCCCGCCGCGCCTCCCCGTGACCCGCTTCCCCGCCGGGTGCCTCAGCAGGCCTGGCCCCGTCCGGCCGATCCGGAGCCCGCTCCGCCGCAGAACGCGGACGCGATGGCAACGCTCGACGACCCGCCGCCGGCGGGCCCGCCCCGACCGCCGGACTGGTTCCGCCCGCCCGCGGGTCCGGGCCGCCCGTACCAGTACTGTCCGTGTCCCGACTGCCAGGGCCCGGACCGGACGCCTGACCGGACGCCCCCGCCCGCGCCGGCTCCGAGCGGGACCACGCTCACCACCCGGATCCGCATCAACATCCCGGGCAGCCGCCCCGTCCCGCCCGTAGTCCTGCGCACGCCTCCCGCATCCGACGATCGGTGACGGGGTCCGCGCGGGTACCCCCGCGCGGACGGGCGGGGCGTGCTCGGCGGACCACCGCGAGTACGGGCGGAGCCCTCACGCTGGGGCGTACCCGCGTTCACGGACGACATCGCGCGCCAGTCGGACGAAGGCTCGTGCGACGGCGCTCCGGTAGGCGCTCTCCCTGTGCAGCAAGGTGACCGTACGGGTGGGCAGCGGCGGATCGAGGCGGACGGGCGTCAAGTGCGGATGGTCGTGGGTGATGGCCTCGGGCAGCACCGTGGCCAGGTCCGGCGTGCGTCGGACGATGTCGCTGAGGGCCTGGATGGTGTTGGCCTCGACGGTCACGGGCGGGCTGATGTGATGCTCGGCGAAGTAGCGGTCGATGTGACGGCGGGTGGCGAAGTCCGGGCTGAGCAGGGCGAGACTCTGCTGTGCCAGATCGGCCACCGGCATGGGCTGTCGCTCCCCGGGGCCGGGCCCGGCCGCCGTGGTGACGAGGCTGAGTGTCTCGGTGAACAGCGCCGTCGCGGTGACTCCGGGAAGGTGGGCCGCCGCGAAGGCGACGCCGAGGTCGATCTCGTCGGCCAGCAGGCTCGTCTCGATCCGGTCCTGGGGCATCTCGTGCACCTGCAGGGTGACTCCGGGATGACGGGTGTGGAGTTCCTGTGCGAGAGGGCCGACGAGGTAGGCCGTGAAGGTGGGCGTCATCGCCAGCCGCAGATGGCCCCGGGACAGGTCCGCCACATCGAGTACGGCGCGGTCGGCGGCGGCCAGCTCCGTGAGGGCGCGCCGGGCGTAGTACACGTATGCCTCACCGGCGTCCGTCAGCCGGACGCCGCGTCCGCCGCGGTCGAGCAGCAGGGCACCGACGGCTCGTTCCAACTGCTTGATCTGCTGGGACAAGGTCGGCTGGGAGATGTGCAGTGCCTCTGCCGCGCGCGTGAACGTGCCGTGCTCGGCCACGGCGAGCAGATAGCGGACATGGCGTAGTTCAGGACCCATGAATCCCACTATAGATGCAGTCGATAGATCTCATGGACAGCAGATATTGGACGCTATAGATGCTGGTCGTGCACGGTTGTCTCTGTCAGCCCGCAGGGCAGAACTCATGAGAGGGAGTGTCCGTGCACGATCTTCGTGATGGCCATACCCGGTTCCGCAGGGACGTCTATCCGGCCAGGGCGGGGCTCTTCTCGCGTCTCGCCACCACACACCGGCCGAAGACGCTGTTCATCAGCTGTTCCGATGCCCGGGTCGTCCCGGAGATGATCACGCAGAGCGAGCCGGGTGAGCTGTTCGTGATCCGCACCGCCGGCAATCTGGTCCCCGCGTACGGCCCGGGAGCCGACGGCGTCACCGCGAGTATCGAATACGCCGTCGCCGTTCTGGGCGTGAGCGACATCGTCGTGTGCGGGCATTCCGCCTGCGGGGCGATGACCGCCCTGGCCGAGGGCCACGACCTGAGTGGCGCCCCGGCCATCGCCGGCTGGCTGCGCCACGCGGACGCCGCCCTGGCCCGTGCCGCCGCGGTCCCCGCGGCCCGCACCGCGTCCGGCGCCCCGGACCGGGCCGGAGTCGCCGCTCTGGTACGGGCGAACGTAGCTACCCAGCTGCGGAATCTGGCCACCCACCCCTCGGTGACCCGGGCCCTGGCCGAGGGCACGGTCACCCTGCGGGGCTGGGTCTTCGACATCGCCACCTGCACCGTCGAAACGGTCGACGACACGACAGTCGCGGCCTGACCCGTTCCGCGGGAACCACCACCGGCCGCCACCCGGCGACCGGCTCACACAGAAGGAATTCCCCATGACGCACGCCCAGTTCGACCCGGCCCCCCGTCAGGCTCTGGCCGCCGCCGCGGTCGCAGCCAAGACCCGCAAGGACCTCACCTGGCAGCAGATCGCGGACGCGGCCGGTCTGTCGCCGGCGTTCACCACCGCCGCCGTACTGGGGCAGCACGCCCTGCCGGAGCAGTCCGCGCAGGCGGTCGGCGAGCTGCTGGACCTGGACGCGGACGCGGTGACGCTGCTGCAGACCATTCCGACCCGCGGTTCCCTCCCCGGCGGCATTCCCACCGACCCGACCATCTACCGCTTCTACGAGATGCTCCAGGTGTACGGCACCACCCTCAAGGCCCTCGTCCATGAACAGTTCGGCGACGGCATCATCAGCGCGATCAACTTCACGCTCGACGTGAAGAAGGTCGCCGACCCCGAAGGCGGCGAGCGCGCGGTGATCACTCTGAACGGCAAGTACCTGCCGACCAGGCCGTTCTGACCGCGGGGCGGGCGGCGGCCGCTTCTCCGTCCCGCCGCCGCCCGCGCCCACGGACGGCACCTCCGGATCAGCCGGCGGTGAGGCCGCGCCGGTCGCGCGCAGCAGCCGGGCGGCGCCCGCCTCCAACGGGCCCCGCCTGCCTGCCCCCCTGTCGAGCCCGGACACCGCCGCGGTTTCCACCGGCACTGCACGGGCCCGCGCCGCCGTCTGCGTACCCGCTCGTGCTCAGCCGAGGGCGTCGTACTCCGGCGGAGCGTCGGCCGACTCGGGCCGGTCCGTCCAGTACCGCTCCCCGTGGAGGGCCAGCATCGCCCAGTGCCACGCCTCGTCGTGGAAGACCAGCCCCCGGAACGGGGCGTCGGCCGGCTCGTACGCGTACCGCTCCTCGGCGGCCGCCCGGGACTCGGCCGGGGACAGGTTCCCGTACCGCCTCATCACCCAGGCGTAGCGCCTCCGTTCATCGCGCAGGTACGCGGCGTACTCCTCCTCGCTCCACGTCACACCCTCCACTCTATGCAGCGGCGTCCCCGGCGGATGCCGCCCGGGACGCTCGCGCGGCCGTCCGTGACGTGCGTGTCGGACCACGGCGCACCGACCGGGTAGCCGCTGCCGGGCCGCTGCCGGTCACCAGCGCAGTGCGGTGAAGTCCACGGGCCGGGGGGTCAGTTCCTGAGTACGTGCCGTCAGCCGGCGCATGCGCTCCGCCATGTCCGCGGCCGGGAGCCGCTTGCGGTCTCCGTGCCCCGGCAGCAGCCACTCGAAGCGGAGGCCGTCCGCGGTTCGCGCCAGCGAGGCGGCCAGCTCCCGGATGGAGTACCAGGTGACGCTCTCCGCCACTTCGATGTCACCTGTCGTACGGGACCAGTAGAAGCTGTCGCCGCTGAAGCAGTACGTCTCGTCCGCGACATAGAGCACGCTGCCCTCGGTGTGACCGGGCAGCGGGTGGGCGAGCATCCCCTCGGCGATCTCGACGGTGCCGGTGCCCCGGATGATCCGGTCGGCGTCCGGCGCGGCGTCGAGGTCGCCCTCGTGGATCCACAGCCGGGCGCCGAAGTGGTCCGCGTACCGACGGCCGTGCGCGGCGTGGTCCCGATGGGTCAGCAGGACGTCGGTCACATCGGCGATGGTGTCGTACCGGGCGGCCAGCGCCGGGCTCCAGCGAGGCGTGTCCACGAGCATCGCCGTACCGGAAGAGCGCCGGACGAGGTAGGAGTTGGCCCCCGCGGTGTGCGTCGAGTTCTGCCCGCACAGGAGGACGGTGTCATCGAGGGGCAACGGGAAGGGGTCCAGCGCGGGGTCGAGCCGCTGGGAGGTGTGCCGGATGGAACGGGTGTGGCAGGCGAACGCGGCGGCGAGTAAGCGGCCGGCCTCTTCCTCGCCCTGTGGCTGGCGGTAGATCTCGGACCGTCCGTCGACCTCACGGATCAGGTCCGGTGCGTACTGCCTGGCGACATCGCAGTTCGTGCAGCGATCGTCCACGTACCAGCCTCCCGTCTCCTCCGCCGCTCCGGCTGCTGCTGGGTGGGCAATGTGGGCGTGATCCATGGCTTCCTTCACTCCTCGCGGTGTGTACGGGTCCTGCGACCAAGAGGTATCCCGGCGGCTGCCGGAAGGGGAAGGGGAGCCGGCTCTTGATTTCGGTGGCGACCACGCCTCTCGGAACGGAAGCCCGCCGCTGCCCGGAAGGGGTTCCCGCGCATGTCCGGATGTGACAGGAAGCCGTCATTGCGGCCGCTGGCTAGTCGGGGGTGACGCTGGATGCATGCCCAGCACCCGCCGGATCGTCATCGCCGTCCTTCCCGATGTCGACCTGCTCGATGTCACCGGACCGGCCGAAGTGAGACACCGGCCTCGCGGAGTTCGCCCAGGGCGCGGTGTGTGGTGTCTGCGGCGACGCCCGCGGTGTAGTCGAGCAGGACGTGTGCGGCGAATCCGGCCCGTACGGCGTCCAGCGCGGTGGCCTTGACGCAGTGGTCGGTGGCGATGCCGACGATGTCGACAGCGGTGATGTCCCGGACCTTGAGCCAGTCGGCCGGCGAGGTGCCGTCTTCGGCCGAACCTTCGAAGCCGCTCTTCGGGGCGGAGTGCGCCCCCTTGTAGAGGACCTCGTCGACAGCCTCGGAGGCGGGGGCGAACCCGGGATGGAATTCAGCAGAACATGGTGGACCGGTCGCCGGGTGACCTGCACGCCGCGAACCGGGCTCTGAAAGAGAGTTGTCCTGGTGGGAGTGCCGGGCAACGAGGGCGATGGCCGGGCGCCGGCGGTCCCCGGAGGTGCTCGCCGGCCGGCCTCACCAGGTGACCGGCAGTTCGGCCACGCCGCCGAGCTGGACGTGGACCGCGACGCTGCGGACCTGATGCGAGGGGACGTCCAGGCGGATCGTCGGGATGCGGTGCAGGAGGGTGGTGAGGGCAATGTCCATTTCGGCACGGGCCAGGTTCTGGCCGACGCATTGGTGGATGCCGAAGCCGAAGGCGACGTGGCGGCCGGTCCTGCGGTGGACGTCGAACGTGTCGGGGCTGTCCCAGACGTCCGGGTCCCGGTTCATCAGCATGGTCGAGAAGAGGACGCCGTCGCCTGCCTCGATGGTGTGCCCGGCGATGTCGATGTCCTCGACCGCCACACGGGGGAGCGCGTCCGTGACGGAGCTGATCCGCAGCAGTTCCTCGACAGCGCCGGGCATCAGCGAGGGGTCCCGGCGCAGCCGGTCGAGCTGGGCGGGGTGGTCGAGCAGGGCGAGGACGGCGGTGGAGAGGGTGGTGGAGGTGGTTTCGTTCCCTCCGGACATCAGAACGACGCACGTCATCGCCAGTGTGTCGAGGTCCTGCGGGGTCAGGGGGCGGTGGGCGGCGACGAGGTCGTCGATGAGGTCGTCGCCGGGGGCGCGTTGCCGGTCCGTGAGCAGACGCTTGAGGTAGTCCAGGAGCTGGGCGAGCAACTCTTCCGGGGTGCGGCCGTCCTCCTCGTCGACCGGCGAGAGGAGTCGTGTGATCAGCGCGTCGACGTGCGGGCGGTCCCGGTGCGGCATCCCCAGCAGGGCGAACGTCGTGTCGGAGGCCAGGGGCATCGCGTAGGCGCGGACCAGATCCGCCCGGTCGCCCGCGGCGAGCATGGCGTCGACCAGCCGTGCGGCGGTCCGCTCGATGGCCGGACGCAGGGCAGCGATCCGGCGGATGCCGAAGGCGGACGAGATCCACCTGCGCTGGCGGGCATGGAGGGGGTCGTCCACGCCGATCAGCGGGAGGCCGGGCATCTGCCGCGAGGCCATGCTCTCGGTCAGGCTGGGGAAGGAGGGATGCGCCGTGTCGCAGGAGATCCGCGGGTCGAGGATCAGTGCCCGGCCCACGTCGCTCCCGGAGACGAGCCAGACACTTCGTCCGTCGTACAGGGACACCCGGGACAGCGGACGGTGCTCGCGCAGCGGCCCGTATCCGGCGGGCATGGCGTAGGGGCAGGTGCGTTCCATCGGGTAGCTCGGGGTCGGGAGGGCTGGGGACGATCCGGCGGTGGCTGTCACGTTGTTCCTCACCTCTTCGGCCCGTGCACGGCGAGGCGGTCGCGTACGGGCCGGCGCTTCGGCGCCGCCTCGTGCGGGCGCGGCGTGCCCGGCCGACGTGCCGACGGCCGGAGCAGAACCTGACTGCCAGCCTGCCGCCCCGGGTGGCCCGTACCGTCCCTGACCGTGCAGGTTCACGCATATGGGGTACACGGCGCTCCTGTGTGCGCCGGACATACGGGGGCAGGAGCCGTTCTGGTCGTCCCTCCGCGTCGTTGTTCCGTGTACCGCACGGCCGAGGCCGCCGGGCGGGAGGAAGAGCGGAAGGAGGGCCGGCCGTGGACACGGACGCACGCCGTCAGGGGGAAGACGCACAGACAGGCGGGGGGCTCCTGGAGATCGCCGCAGGAGGGTGCTTCTCGCGCGCACTGGCCGTGGCGGCCAGACTGGGGATCGCGGACATCCTCGACGGCGCCTCCATGACGTCCGACGACGTCGCGGAACGGACCGGCAGCGACCCGGAGGTGATGCTTCGCCTCCTCCAGGCCCTGACCATGCGGGGAGTCTTCGTGCGCGAGGAGGACGGGCGGTTCCGGCTCGCGGAGAGCCACGCCGCCCTGCGCAGCGACCATCCCCGTTCCCTGCGTCACCACTGCATCCTGCTGGCCGAGACCTACGACGACGCCTTCGCCGGGCTGCTCGGCACGGTCATGACCGGGCGCTCCGGGTTCGAGGAGGTCTTCGACGTACCGCTGTACGAATACCTCGGCCGGACACCGGAGAGGGAGCAGGTCTTCGACGCCGCGATGGCGGAGCTGGCGCGACCGACGGCCGCGGCGTTCGCCGAACAGTTCTCCTTCTCCGCGCCGGGACGGCTGATCGACGTCGGCGGCGGGAACGGCACGCTGCTCATGTCGCTCCTGGCCCGCGACCCGGGCCTCGAAGGGACCTGTGTCGACCGGCCGGGCGTCTGTGCCCGGGCGGCGGCCCGCATGGCGGAGGCCCCGGACCGTTCGCTCGCCGACCGGATCCGCTTCCAGCCGGCGGACATCTTCGAGGAAGTGCCCGAGGGCGGCGGGCTCTACCTGCTCAAGAACGTGCTGCACGACTGGTCGCCCGAGCAGGGAACACGCATCCTCACCGCGGTACGGCGGGCCATGACCCGCACCGCGCAGACCCTTGCCCGCACAGGACCGCGGCCCAGGCTGATCGTGCTGGAGCCCCTGCTCGACCGGGAGTCGGACGGGGCTCACGCCCTCTACCAGATGGTGCTCGGCGGAAAGGAGGTCCGCGGGTTCCGGACCGCCGACGACATCTGGCGACTGCACACTGCCGCCGGCCTCGAACCGCTCTCCGTCACGCGCCTGTCCGACGGACACCACGCCTTCGAGAGCGGATGTCCCGACTGATCCGGCCGCCGGCGTGGATTCGCGGGTGAGGCGCTCGCGGCCGTTCACCCTCTTTCCACATCCCCCCACGTGGGCTCCCGGTGGGCGGCTGGACCCGACAACCGCTGATCCACCAGGAGCCTCGCCGCGTCGCCCGGAAAGCGGCTGGCCGGCAGGTCATCCATCCGAAAGCCGTTCGTGCAGGTCCTCTGCGAAACGCGTTCGGCAGACGCCGTGGACGATGGCGTCCGGGGACTGGTAACCCCGGTGTTCCGGGGCCGAGACCACCTGATCCCACTGAGTCACCTCGCCGCTGAGCGGCGATGGGCGTCCCAGATACGCCTGCGCGGCCTCTGCCAGTTCCCACTCACCGGTCACCACCGAGTGCCAGAACCTGTGGCCCTGGCCGACCACCCACAGGCACAGATCCTCGGTGCTGTCCTCGGACCAGACCGATCCGTCGATGTGTACGCCTTCCGAGAAGTCGATCAGCGAGTCCGCCGCATCCAGGTATGCCAGCGCGAACTCCTCAAGAATCTGTCGTGGCTGTGCCATCAGCCATGTCTCCAGGGCGGACAGGCGTGGCCTTGTCACATCCAGGACTTCCCAGAACCAGTCAGGACCTTGCCCCAATCCCGCTCACCCGCCTTCGCTCCACCGGCAACTTCCGTCCGATCGTAGGAGAGCAGGACACCCGCACCGACCACGGCCCCGCTGCCTGCGCATCTCGGCCCGGGAAGGACGCATCCGGGAAACGTCCCGAACGAGCGGTACTTCCAGCGGCCGCACGGGGGTGCTCCGGCGTACCGAACAAAGGCCTCAGTAAAGAGAGTTGGACTACTGGTAGGAAAGTTTACTGTCAGCTAGCATTCCGGGCGGCGGCTCGGCGCGGTGCCCGCCCCATGGGCATGACGCGCTCAGTGAGAGCTCTGGCCCGGCCGCCACGACGTCGCTGCCCGCCCGCGCGCACGGGCCGGGACGCGACATCACGTACCAATGCCCAGCTCTCGCCACCCCCAAGGCCAGGAGTCCAGGGATGTACCCGAACCGCTCAGTCCTGCCCCATCCGACACGACGCCATACGGTGGGCATGGTCATCGCCGCCGTACTGCTCCTCGTCATCAGCCTGTTGCTCGCCTACCCCGACCGGGCCGGCGCCGCCGCGGATCCCCTCCTCTCCCGCGGGAAGCCGGCCACCGCGTCCTCCAGCGAGGATTCCGCGCTCGGCCCGCAGAACGCGTTCGACGGCGACCCCGCCACCCGCTGGGCCAGCGCCGAGGGCAAGGATCCGCAGTGGATCAGTGTCGATCTCGGGGCGGCCGCCGACATCACGCGGGTGGCTCTGACCTGGGAGGACGCATACGCCAAGGCGTACCGGATCGAGGTCTCCGGCGACGGCACCACCTGGACCCGGCTGGCCGAGGAGACGGCCGGGAACGGCGGCACCGACGACTGGCCCACCGTGTCCGGCAAGGGCCGCTACGTGCGCGTCCAGGGCACGGCGCGCGGCACCGCCTACGGCTACTCGCTGTACGAGGTCGAGGTGTACGGCACCTCCGAGGGAACGCCCCCGGAAACCGGTGCGTTCACCGTGGTCGCCGCCGGTGACATCGCCGCCCAGTGCACCGCCTCCGACAGCGACTGCGCCCACCCCAGGACCGCCGCGCTGGCACAGCAGATCAATCCGAAGTTCTACCTGACGATGGGCGACAACCAGTACGACGACGCCCGGATCTCCGACTACCGCGCCTACTACGACAAGACCTGGGGCGCCTTCAAGAACAAGACACGCCCGGTACCCGGCAACCACGAGACCTATGACCCGGCCGGACCCCTCGTCGGCTACAAGACGTACTTCGGGGCGATCGCGTACCCCCAGGGCAAGAGCTACTACAGCTTCGACGAGGGCAACTGGCACTTCATCGCCCTCGACTCCAACTCCTTCGACCAGAGCGCCCAGATCGACTGGCTCAAGGCCGACCTCGCCAAGAACAGCAAGGCGTGCATCGCCACCTTCTTCCACCACCCGCTCTACTCCTCCGGCGGTCACGGCAACGACCCGGTGAGCAGGCCGGTGTGGAAGATCCTGTACGGGGCGAAGGCCGACCTCGTGCTCAACGGGCACGACCACCACTACGAGCGGTTCGCCCCGCAGAACCCCGACGGGAAGGCGACGGCCGACGGGCTCACCGAGATCATCGGCGGGATGGGCGGCGCCGAGCCCTACCCCATCGAGAACGTCCAGCCCAACAGCCAGAAGCGGATCAGCGGTGAGTACGGTGTCCTGAAGCTGGACTTCACCGACTCCGGCTACAGCTGGAACTACGTCGGCACCGACGGGAAGAACAAGGACACCAGCCCGAAGTACACCTGCCACTGATGTACCTGGCGACCACAGGCCGCCGGGACACACCGGCACCGCCCCGCTCCGGCGGGGCGGGCCGGCGTGTCCCCGGCACCGTCCTGGCACTCGGCACGGTCAGCCTCGTCACGGACATCTCCTCCGAGATGGTCACCGCGGTGCTGCCGCTCTACCTCGTCCTCGGGCTTGGTCTCTCACCTCTTCAATTCGGCTTCCTGGACGGCTTGTTCAACGGCGCCGCCTCCATCGTCCGGCTGCTCGGCGGGCATGCCGCCGACCGCGGCCACCGGCACAAGCGCGTCGCCGGGCTCGGCTACGCCCTCTCCGCCTGCTCACGGCTCGGCCTGCTGCTCGCCGGCGGCGCGACCGCCGGAATCGCGGCCGCCCTCGCCACCGACCGGGTCGGCAAGGCCATCCGTACGGCGCCCCGCGACGCGCTCATCACCCTGAGCAGCCGGCCCGAAACGCTCGGCCGGTCCTTCGGCGTGCACCGGGCGATGGACACCACGGGGGCCCTGCTCGGTCCGCTCGCCGCGTTCGCCCTGCTCTGGGCGACCGCCGGCGCCTACGACGCGGTGTTCGTCGTCAGCTTCTGCGTCGGCCTGCTCGGGGTGCTGCTGCTCGTCCTGTACGTTCCCGGGCCGTCCACGGCACCGTCCTTCGAACCGGCACCGAAGGCGGCTCCGAAGGCGGCCCCCCGCAAGTGGAACGCGTTCGCCGCACTCCGCGATGCCACGTTCCGGCGGATCCTCGGAGCGGCCGCCCTGCTCGGCGCCGCCACGGTGGGCGACGCCTTCGTCTATCTCCTGCTCCAGCGCGGCCTGGACCTTCCCATCGGCTGGTTCCCGTTGCTGCCGCTGGGCGCGGCGGCGTGCTACCTGCTGCTCGCGGTGCCGGCGGGCCGAATCGCGGACCGGGTCGGCCGGCGTCTGCCGTTCCTGTTCGGACATCTCGCGCTGCTCGGCGTGTACGCCACACTCCTCGCCCCCGCCGGTGGCCCGGCGCCGCTTCTCCTCGTCCCGGTCCTCGTGCTGCTCGGCGTCTTCTACGCCACCACCGACGGGGTGCTGATGGCCCTCGCCGGGCCCTCACTGCCCGCGGACGGCAGGGCGGGCGGACTCGCCCTGCTCCAGACCGGCCAGGCGCTCGCCCGGATGGTCGCCGCGGCCGGCTTCGGCGCCGCGTGGACCCTGTGGGGGCCGCGCCCCGCGCTGTGGGCGGCGCTCTCGGTCCTGGTCGCCGCGCTCGCGGGCGGCTGGGCACTGCTGCCGCGCAACCCGTCCGGCTCCCCGGCCCCCGAGGGGCCGGAAGCCCAGATCCCCGAGAGGCGGACCGCATGAGACTCAGGTTCCCGACACCCGCCGGGCCGCTCGGCCCCCGTTCCCGTGTCGCGGTCGTGGCGGCCGCGGTGCTGCTCCTGGGGGGCGGCTCCCTCGGGTACGCGCTGCACGCCGAGAACCGGACGGAGGGTCAACAGGTGGAGGCCGACGCCTCGTTCGCGCTCGAAGGGCCCGCGCTGTACTTCCGGGACTCGGCCACGGGACGCGTGGCGCACCAGCCGCTCGCCGCGGGCCCCGATACCCGCACCACCACCCGGGTCCGCAGCACCACCGGGGCCCGCACCACCGGCGGCCCCGCCTGCGACCGGTTCTACGCCGCCGGGGACAACGCGCTCTGTCTGCGCGCCGAACCCGGGGTGCTGCCCAAGACGTACGCCGTCGTCCTCGACCGGCGACTGCGCGAGACGCGGCGCGTCACCGTGCCGGGTGTTCCCACCCGGGCGCGTGTCTCGGCCTCCGGAACGATGCTCTCCTGGACGGTGTTCGCCACCGGTGACTCCTACGCCACCACCGCCTTCTCCACCCGGACGGCCGTCCTCGACCTGCGTACCGGCTATCTCATCAAGTCCATCGAGGAGATCCCCCTCACCATCGACGGGGCCCGCTACCACTCCCCCGACGTCAACTACTGGGGAGTGACGTTCGCCCGCGACGACAACCGCTTCTACGCGACCGTCTCCACCAAGGGCCGCACCTATCTCGTCGAGGGCAACATGAAGGACTGGTCGGCGAAGGCGCTGCGGCAGAACGCCGAGTGCCCCTCTCTGTCGCCCGACAACACCCGGGTCGCCTTCAAGAAGAAGGTGTCCGACGACCCGGCGGCACCCTGGCGGCTGTACGTCCTCGACCTGCGGACCATGCGCGAGACACCGCTCGCCGAGACCCGCAGCGTCGATGACCAGGCGGCCTGGCTGGACGACGACACGGTGGCCTACGCGCTGCCGGGCGCGACCGCCCGGTCGAGTGACATCTGGGCCGTTCCCGCGGACGGCACCGGGAAGCCCCGGGTGGCCGTGGCCGGCGGGTCGTCCCCGGCGGCACTGCGCTGACCCGTGCCCTCACCGCCGCCGGGCGGTGAGGGCGAAGGACGGGTGGGCACCGGTCCGAGGCCGGGGACCTTCAGGAACAGCGGCATCCCGTCCGGGGTCCGGTCGACGACATGGACCGTCGGTTTCGCCACGTCGTCGAACGAACCGCCGGCCCCGGCAGGTGTGAATCCAGCGCGCGGGAGTCCGCCGGTGGCGTCGCCGCGACCGCCGTCGTGAGCCGGCCGGGGATCGCCGGACAGCGCTTAGGCTTCCGCCTGACACCGGCCTCGACCTCAGGAGCACACCACCGTGTTCGACCCCGTACCGGAGTACCCGTTCCCCGACAGCCGTCGACCGGACGAGGCCCCCGCGCCACACGCACTGCTCGCGCCCGTGCTCGGTCTCCTGGGCAGCTGGCACGGCCGGGGGCAGGGCGAGTACCCCACGCTCGCCGGGGACTTCACCTATGCGCAGGAGGTCACCTTCAGCCACGACGGCCGGCCCTTCCTGCACTACGAGGCCCGTGCGTGGCTGCTCGACGCCGACGACGCGCCGCTGCGCCCGTCGGCCCGGGAGAGCGGCTGGTGGCGACTCCAGCCCGACGGCCGGGTGGAGGCACTGATCACCCAGCCCACCGGCATCGCGGAGATCTCGGCCGGCCGCGCAGCCGACGGCACGGTGGATCTCACCACCCACGAGGTGGCCCTCACCCCCACGGCCAAGGAGGTGAACGCCACCCGTCGGCGTTATGTGCTGGCCGACGACGGCACGCTGACGTTCGTCCATGACCTCGCGGCGGTCGGCCAGTCGCTGCAGCACCATCTGTCGGCATGTCTCCGGCGCCGTAAGCCGGCCGCCGTGCCCCTCGACGAGAGGCGGCGTGCCGGTCAGCAGTAGGGCGCCTGGCTGGTCAGCGAGGACGCGAGGCGGACCCACACCCCGAAGAGCCGGTACAGGACGGGCAGCGACCCCTGCGCCTGGACGGTCCGCGAGTCCGTCGCCGTCACCCCGGGGATGCCCTGGAGCATGGAGGCGATCGAGGCCGACTGCCAGCGGACGGTGAGGGTCGCCCGGCTGTCCACCGTCGCCGGGCGGGTCGGCGGCGTGGCGAGACGGGTGGCGACCGCTTCCTCGATGGCCGCCCGCGCCTCGGCCGCCGGGCGCAGCTCCGCGGCGAAGCGGTCCTTCGCGTACTTCACGGCCACGGTGGTCACGGTGCCGTCCCACGTCGCCATCTCCTCGCAGGCGCTGTCGTCCCCGGTGAGGACGAGTACGGGAACGCCGATGGCCGCCGCCGCGGCCTGGGCCAGGCCGATCTCGCCCACGGGCGCCCCGTCCAGCCACATGTCCTCGATCTCGTGTCCCAGGAAGCTGTGGCTGAGCACTCCGAGCGCTCCGGCCCGCGCGTGGTAGCCGACGCAGATCACCGCGTCGTGCTCGGGGCCGAGCCCTTCGAGCATGCCCATGTTCTTGGGCTTCCCCCGGATCAGGCGGACCGCGGGGTGGAGCGTCTCGGGCAGCAGGTTTCGCATGGGGCCGTGCGCGTCGTTGACGGTGATGTCGGTGGCTCCGGCCGCGAGGGCGCCCCGGACAGCGGCGTTGACGTCCTCCGCCATCATCAGCCGCCCGCGCTCGTAGTCCCGGCCTCCGGGCTGGACGTCCTCGACATCGACCAGTCCGGTGATGCCTTCCATGTCCACGCTGATGTAGATCCGCACAGCACGTTCTCCTCGGGCTCGCTCACCTGCCGACTCTCCACCGGAGAACGTAGCAAGGGCGTGACCGTACGGTACGTGTATCAGTCACCCAACAGGCCGGAGGACCCCTGGCCCGAGGTCACACCGCTTCAGAGGGCCGCGGCCGCCTCGGCCCGTTCCGACCGTGTCGGCTTCAGTGCGGCTCGCGTGATGTTCCGCGCCATGCCACCGAACACGACGGAGTGGAAGGGAAAGACGCTCCACCAGTAGGCGTGGCCCAGCAGCCCCCGGGGATGGAACAGCGCGCGCTGTCTGTACCGGGCACCGCCCTCCCCGTCCTCCTCCGCGTACAGCTCCAGCCAGGCCAGTCCGGGCAGCCGCATCTCGGCGCGCAGCCGGAGCAGATGCCCGGGCTCGATCTCCTCGACGCGCCAGAAGTCCAGCGCGTCGCCCACTCTGAGCCGTCCGGCGTCCCTGCGTCCGCGCCGCAGGCCGACACCGCCCACGACACGGTCGAGCCACCCGCGGACGGCCCAGGCCAGCGGGAACGAGTACCAGCCGTTGTCGCCTCCGATGCCTTCGATGACACGCCACAGCGCCTCGGGGGACGCGTCGATGCCCGTGTCCCGTTCATCGGTGTACAGGCTGCCGCCGGCCCAGTCCGGATCGGTGGGCAGCGGGTCGCTCGGTGCGCCGGGTACCGAGGCCGAGGACCACCGCGTGGTCACGTTCGCCTCACGCACCCGCTGCAGCGCGAGGGTGAGCGCCCGCCGGAAGGTGAAGGGCTGCCCCGGGGCGTCGGGCACATACCGCCGGATGTCGTGTTCGGCGCAGACGACCTCGTACTTCAGCGACTCCGCGAGCGGCCGGGCGATCGAGCGGGGCACCGGTGTGACGAGTCCGATCCAGTGGCTGGACAGGCGTGGCGTCAGCATCGGGACGGGCAGGATCAGCCGGGGCCGCAGCCGGGCGACGGCGGCGTACTCCTCCATCATCTCCCGGTACGTCACGATGTCGGGGCCGCCGATGTCGAAGGTGCGGTTCACCTCGGCGGACATGGCGGCGCTGCCCACCAGGTACCTCAGTACGTCACGGACGGCGATCGGCTGGATCCTGGTCGACACCCAGCTCGGGGTGACCATGACGGGCAGGCGTTCCGTGAGGTAGCGCAGCATCTCGAAGGAGGCCGAGCCCGAGCCGATGATCACGGCCGCGCGCAGCACCGTGGCCGGCACTCCGGACCCCAGCAGGATGTCGCCGACCTCCGCTCGCGAGCGCAGGTGCGGCGACAGCTCGTCCCGCGGTACGCCGACGGGGGTGAGGCCGCCCAGATAGACGAGGCGGGACACCCCGGCGGCACGTGCCTGTTCGGCGAAGTTCCGGGCCGCTTCACGGTCCGTGGCCTCGAAGTCCCGGCCGCTGCCGAGCGCGTGCACCAGGTAGTAGGCGACGTCCACCCCCCGCATGGCGGTACGGAGCGATTCCGGGTCGAGGACGTCACCGCGGACGACGTCGGTCCGGCCCGTCCAGGGGTGGTCGCGCAGCTTCTCGGGAGTCCGCGCGAGGCACCGTACGCGATGCCCGGCGTCGAGCAGCTCGGGGACGAGCCGCCCTCCGATGTAGCCGGTCGCACCGGTCACCAGGCAGTGGAGTCCCGGCGCGGTGTCCTGCTGGTCCATGGTGCCTCCGAATCTCGCGGTCACCGGCCCTTCCACCGTGCCCGCCCCCGGCCGATTCCGCTTCCGGAGCTGTGGGGACCCGCCAGAGGCTGTCCCGTAGGCCCCGGCGGGCGCGAGATGTACGGGACGGGCTTCAGAACGCTCCCCCGCTGTCCACCCACGTGATGTCCTCGCGTTCCCACGGCTCGACGTGTACACGGCTCTCGCCCAGCCGTCTGCGGCGTTCCTCGTCGAGGGTGGTCATCACCGGTTGCGGGAGCGCGGCGCAATGGGCGCGGAAGGGGTCATGGCGCTGCGGCCAGGCGCTCAGCGCGAGCCAGACGAGGGGGACGGCGATCATCAGGCCGGTGATCACGGTGAGGAACAGGGCGAAGAGTATGTCGGCCAGGTCGGAGGCCACCGGCTCGTGCCAGAACGCCAGCTGGACGGCGTAGAAGAAGGACAGCGCGAACGCGGTGGCACACGCGGTGACGCCCAGGCCGTCCTTCCGGCGGCCTGCCCAGCGGGGCACCGCGGCATCCTGTTCACGGAGGAACGCCTCGCACCGCACGCGCAGTCCGGTGTCCCAGCGAAGCCGGCGCAGGGTGACGGGGGCGCGGCAGCGTACGGCGTCCAGCAGGGCGTCGCAGAGCGGATGGCCCGTATCACCGTCGCCGGTCGCATCCAGCCGCCCGTCGCCGTCGATCCGCAACCGGCCCTGGAGCAGCAGCGCCGCGGCCGCGTGCTCGACGGCGTCATGCGTGTCGCCCGCGGTGGCCGCCGCGTGACAGGGGTCGATGTCCATATCGCCCAGCTGAGCGGCGGCTGCCCGGTCGGCCCTGGCGCGTAGCGTCCAGAGGACGGCCAGGACGGTGTACACGCCCGCCGCGCTTGCCAAAGCGGTTACTGCCAGCTGGAGTTGGGTCATACGGTCCATGGTGGCAGCGGCCCCCGGGCCGGGCCAGAGTCCGGCGGGAGAAGCGGTTGCCCCCGGTCGTCCCGTGGCCGACCCGCACGAACCTCACGTACCCCGGCGTACGCTCCGTCCGGCGGGCCGCACCGGGCGGGCCAGCCGCCCGTCCACCAGTTCCAGCACGCTGTCCCGATGGCGTTCGCGCACCGTGCGGTCATGGGTGACCATGACGACAGGGCCGGTGAACCGCTCCACCGCTTCCCGCAACTGCTCGACCAGAGCCAGGCTGAGGTGGTTGCCGGGCTCGTCGAGCAGCAGCAGGTGCGGGCGTTGCGCGAACAGCAGCGCGAGTTCGAGGCGCCGCAGCTGGCCCACGGACAGCCGGTTGACCGGAGTGCCGAAGTCCGTGGCCGCGAACAGGCCGAACCTGGTCAGTTCCGCCGCGGCGTCGTCGACGTAGGCCGACCGGTGGGCGGCGAAGGTGTCCAGCAGGCCGCGCCGCTCCTGGGTGAAGTGGCTCTCCTGCGGCAAGTGGCCGACGCGCACCCCCGGTTCGCGTACGACCCTCCCTGCGTCGGGCGTCGGCCGGCCCGCCAGTACGGACAGAAGGGTGGACTTACCCGCACCGTTCGGTCCGGTGATCACGTACCGCGTGCCCGGGGAGAGTTCCAGGTCCACACCGCGCAGCACATCGCCGACGACCAGTCCTTCGGCCCTGATCAGCACTCCTTCGGGCACCTCCCCGGTCGCGGGAGGCCGGAAGGCCAGGGGCTCGGGCGGGCGCGGCACCTCCTCGTCCAGCAGCCGTCCCAGTTGCTGCCGGGCCGCGCGGTTCGCACGGGCGGCCGCGGCCTCCGCGGCGCTTCCGGCGGCGTTGTAGGCCAGTTTGTCGGCGTCCCGGATTCCGCTGAAGGTACGGCCCGACCGGGCGGCCCGGTCGAGTCTCCGCCGTGCCTCGGCCAGCTCCTGGTGCCAGTCGCGGTACTGCTGCCACCAGCGTGCGTGCGCCGCCGCGCGGTCGTCGAGGTAGTCGCGGTATCCGCCGCCGTAGCGCACGGTGGAGCCGTGGGGGCCGTCCAGATCGACGATGGCCGTGACCGCGGTGTCGAGCAGGACCCGGTCGTGCGAGGCGATGAGGCACGGCCCCCGGTACCGGCCCAGCCACTGGACGAGCCAGTCCACCGCGCGGTCGTCGAGGTGGTTGGTCGGCTCGTCCAGCAGCAGTCCGGCGGGTTCCCTGAGGACCAGGGCGGCGAGTCCCAGACGCGACCGCTCGCCGCCCGACAGCGTCGCGGTGGGGCGTGTCCGGTCCAGTCCGCCGAGACCGAAGACGTCCAGCACCTCACCGATACGGGCGTCGAGTTCCCATCCGCCGCGCCGGGCGAACTCGTCCTGGAGGCTGCCGTACTCGCTGAGCACCTCGCCCGGGTCACCTTCGCAGGAGGCCATCCGCTCCTCGGCGGCGCGCATCCGTTCGGCCAGTTCGCCGAATTCGGCGGTGGCCCGGACGAGTACGTCCTCGATGACCGCGTCGGCCGGGAAGCCGGGCTCCTGCGGCAGGAATCCCACCTGGCCCGCGACCGCGCGCACGACCCGACCGCGCCGCAGCGGCAGTTCACCGGCGAGTGCGCGCAGCAGCGTCGACTTGCCCCGGCCGTTCTCGCCGATCAGGCCCACCCGCTCGCCGCGGGAGACCTTCAGCGAGACGTCGCGCAGCACCTGGCGGTCCCCGAGCACGCAGTGCACGTTCTCGGCCAGGAGGTGTGCGGAGTGGTGGTCGCCGGACAGGACGTCCTGCTCGTCGGCGCGGTCCCCAGGTGTGCCGGACATCTTCAGGAGAGTGTTCCCTTCCGGTCGGTGGTGAACGTGTGAGGTGACGCCGCGGCGGGAGCCGTCATTCCGCGTCCGGCGCTCCGAGCAGGCCGCGGACCTCTTCGGCGCTCGTCTCCCGCAGTTCCTCCTCGACCAGCAGCCAGCGGGTGATGCCGATGGATTCGAGGAAACGCAGGTCGTGGCCCGCGATCAGGAGTGCGCCCTCGTAGTGGTCGAGCGCGCTCGTCAGCTGCCGCACGCTGGCCATGTCGAGGTTGTTGGTCGGCTCATCCATCACTACCAGTTGGGGGGCGGGTGCGGCGAGCATCGTCGCCGCGAGCGCGGCCCGGAAGCGCTCCCCGCCCGAGAGGGTGCCCGCCGGCTGTTCGGCGCGGGCTCCCCTGAACAGGAACCGTGCGAGCTGGGAGCGGATGTGGTTGTCGTCGACACCGGGAGCCATGCGCGCCACGTTCGCCGCGATGCTCAGCTCCTCGTCCAGCACGTCCAGGCGCTGCGGAAGGAACCGCAGCGGCACGAACGTCCTGGCCTCGCCGGCCAGGGGTGCCAGCTCTCCGGTGAGGGTGCGCAGCAGCGTCGTCTTCCCGGCCCCGTTGCGCCCGACCAGGGCGATGCGTTCGGGACCGTGCACCTGGAGGTTGCCGTCCAGCAGCTTGCCGTACCGCGGGCGGAGCTGTTCCAGGGTCAGTACGGTGCGGCCGGCGGGCACGGCCGTACGGGGCAGGCTCACCCTGATCTCGGCGTCGTCGTGGATCGCGTCCGCGGCCTCCTCCCTCCGCTCGCGTGCCTCGTGGAGGCGGTCCTCGTGCAGTCCGCGGAGCTTGCCCGCCGACTCCTGCGCGGCCCGTTTGCGCGCACCGGCGAGGATCTTCGGCAGCCGCCGCTCTGCCTCCACCTTCCGGCCCTGCCGCTCGCGGCGGGCCAGTTTGATGTGGGACTCCTCCAGTTCGCGTTTCTGCCGCCGCACGTCCGCGTCGGCGGCCCTCAGCATGCGCTCGGCGGCTTCCTGCTGGGTGGCCAGGGCCTGTTCGTACGCCGACCAGCCGCCCCCGTACCAGCTCACGGATCCCGATCGCAGTTCGGCGATGCGGTCCACGCGCTCCAGCAGCTCACGGTCGTGGCTGACGACGACCAGCACACCGGAGCGCCAGGAGTCGACCGCCTCGTACAGCCGGCGCCGTGCGAACAGGTCGAGGTTGTTGGTCGGTTCGTCGAGCAGCAGAACGTCGGGGCGCTCCAGCAGAAGCGCGGCCAGGCGCAGGAGTACGGTCTCGCCGCCGGACATCTCGCCCACGGTCCGGTCCAGTTCGACGCCGTCGAGGCCGAGTGAGTCCAGGGTCGCCCGTGCCCGCTCCTCCACGTCCCAGTCGTCGCCGATGACCGCGAAGTGCGCCTCGTCCACGTCTCCCCCCTCGATGGCGCTCAGCGCGGCCCGCCGCTCGGCGATACCCAGGGCCTGGTCGACGCGGAGTGTCGTGCCGAGCGTGATGTTCTGCGGCAGGTAGGCGAGTGTTCCGCCGACCGTCACCGACCCCTGGGAGGGACGCAGCAGGCCTGCCAGGAGGCGCAGCAGAGTGGACTTCCCTGTGCCGTTGGCACCGACGAGGCCGGTGCGTCCCCGGCCGATGCTGACGGAGAAGCCGTCGAAGAGGGGGGTGCCGTCCGGCCAGTTGAAGGACAGGCCCGAACAGGTCACGGAGGCGCTGGGCAGGGTGGGGTTGGCCATGGAGGTCCTCGCAGTCGCAAGCGCGGTGTACAGGGGGCTTCGTATGCGAGCACCACACGGCGACCAAGCCGGGTAAGAGGGGAGTGCGGCCTTCCGAGAAGTCAGGGACGGCTCATGCACCGAGGTCGCATCCACGCGGGGTCACGGGCGGCAGGAATGCCAGCAGCGGCGTGACAGGTGTACGGACGGTGCCGTACCGCGTGATGATCGCGAACCTCAGATGCGCAACGTCCACCTCTATCGGAGACAATAGGACCCCCGCAGTGTACCCCCACGGCCCGCGCCGGTGCCAAACCTTTGGTCCGACGCCGGGCCGCTCACAGGCCGGCTCAGAGGCGAACGCGTGGCCGGAGGTCGCCCTCGGTACGGATGTCCGGCATGCGGGGCGCGTCCCATACGGCCCGTTCGCGGCGCACGAGACGTGCGGCCACCACGCAGACGACACCCACCAGGACGAATCCGTACGCCGGTGTGCTCCCCGAGGGATGGGTCTCGTACACGAGCGCCGCCGACAGCACGGCCAGTACCCGCGCTGTGCGGCCGCGCCATTCGGTGGCGGCGATCACCGTCACGCCCCACAGGAGGTACCAGGGCTGCACCATCGGCGAGAGTACGACCAGGGCCACCAGGGACAGCCCCAGCGCGTGCACCGCCGTGAGGCGCCCGTTCACCGCCCGCCAGGCGAAGTGCAGGATGAGGCCGAGCGCCGCCGCCAGGCCCAGGGTCTGCACCGCGCTCTTGACCGGCTCGACATCGGATCCGATGAGCAGGTGCAGCAGTTCGCCGAGTACGAGGCCGAGGTCGCTGGTGACCGACAGTGCCGTGTGTATGGAACCCGCGACCCCCTGGCTCCCGAGCCAGCCGAAGCCCGTGCCGCCGAGCAGTGCCGCCGCCACGGCGACCGCCCCCGCGACCAGACCGGGCGCCAGCAGTCCCTTGGCCACGCGTCGTACCAGGGGCCCGGTCGCCGCCCTGCCCACGAGTACGCCGATGAACAGCAGCGCCAGCGCCGCCGGGGACTTGACCATCATGGCGAGCCCGACGAGCGCGCTCCCCACCACCCACCGTCCGCGGGTGGCGAGCACCGTGCCCGCGAGCATGAGCCCGATCATCAGCCCGTCGTTGTGTATCCCGCCGACCACATGGATGAGCAGCAGCGGATTGAGTGCGCCGAGCCACAGGGCGCCGCTCTCGCTCCTGCCGTACTCGCGCGCGAGACGCCTCAGCGCCCACACGATCAGGACCAGCCCGCCCAGGGCGATGAGCCGCATGCCCAGCACGGCGGGAACGATCGTCCCGCCCGTCGCCCAGGTCACGAGTCGCGCGAGGATCAGGAAGAACGGGCCGTACGGTGCGGGCGTGTCGGTCCAGTTCCTCCCGACGCTCGCGGCGGCGTCACCGCCGAGCCCGCCGGGGTCGAGGACCGACGGTCCGACGCTGTAGACGTCGTGCCCCTCGATGACCATCGCGCCCTGGGCGATGTAGCTGTACACATCGGCGCTGTAGAGGGGCGGTGTCAGCACGAGCGGGGCCGCCCACCAGACGAGGGTGACGAGTGTGTCGCGCACACCGGCCCCGGCCCTGCCGTACTGCCACCAGGCGACGACGAGCAGCGTCAGCCCGGCGTAGGCGAGCACGGCTGCCGCCGCGGTCACTCCGGGCCCGTAGGCCGGCCAGAGCCCCCACGGGTCACGGGCCGGGAGTGATCCCGCTCCCCAGCCCCCCACGGCGGCCGCCACGGATCCGATTGCGCCCAGCCGACGGTACCCAACAGCGCTCAATGCCCTCATGACGCGCCAACCTATCGAACAGGCGCGCGGCAAAACACTCCAGCTCGACAGGGCGGCGTTCGCTCCGCCTGGTTGGACGACCCGGTACGAAGGACCGGTACGTGTTCACGGATGCGGCCGGGAGGCGGACCGGAAGCACCCGGAAGGGAGAACTGACCCGAGAGGGCCAGGGCGCGGCCGGACCACCGCCCGTAATCCGATCCTCGCGCCGGAACCGGACGCCCGCATCTGGATCTACGGGCGCCCCCAGTGGCTACGGCTCCCCCGGCGAGAAGAGCACGCCCCTGCCCGGGGTGTCCCGCCGTCGTCCGCACGGTCGGCGCGTCCAGGGCGTGTGTGAAAGTCCCGCCTGGCCCGCGATGCCCGGCACGCACGCTCGCCGCGTTATCCGCGTTATCCGCGTTGTCCGCGTTGTCCGCGTTGTCGGAGTGTCCACGTACGTCCAGTACGAGAACACTCCTCCGCCGTGCGATCGCACGCACCGGACGCCGTGAGCACCGCCCTTCGGGCGGACGGCGCTACTTTCGACACACGCCCTAACGCACATCGCCCCGCCAGTCCCACCGGTCCGGATCGCCGTCGCGCGGCCCGTACTCCGCCCGCCCGCCCGGACCGTAGGCACCGATCTCCGTGATCAGCCCCGCACCGTCGCGCAGCGCCGCGTCGCTCCAGCCCGTGACGTCCAGGAGCAGTCCGTCCAGCGGACCGCCCACCAGCTCGCGGTACTCGTGGCCGGCCTTCGGTCCGGGGTGCGGGTCGTCGTGGTCGGTGCCGTACACCCGGCGCTGCCTCATGAGCTCGTCCATGCGGGCAGCATCCCACCGGGCACTGACAACGGCGCGGTGCGTCGGACCATCCGGCATCCGGCGGTGCTCGGCTTCCGCGAGCCGGTACCGGACCGCCCCCGCGACGGCCCGTCCTCCCCGGCCACCGTCCGAAGTCGCCCCGCGCAGGTGCCCGAAATATGATGCAGGAACTAACGCACCGCGGAGCGGCCCATGAACCCGCGTCGGACTCCCCGCTCAGGAAGCGCCGAGGAACTGCTCAACACCCTGCAGAGTCTCACCGCCCGCGCTCGGCAGGAAGTGGAACTGCACCAGGCGCGCGTCGAGCTGGCGCAGGCCCTCCAGCGCGAGATGCTGCCCGCGTCGCTGCCGACGCTGCCGGGACTGCAGAGCGCCGCCCGCTACGCCCCCGCCCGCCACGGGCTGGACATCGGGGGTGACTGGTACGACGGATTCCCGCTGCCCGACGGGGCCCTCGGCTTCGCGATCGGCGATGTCCAGGGCCACGACGTCGAGGCGGCGGCCTTCATGGGGCAGATACGCATCGCCATGCGCGCGATCGCGGCCACGGCCTCCGATCCCGGCGACGTCATGGCGCGTACGAACGATCTGCTGCTGTCCGTGGACTCCGCACTGTTCGCGACCTGTACGTTTCTCCGGCTCGACCCGCGCACCTGGGAGCTGCACAGTGCGCGGGCCGGTCATGTGGCGTGCGTATGGGGGACCGTGGACGGGCTGTCCGGCATCACCGAGGACCCCGGCGGCCTGCCTCTGGGCATCGCGGCCGGGGAGCACTATCCCGTCACCCGGCGCACGCTCGACACCGCCGGAACCCTCGTGCTCCTCACCGACGGCGTGGTCGAGGGCCCGTCGTTGCTGATCGAGGACGGCCTGGACCGGGTGCGCCGGCTGGTCGGCGCCCATTCCGGGGCGAGCGCCGAGGAACTGGCCGACGAGGTGCTGGGGGCGGCGGAGTTCACCGGCCACGAGGACGACGCGGCGGTGCTCGTCCTGCGTCATGAGGCCGCCCGCCGGCCGCGGTGACACAGGCGCGTCGCGCGCCCGCCGAGCGTGTCACAGCCGCCTCCCCATGCGGTCGGTGTCTGATGACAGGTGTGATCCGCAGCAAGGAAGCCAGACATCGGGCCGTGGCCGTCGCGCAGATACTGGGCGTCGCCGCCGTCTACTACGGGTCGGGACGGCTCGGCCTGCTCAGGGAAGTGGTGGTCCACGGGTCCATCGTCACTCCGCTCTGGCCGCCCACGGGCGTCGCTCTGGGCGCGTTGCTGATTCTGGGAACGAGGATCTGGCCGGGCATCGCCCTCGGGGCGCTCCTGACGATCACCGCGACCGGAGGCTCCGTCACGTTCTCCGGTCTCGGCATCGTGGCGGGCAATACGGTCGCACCGCTGTGCGCGTATCTCATGCTGCGCAGAGCGGACTTCCGGGTCGATCTGGCACGTCTGCGGGACGGCATGATGCTCGTTCTTCTCGGCGCGTTCGTGGGAATGCTCATCAGTGCGACGGTGGGCAGCGTGCAACTGCTACTCAGCGGCAAACTGCCGACGAGCAGCTTCTGGCTGGTCTGGTCGTCCTGGTGGGCGGGCGATGCCATGGGGGTGCTGGTGGTCACCCCGCTCGTGCTGGTCCTGCGGAGGGCGAGGCTGCCGCGGATGACCGACCGCTGGGTGGAGGCTTCGGTGCTGGCAGTCGCGACGCTGTCGGTCGGCCTGCTGGCGACGAGAAGCTCGCTGTCGATGATCTATCTGGTGTTTCCGGTGCTCATCTGGGCGGCGCTGCGCTTTCAACTGCCCGGCAGCGCGCCCTGCGCCTTGCTGGTGTCCGTGCTGGCGATCGTCGCCGGAACCGATGGCGTGGGACCGTTCGACAACCACAGCCTGGTGGAGATCATGGTGAACCTGTCGCTTTTCAACGGCTGTGTGGCGCTCACCGCGCTGTTGCTGGCCGCGATCGTGGCCGAACACACCAATATCCGCCGCCGGACGGAGCATGCCGTCGAGGAGCTGCAGACGCTGGTGGAGCAGTTCGCACCGCTGTCGGGAGCTCCGCCTCAGCGGCGCGACGGCGGCAGCGGGAGCCGCGGCCCGGACGGCGGACCACCCTTCACCGCGTGAGGTCCCGCCGGCCCCTGGCGACCCGCCGGTCGCGCCGGATCCGCTCAGTACGGCAGGGGCCGCCCGGACGGGGTCCGCAGATCGAGCGGGGGCGGCCCGGACGGGGGCGGCGGACGACGGACGATCCTGATGCGGCCCATTGCCACCACCTCCTACTGGTCAACCGGTATCTGCCCACGCAGCCGGTCTTCAACCTTCCGGCCCCCGCGACGGCGCCACAGCCCGGCATACGCCCCCGGATGCGGGCCGGGCGCCGTGCGGTGACCCTGGATGGGTGGGGGGCAGACGCGAGGAGGCTCAGCCATGTCCGCACTGGACAAGCTCAAGAAGATGCTCAAGGGGCACGAGGCTCAGGCGGGCAAGGCCGTCGACAAGACCGGTGACATGGTCGACGGCCGGACCAAGGGCAAGTACAGCGGCCAGGTCGACACCGCGCAGGACAAGCTCAAGCAGCAGCTCGGCACCGACCGCGACCAGGACGGGCCGCCCCGCCGCTGACGGCCCCTGACCGTACGCCACCGGCCGTGCTCACGAACGGCTTCATCGCGACGGCCGGTGCGGCCACCACCCCGAGGGCAGAAACTTGGGGTGGTCCGGCGGATTCTTGTTATTGTCCCGCCCGCACCGCGTCTCCCGGGTGTGGGAAGAGACGGAACAGGACCCCGGAAGAGTGAGCACAGCATGGGCGAGGAACACGGCACGGCGTTGATCACCGCGGCGCGGAGCGGCGACCAGCAGGCGCAGGACCGGCTCGTCGCGTCGTATCTGCCGTTGCTCTACAACATCGTGGGCCGTGCGCTGAACGGGCACGCGGACGTCGATGACGTCGTGCAGGAGACGGTGCTGCGCATGCTGCGGGGTCTTCCCGGGCTGCGTGATCCCGGGCGTTTCCGCTCCTGGCTGGTGGCCATAGCCATGAACGAGATACGCGAGCACTGGCGGGAGCAGCGGTCCGGGGCCATGCCCGCCGACCATCTGGACGACGCTCACGACAGGCCTGACCCGGGTGCCGATTTCGTCGATGTGACTATTCTCCGGCTCGGTCTGACCGGACAGCGCCGCCAGGTGGCGGAGGCGACGCGGTGGCTGGACGAGGAGGACCGGGCTCTGCTGTCACTGTGGTGGCTGGAGACCGCGGGTCAGGTGTCCCGGGCCGAGGTCGCCGACGCTCTGGAACTGACCCCGCAGCACACTGCGGTCCGGGTCCAGCGGATGAAGGCCCAGCTGGAGGCGGCCAGGGTGGTGGTGGGCGCGCTGGGCTCCCGCCCCCGTTGCGTCCTGCTGGAGGAGATCGTCGCCGGATGGGACGGGGTGCCGTCGGCCCTCTGGCGCAAGCGTCTGGCCCGTCATGCCCGTGGCTGCACCGTCTGCTCGGGTCACGGTTCTCAGCTCGTCCCCGCGGAGGGCCTGCTCGTCGGACTGGCCCTGGTACCTCTGGCGCCGTCCCTCCCGGAAGCCGCCCCGGACCTGCTCAACACAGCCGCCGGACGACCCGCCGCCGCCCGTCACGCGGCCGGGTCCGCCACCACCGCCGCCGTCCGTCCGCACCGGCCCGGACGTGCGGAGCGCCGGCGTGGCCTCCGGCGGCGACGGCGCAATACGGTCGTGGCCGCGCTGGTCGCGGTCGCGGCCCTGGGCACCGGTGGCGGCGCCGTACATCTCTACGCGGACGACGGGGACTCCGACCGGGACGAGGCGGCGGTCACGGCCGGTGCGCCCGATGCCTCCACCCGCTCCTCGGCGCCCGCGGCGACGCCGCCGCGGCCGGCGTCCGTGGTGCCGTCCTCGCCCACCGCTTCACCGTCGCGGACGCCTTCTCCCACCGCCGGGGCCACGGCGAGCAGCAGTGCACGGCCCGCAGCGGGCACCCCGGCGCCCTCTCCCCGGCCTGCCACTCCGGCGCCGCCCGCCCCGCCCTCCGTGTCGCAGCAGGTCACCGATCTCGTCAACGCCGAGCGTGCGAAGGAAGGATGCGGTCCGGTACGCGGAAACGGCCTGATGTCCACGGCGGCGCAGCGGCATTCCGCCGATATGGCGTCCCGGGACTACTTCGCGCACACCTCGCCCGACGGCACCGATCCGGGCGATCGCCTCACCGCGGCCGGCTATCGCTGGAGCACGTACGGGGAGAACATCGCGAAGGGCCAGCGCACCCCGGCGGAGGTGATGAGTTCATGGATGAACAGCCCCGGGCACCGGGCCAACATCCTCAACTGTTCGTTCGAGGAGATCGGTGTGGGGATGCGGAGCACCGGGAGCGGGCCGGTGTGGACCCAGAACTTCGGCGCCGCCGGATGAGCCGCCCCGGCCGGCCGTTCGCCCGGACGACCGTTCCCCGAGCTGTGGCGGGGATGGTGACAGGCGCGCGCCGGTTCACCGGGTGAGGACGGTGAGTGCGGTGCAGGCGCCGCCCACGGCGCTCACCGCCACCACGGAAGCCGCCACGCAGCGCGCCCGGAGCCGCACGTAGCGCTCGGTGTACTCGCCGCGCAGCTCGGCGGCCCGGCCGGTGATCCGGGTGAGCGACTCCCGGCAGCCGGCCATCCGTTCCATGAGGTAGACGCGCTCCACGTCCTCGCGCTGAGCCGTGGTGAGCCAGGGCAGTTGTCCGGTGAGGCGGCGGGCCTGTCTGCGGGCCTCCTCGATCTCGGCGTTCCACAGCAGATAGCCCTCCAGCTGGGCCAGGCCGCGGGCACTGTCCTCGTGTGGTTTCACCGGTCCTCCTGTCGTCGGGCCGTCCTGGTCCTGGGCTGCCGCCCTCACACCTGCTTGTCCCCCGGAGCCGCCCTCACTCAGACGGCGGGGCTGTTGGCGGCCTCGTCCAGGGCGCGTACGACGGGGTGGTGCAGGTCGAACGCCGGGGATTCGGAACGGATCCGCGGCAGGGTGAGGAAGTTGTGCCGCGGCGGCGGGCAGGAGGTCGCCCACTCCAGCGAACGGCCGTAACCCCACGGGTCGTCGACCTCGATCTTCCTGCCGTACTTGGCCGTCTTCCAGACGTTGTAGAAGAACGGCAGCATCGACAGGCCGAGCAGGAACGAGGAGATCGTCGAGATCGTGTTCAGCGCGGTGAAGCCGTCGGCGGCGAGGTAGTCCGCGTAACGACGCGGCATGCCCTCGGCACCGAGCCAGTGCTGCACCAGGAATGTGCCGTGGAAGCCCACGAACAGCGTCCAGAACGTGATCCTGCCGAGCTGTTCGTCCAGCATCTTGCCGGTGAACTTCGGCCACCAGAAGTGGAATCCGGCGAACATCGCGAAGACCACGGTACCGAACACCACATAGTGGAAGTGCGCGACGACGAAATACGAGTCGGAGACATGGAAGTCCATCGGCGGCGAGGCCAGGATGACGCCGGTCAGACCGCCGAAGAGGAACGTCACGAGAAACCCGACGGACCAGAGCATCGGTGTCTCAAGGGACAGCGAACCCTTCCACATCGTGCCGATCCAGTTGAAGAACTTCACACCGGTCGGCACCGCGATCAGGAAGGTCATGAAGGAGAAGAACGGCAGCAATACAGCGCCGGTGACGAACATATGGTGGGCCCACACGGTCGCGGAAAGCCCCGCGATGGCGATCGTCGCGGAAATCAGACCGATGTATCCGAAGATCGGTTTACGGCTGAACACCGGAATGATCTCGCTGACGATGCCGAAGAACGGCAGGGCGATGATGTACACCTCTGGGTGGCCGAAGAACCAGAAGAGGTGTTGCCAGAGCAGTGCGCCGCCATTGGCCGCGTCGAAGACATGCGCACCGAATTTGCGGTCCGCCTCCAGCGCCAGCAGTGCGGCGGCGAGGACCGGGAAGGCCAGCAGGACAAGCACACCGGTCAGGAGGACGTTCCAGACGAAGATCGGCATGCGGAACATCGTCATGCCGGGTGCGCGCAGGCAGATGATGGTGGTGATGAAGTTGACCGTACCGAGGATCGTGCCGAAGCCGGAGAAGGCCAGACCCATGATCCACATATCGGCGCCGATGCCCGGCGAGCGGACGGCGTCGGTGAGCGGGGAGTAGGCGAACCAGCCGAAGTCGGCGGCACCCTGCGGGGTGAGGAAGCCGGCCACCGCGATGGCCGAGCCGAAGAGGTACAGCCAGTACGCGAACATGTTCAGCCGCGGGAACGCCACGTCGGGCGCACCGATCTGGAGCGGCATGATCCAGTTCGCGAATCCGGCGAACAGCGGCGTCGCGAACATCAGCAGCATGACGGTGCCGTGCATCGTGAACGCCTGGTTGAACTGCTCATTGGAAATGATCTGCGTGCCGGGACGGGCCAGTTCGGCGCGCATGAAGAGCGCCATCACTCCGCCGATGCAGAAGAAGGCGAACGACGTGACCAGATAGAGCGTGCCGATCGTCTTGTGGTCGGTGCTGGTCAGCCACTTGATGACGACGTTTCCCGGTTCCTCGCGCCGTACCGGCAATTCATTCTGGTAGGCGGCATCGGCTTCCACCGGTTGTGAGGTGTCCCTCGTCGTCACTGCGACGCTCCTTCGGTCGACGGCCCGTTGCGGACTCGGCGACCAGAATGGACCCGCGGAGATCGGTGCGGTGGGACATCTCTCCGGGCGCTGCGCGAGCGCCCGCCAAGGACACTCAAATGGCCCATCGGTCAGGGCGGGCCGGCTCGGGGCGGGCCCGCCCGGTGAATCCTCAGCGCAGGTCGAAGACGAGGCGTCCGGAGACCTTGCCGCTCAGGACCTCGTCGATCGAGGTGTTGATGTCGTCGAGGCCGCGGGTTTCCCGGACAACTCTCGTACGGCCGAGGCGATGGAGCTGGAACACCTCGGCGAGGTCCTCGCGGGTGCCGACGATGGAGCCGACGACCTTCGTGCCGTTCAGCACCGTGTCGAATACGGGGAGTTCGAGTTTCCCCGCGGCCGGAAGCGCCACCAGCACCAGGGTGCCGCCGCGGCGCAGCGCACCGTACGCCGCCCCGAACGATTCATTGCTCACGGCCAGGGAGATCGCCGCGTCCGCGCCGCCGAGCCTGCGGGTCTCCTCGGCCACGTCCTGGACGCGGGCGTCGATGACATGGTCGGCGCCCAGTTCCCGGGCGAGCGCCAGCTTCTCGTCGGTGACATCGACCGCGATGGTCTCGGCGCCGAAGATCCGCGCGTACTGGAGGGCCAGGTGCCCGAGTCCGCCGATCCCGGAGATCAGGGCGCGGGTGCCGGGGCGGGCTCCGGACAGCTCGACCGCCTTGTAGGTGGTGACGCCGGCACAGGTCAGGGGCGCGGCGTCGAGCGGATCGATGCCGTCGGGGACGGGAACCACATAAGTGCCGTGCGCGAGTGCGTACTCGGTATGGCTGCCGTCGACCGAGTAGCCGCTGTTCCGCTGCTGGAGGCAGAGTGTCTCCCAGCCGGAGACACAGTGGTCGCAGTGCCCGCACGCCTCACCGAGCCAGGGAATCGCCACCCGGTCCCCCACCGCGAGATGGCCCACCTGGTCTCCGGCCGCCTCCACGATCCCGATGCCCTCGTGACCCGGTACGAACGGCGGGCTCGGCTTGACGGGCCAGTCCCCCCGGGCCACGTGGATGTCGGTGTGGCAGAGCCCGGACGTCTCCATCCGCACCAGGACCTGGTGGCCGGCCGACGCGGGCATGCTGAGGCATGGTGAACAAAGGCCTCAGGATAGACTATTTCGATCGCCCGGGGTTCGCTTCCCGAGCGATCGGGGCCTGCCTTCCCCTGTGTGAACGTACGTGCTCGGCGCGGCGGCTTTTCGGCTACCCGGCCGCCCAGTCGCGCATCGCCCGCAGGGAGGAGAAGTCGGCCACGTCCTTGTCCAGCGGGTGGTCGGTGTACTGGTGGATGCGCCACGACGCCTCGATACGGGGCTTGCCTGCCGTGACGTAGTCGGCGATCCACAGCCCGTCGCCCGCGTACGAGGTCGTGTCGTGATTCAGCCAGAAGGAACGGTTGCAGTACAGAAGGACGCGTTGACCGGGCCGCAGGCGCTTCACCTCACGGATGAAGCGGTCCTTCTCCGCGTTGCTGGCCCGGGTGCCCTCCCCGGTTTCCTCCCAGTCGACAGCGAGCAGATCGCCGGCCTTCTCCGGTGCTTTGCTCAGGAAGTACGCCGCCTGGTCCGCCACGTTCCCCGGCCACAGGAAGTGGTAGAAGCCGACGACGCATTCGGCGTCCCGCGCCCGCTTGACCTGTGCGCCCAGAGCCGGATTGACATACGAACGGCCCTCGGTGGCCTTGATGAACACGAAGTCGAGGCCGTCGGTGTCGTAGGACGGCTGATACGCGCTGATGTCGACTCCGTGCAGCATGGGCACTGCCTCCAAGTGGGGCTCTGTGGTTCCGGTTCTTGTCCTGGTATGTGCCCGCCGAGATCCTGTTCCACCCTCGCCATCGGCGGGGAATCCGTTCGGCCGGACACGGAATAGCGCACGCCGGTGTGCAGTTGGTGATGCGACGAGACCACTTCTCATCAGGCAGTCGGCAGCGGAAGGTCGGACCATGAAGATCGGCATCATCGGAGCGGGCAACATCGGCGGCAACCTGACCCGGCGGCTCACCGCGCTCGGACATGAGGTGTCCGTCGCCAATTCCCGTGGCCCGCAGACGCTCACGGCGCTCGCCGCGGAGACCGGCGCCACCCCGGTCGACGTGACCGAGGCGGCGAAGGACGCCCGGATCGTCGTGGTGACCATTCCGCTCAAGGCAGTGCCCGTGCTGCCCTCCGGCGTCCTCGACGGCGCGGCGCCGGGTGCCGTGGTCATCGACACCGGCAACTACTACCCGCAGGAACGCGACGGCAGGATCGCGGCCATCGAGGACGGTCTGCCCGAAAGCCGCTGGACCGAGCAGCAGATCGGGCACCCGGTGATCAAGGCCTTCAACGGGACGTACGCCCAGGACATCCTGGACCGGGGCCGCCCGCAGGGCAGCACCGGCCGTCAGGCACTGCCGGTCGCCGGAGACGACACCGCGGCGAAGCAAGCCGTGCGCGACCTCATCGACGAGCTCGGCTTCGACACCGTGGACGCGGGCGGTCTGGACGACTCGTGGCGGCAGCAGCCCGGAACGCCCGTCTACGGGAGCCGGGGCGATGCCGACGTCATCGTGAAGGAACTGGCCGAGGCCTCGCCGGAGCGCACCTCGCAGTGGCGTGCCTGACCCCGTCACGGCGGGAAACCGTGCCGCGCCCCGGCGGCGTCCGGCCCTGTGACAGGGGCGGTACCGGGGCGGGCACGGCGCCGGGGTCAGCCGGCCGCACCGTCCTCCGGCGCCGCCTGGTCCGGGGCCAGGCTGTCCATGAAGGAGCTCACCGAGAACACCGCGCGACCGGCCCCGGCGGGACCGTATCCGGGCGGTGAGGACAGACCGTACTCCTCCATGGTCGAGCGGTAGGCGTCCAGCAGCCTGATGTGGTATTCGAGCGGCGCCCCGTCCGGGTTGGTTCTGCCGAGCGGGGTGGTGGGCTCGGGGCACCACGTGGTGAAGCGCGGTGTGATGCCGTGCGACATGAAGAAACGCAGTCCCTCGGTCGTGGAGTCGATGGCCTCGTCGACCGTCGCGAAGCCGGAGGGCGCGGCCATCTCCACACCGGCGACGAAGTTCGGGATGACGTTGCGCGGGCCGAAGACCTCGGCGGAGTCGAGGATGCGGCGGTGCCATTCGTCGCGCCCGACGTAACGCTCCTTTCCGGGGCAGTACAGCTCGAACAGACGGCGGTCCCACACCTCGTAGTTGGGGTGGTAGATCCGCACTCCGTAGTCGTGGAAGCGCTGCACATCGGCCTTGGGCAGGGCCTGGGCGACGACCTTGCCGATCCACCGGCCGGGAAAGCGCTCCTCGATGGCCTTGGCGTACTGCCCGTAGAAGTCGGCCTCGTCGCGTCCGCCGAGGTGCGAGGTGATCGCACCGCCGGTGAGCGTGTAGGCGGTGGAGGTCTTCGCCGTGTCGTACCGGTCGATGATGGCGAGGGCCTCCAGGACCTCCTCCACGTCCTTCACCCCGGTATAGGGGCGTCCCGCCGCCTTGTGCTGGCGCCAGTTGTGGTTGATGTCGCAGTACTGGCACTCCTCCTTGGCGCCGAAGTACTGGCAGACCCGGAAGACGGTGAGGTAGATCAGGTAGCCCCACTGGATGGTGGGGGCCACCTCCATCACGGACTTACCGTTCTCCAGGGTGTGGCGGTAGTAGTCGGGCATCGGGGGCAGACCGACATCGGAGATGCGCCTGCCGTCCAGATAGAGCCCCAGCACTCCGTCCTGGCCGGCCGCCACGCGGTACGGGGAAGCCGGGTTGACCCGCACGGACACCACGGTGCGCCGCAGCCCGTACGGACCGCCGGTGAGCACGATCTCCTCGGGGGGACGGCGCAGCGCGGCCGCGCCGAGCTCGGGCAGCGTGCCGTGGTCGAAGGAGAAGATGAAGTACGACTTCGGCTTGACGTCGCCGTGCTCGTTGTCGCTGAGCGCGGACTCGTCGAAGGCGACGCCGCCGCGGAGCAGGTCCTCCTTGATGACCGCTTCCCGCGGCACGTGGGGGAACCGTTCCATGAGCTGTTCCACCAGACGTGTACGGCCGGAGCCGGTGGGACCGGTACGGGTCGTATCGGTGCCGGTGCCGCCGGTTTCGGTAGGGCTGGGCATGTGCGGGGCTCCTCGGGTGCGGTCCACTGGGCGCTGTCGCGCGTACGCCACACTCTCCAACGAACCAGGGCCGCCGACCGTTCGCACCCCCGCTCGTGTGCCACCGCGCGGCGCCGCCCGTGGACCGGACGGAACTACCCGCGGGTAAGGTGTGGCGCCCCGGGACTCCGGCACCACGGTCCGTCCGGCTCCACGCCGGCACGCCTCAAGTCGGAGCTGGAGTCCGGTGGGGGTGTCTGACAGCGGGGTCCCGCCCCAGGGTCAGCTCCAGTGCGTGGGGCGGGTCAGACGGCCCGGGAGGCCGGTCGCCGCGTTGCCCCTGGCCGCGTTGAGCTGGGTCTGGGTGAGGAACAGGCTGTCGGTGAGGTCGGCACCGGAGAGGTCCGCGTCCCGGAAGTCGGCGCCGATGACATCGGCGAGGCGCAGGTCCGCGCCGGAGAGATCGGCCGCGATGAGGTAGGCCCCGCGCAGGTCGGCACCCCGGAGGTCGGCGCCCTTGAGCCGGGCGCCCATGAGGTCGGCGCCCCGGTGGCCACGCTTCTTGCGGCGGGGCGCGGTGGCCCGCACACGTGTGCTGACACGCCGGAGCAGATCGGCGACGCCGTCCCGGTGGGCCGCCACGTCCAGTCCGGCCAGCTCCGCGGCGGGGCGGCGGGTATGACGTTCCGTCGCTTCCAGGGCACGCCCGATCTCGGCGTGCAGGGGCCCGGCGGCGGGCAGGGAGAGCGCCTCGGTGAGGTACCAGAGCAGT
Organism: Streptomyces sp. NBC_00654; assembly: GCF_026341775.1. Classification (NCBI taxonomy): domain Bacteria; kingdom Bacillati; phylum Actinomycetota; class Actinomycetes; order Kitasatosporales; family Streptomycetaceae; genus Streptomyces; species Streptomyces sp. NBC_00654. Next base: position 4,281,969 of record NZ_JAPEOB010000001.1, on the reverse strand, counting down.
TCCTGCAACTGGCGCACCACCGGGAACACCTGGAACATCTGCTGAGCGGTGTCCGGGGCCGACCGCCAGTCCTGGCCGCCGTACGTCTCCTGGGAGACCTTCTGGCCCGCGCCGAAACAGTCGTACACCGTGCAGCCGGAGAAGCCCTTCGGCCGCAGCGCGGTGTGGATGCCGCAGCGGAAGTCTTCCTGAAGATTGGGGCAGGGCTCCCCGGCGTCCTTGCTGATCGCGAAGTCCGCCGATGCGGTCAGGGTCAGCGCGACGCAGCACAGCCCGAAACAGTTCGCGCAGTCCGCGCGCAGAGCGGCACGTTCGCTGTCGGGTGCGACGCTCGGATCGTTGTCGGACACGGGGTGCGGTTCCTCTGTTCTGAAGTGCGAGGGGGCCGAGTTTAGCGAGATATCACCCGGACGCGCCGCGCCCATGATCAGTTGCGGCCGCGCGACTGCCCCGGAACCCGCCGGCCCGGCCGCCGGCCACGGTGGGAGCCGCCGTCCGCTCGCGCGTCGGCTGGTCGTATCCCTGCTGCTCCCCTGCTGACCCCCATGGGCAGGGGCAGCGCCCTGGTCGCACCCCGGCGGGCGCACTCGCGGCGCCGCCGCGGGTCCCTCGCTCTCGCGTGCTGCGGGCCCGTCGGGCTTCGGCGTTGTCAGTGGCCCGGCGCACACTGGAGCGCAGTGCGGTACCGGAGAAGGGGAATTGGATGAGCGCCGAGGAGGAGACCGGGTTCGAACCGGCCACCGGGGACGGTCCGCCGCTCTCGGGGGCGGACGACGGGACCGGCGGTTCCCGGCGGGCGGCGGAGGTGCGGGCCGCTTCGGTGCGGACCGCCTTCGAGGGGCTGCTCCAGATCCGGAGGCTGACCAACACCGGGCAGGCCGACCCGGAGGGGGTGCCCGCGGCATGGGAGCTCCATCGGCCGGTCCGGGCCGTCGCGCTGGCCCTGGAGGCCTCCGGAGCGGTCCCCTCCGCCCTTGACGCCTCCGGCCGGCGCACGGCGGCCGGGTATCGCGTACTGGAGGGCGAATCCCCGGGCACGGTACGGGTGGAGTGGGCCGGTCCACCCGGAAGCGGGGCCGCTCACGAGGAGGAGGACGCGCTGCCCCGGTGCGCCGGCGCGCTGCGACGGCTCGGCTGGACGGCGCTGCTCTACCGCGGGCCCCGGCGACGCAGGTTCCTGGAAGTGGAGCCGCCCGCCGGCCCTCCGGGCCCGCGAGACGCCTGACACCGGCCGACCGGGGAGCGGGAGCCGTCCGCGGGACGTTGTCAGACCCATGGGGGATGCTTGCCGGTCCGACACCTCTGACCAGGAGATGCTGTGATGGACAAAGACGAACTCGCCGCGGCCCGGGCGTATGTCCGGTTACTGGAAGCCACCCGGGCCGCTCTCTCCGACCCGGACGACATGCCTCTCTACCTGCCGTTGCTCACGTCTCCGATGGAGGAGGCGGACCAGGCACTCAGTGGCGCGGGGCTGTCCGGCAACGAGGACAGGCTCTTCGCTCTCGTACGGGCCCTGCGGCCGAGCCTGTCGGGCAACGGTCACTGACCGGCGCGTCGGCCTCAGGCCGAGGCCGGCGGCACACACGTCAGGGACCGCCGACCGGCGCGTCAGGCCCTGTCCGTACCCGCGTCCACAGCGAGTCCGAGTTCCTGCTCGTCCGGGCCGAGCGGCGCGAAGAAGCGGGCGACGTCGCGGTCGGAGACCTCGGCGAGGCCGGCCGGCTTCCACTGCGGATTCCGGTCCTTGTCGATGATCTGGGCGCGTACCCCCTCCACGAAGTCGGGCTGCTCGAAAGCCCGGCTGGAGACCCGGAACTCCTGGTCGAGTGCGGCTTCCAGGCTGTCGAGCGCGCGCGCCCGGCGTACCGCGGCGAGGGTGACCTTGAGCGCGGTGGGCGACTTCGTCAGGAGGGTCGCGGCGGTGTCCCGCGCCTCCGGCACGCCGCTGCCGTGCAGCCGTTCAAGGATGTCCTCGACCGTTTCCGCGGCGTAGCAGGCATCGATCCAGTGGCGCGCGGACGCGAGTTCGCCACCGGGCGCTTCGGACGTGTGCCGGCGCACCGTCCGTGCGACCTCGTCGGGCGTGGCGCTCGTGGCGAGGGCCGCGGTGAGTTCCGGCAGGTGCTCCGACCGTACGAAGTGGTCGGCGAGGCCGCAGAGCAGTGCGTCGGCGGCGCCGACACTCCGGCCGGTCAGCGCCAGATGTGTGCCCAGTTCCCCGGGAGCGGCGGCCAGGAGGTGCGTGCCCCCGACATCGGGCACGAATCCGATGCCGGTCTCCGGCATGGCGACCCGTGAGCGTTCCGTGACGACACGGATGCTGCCATGAGCCGATACACCCACGCCTCCGCCCATCACGATGCCGTCCATGAGCGCGACGTACGGCTTGCGGAATCGGGCGATGCGGGCGTTGAGCCGGTACTCGTCGCGCCAGAACTCCAAGGAGGACCGGCCCCCGGCGCGTGCGTCGTCGTGAAGGGTGCGGATGTCACCGCCCGCGCACAGACCGCGCTCCCCCGCCCCGCCGATCACCACCGAGGTGATCTCGTCCGCACACTCGGCACCGGCGAGCGCCGCGTCGATGAACCGGACCATGGTGTGGTTCAGCGCGTTGAGCGCTCGTGGCCGGTTCAGCGTGATGTACAGGGCGTGGCCCTGGGTGTGCAGCAGGACGGGGCCGTCATCGTTCATGTGTGCGCTCCCGGTCGGTGGGCCTGTGGGCGGACCGTCCACCATTCGTGGACGATCATTCCCTGCCCATTGTGCGACGGGCCGGTGACGGCGTGGGAGAGGGGGGCGGCAGGGTCCACGGGACATGGGCGGAACACGGTGGAGGCGGGGACCGGGGCCCGGCCGGGTGATCCGCTGTGGCAGTCCCGCCGGACCGGCTCGACAATTGAGTCCTGAGGGCCGCGCCGTCCAGCAGCCCCGGCCGGACGACCTCCGGAGGGGGTATGACCGACCACGAGCAGCGACAAGACGCCGACGCCCGGCCGCTCAGCCGGATCGACCGGCGGCACAACGGCGGACTCGGGCCGGCGGAGCGCCTGGCCCTGAACCGGACCGGCAGCTTCGAGTGGGATCTGGATTCCCGGACGCTGGACATCGACGATGCGGGGCTGATGGTTCTCGGCGTCGATCCCGCCGCGTTCGACGCGGACGCGCGCATGGTGATGGACCGGCTCGAACCGGCGGAACGGGACCGTGTGAACGACACGATCGACGAGGCGATCAGCAGCGGGAGCACCTCCTGCAGTATCCACTTCCGGGTCCCGCTCGACGAAGGAAGCAGCCAGTGGACGCATCTCCAGGCCCGGATCCTGCGGTCGGCGGACGGACAGGCCCATCGGATGGTCGGAATCGTGCGGGACGCGACGGCGGAGGTCGCCCATTCGGCCTTCGTACTGGACCTGGAGAAACAGCGCCAGCGCCAGACCAATATCGTTGAACGCACAACGAGCGCTATGTCGCGTGCCGTGACCGTGGACGATGTGACAGCTGCGCTGACAGGACCGGGCGGACTGGCCAGGGTCGGCGCCGACGGACTGGCGCTCGGGCTGGTGGAGAATTCCTCGCTCAACATCATCGCGCTGGCCGGCGAGTCCTTGGAGGTACTCGACGAGCTCGGCTCCGGCGATCTCAACCACGAGCTGCCGCTGGCGGACACCATTCTCAGCGGGCAGCCCCGCTTCATCACCTCGCTGGCCTCCCTGGCCCGGCGGTATCCCGTGCTGGAGCCGCACATCGGACAGCTGGAGTTCCGTGCCGCCGCCTATCTGCCGCTGGTGGCGCAGGCCCGCCCGATCGGCGGGCTCGCCCTGTTCTACCGGGAGCGCACGGTCTTCAATCCGGACGAGCGGCTTCTGTGCCTGGGGCTCGCCGCGATCGTGGCCCAGTCGCTCCAGCGGGCGATGCTGTTCGACGAGGAACGCGAGTTCGCCACCGGCCTGCAGGCGGCCATGCTCCCGCGACGCATCCATGACATCGAGGGCGGGGAGATCGCGGTGCGCTACCACGCGGCGTGGAGCGGACGGCAGGTCGGCGGCGACTGGTACGACGTGATCGTCCTGCCCAACAACCGCTTCGGCATTGTCGTGGGCGACGTCCAGGGCCACGACACCCACGCGGCCGCCATCATGGGGCAGTTGCGCATCGCCCTGCGCGCCTACGCGGGCGAGGGTCACGCGCCGGCCACCGTACTGGCGCGCGCCTCCCGCTTTCTCGCCGAGCTGGACACCGACCGCTTCGCCACATGCACCTATGCCCAGGTCGACCTGGTGTCGGGATCGGTGCGGGTGGTCCGCGCCGGGCACTTCGGCCCGCTGATCCGGCACACGGACGGCCGGGTCGGCAGTCCCCAGGTGCGCGGTGGCCTGCCTCTGGGGATCTCCACGGACTTCCAGGACGAGGAGTTCCCCGAGACCCGGCTCGATCTGGTGCCCGGTGAAACCCTGGTCCTCTTCACCGACGGGCTGGTCGAGGAGCCCGGGACCGACATCGACGCGGGTGTGGCGGCGCTTTCGCACGAACTCGGCGCCGGACCGGCGGGCGCCGAGGCACTGGCGGACCATCTCTCGGACAGGCTGTGGGAACGGTGGGGTTCGGGGGACGATGTGGCGTTGCTGGTGCTGCGCCGAAGCCCCGATGTGGGGTCGCCGCTCGCGCCCCGGCTGCATCAGTACATCCACCAGGCGGACCCGGAAGGACTCTCTGACGCCCGTGCCATTGTCCGCCAGGCGCTGGCCGACTGGGGCATGGCCGAGCTGGCGGACGATGCCGAACTGGTCACCGGTGAACTGCTGGTGAACGTGCTCCTCCACACGGAGGGCGGAGCCGTACTCACCCTGGAGGTGCTGCCCGAGCCGGTACGGCGCGTACGGCTTTCGGTACAGGACCGGTCGAGCGTGTGGCCCCGACGGCGGACCCCGGGGGAAACATCGACGTCGGGCCGTGGACTGCTTCTCCTCGACGCGGTCGCGACCCGCTGGGGGATCGAACCCCGCGGCGAGGGAAAGGCCGTCTGGTGCGAGATCGGCCCGAATCCCGGGCCCGCCGCAGCGCCCCCGTCCACAGCCGGGGCCGGCTCCGGAACACGCTGAGAGCTGCCGCGCCGGCACCGGTACGAGGGTGAGGGGCGTGCCGCACCACCGGAAGTGATGCGACACGCCCCTCGGCGGACCGTCCTCACACGCTCAACAGCTCGGTCTCAGAGAACACGGGGTGCGGCCTGTAGGCCCGCGTGCCGGACGGACAGCGTCAGTTCTGGGTGGTACGGCGCTTGCGGACGGCCCACAGGATGCCGCCGCCGGCGAGCAGAACCGCGACCGCGGCGCCACCGATGACGGGCGTGGCGGACGACGAGCCGGTCTCGGCCAGGTCCGGCGAACTGGAGCTCGGTGCGGGCACGGCGGGCGCGGACTCCGAGGGCTTCTCGCTCGGGGTGGAGCTCGGCTCGGGAGTCGACGTGACCGGGGGCTCCGTCGGCTTCGTCTCACTGGGTGTGGGCTTCGGCGTCTCGTCCTCGCACACCGGGGCCGTCTCGGTCAGGTCGCGCGAGTACGTACCGCCCTCGCCACCGTCCTTGACGATCAGTCGGACGGTCACTTCCTTGTCGTGCGCAGGCAGTGTGAGCTTCTTGTGGAACTCCCGCCCGAACGTCTCCGTCGGGAGCAGCTCCTTGTCGTCCACCGTCACCGTCACCGTATTGGCGACACTGCTCGTGTAGTTGGTGAGGTCGACGCTCACATCGGAACAGGTCACGACCCAGGTGGGGGTGTGAGCTGCGGCCGGACCTGCGGAGATGACCCCGCCGGTCAGACCGACGACCGCAGCGGCCACGAGTGCTCCCGCGCCACGCCACGATCTCCTGGGTATGGTCATGGATTCTTCCTCCATATGAATCTCTCATCGCCCGAATGGCGGTGGGGCGCACAGTACTGCCATTGGCACCGGGCGACGCACCGCCCCCGCGTATCACGGGACAGCCCAACTGTTCTCAAACCTCCGCTGCTTGCCACAAGACGGACATGAACCTCGGCGGAACACCTGGCCTCGGTGGCGCGATGAGAGAGTGGGCCGTACATGTCAGGCCGCCCTGCACACCTCGACGTTGATCCGTACGCGCGCGAACGCTGTCAGAGCGCCTTGTGCATGATGTGCAGCCCGACGTATCCCTCGGTCGGATGGTTGAAGCCCTCCGGCAGCGTTCCCAGCACCTCGAAGCCGAGCGATCGGTACAGCTTGACGGCATGTGTGTTCGTCTCGACCACCGCGTTGAACTGCATGGCCCGGAAGCCCGAGGCACGGGCCCACTCCACCGAGTACTCGCACAGAGCCCGCCCCACACCCCGGCCGGAGTGCTCGGGGTCGACCATGTACGTGCCACTGGCGATATGTGAACCGTTGCCCATGTGGTTCCGGTTCATCTTCGCCGTGCCCAGCACCGTCCCGGTGTCGTCGACCGCGACGACCGTACGGTTGGGCGCCGCGAGGAACCACCAGTCCTTCGCGTCCTCCTTGCCGAGCTGGAGCGGGTAGGTGAGCGTCTCACCGGCGGCGACGATGGTGTGGAAGAAGGGCCAGATGGCGGGCCAGTCCTCAGCGGTTGCTTCCCTGATCAACATGGGGCTCAGGATGCCTGTGCGGGGCTGCCGACCGCCAGCGTTTATCGGGCCCCCGCCGTCGCCGTCCCAGCCGGGCGAGGAGCCCCCGTGCGCGAGCGGGCATGCGCCGGGGGGAGGACGGATGCGGGGCAACGGATACGGCTCCGGGGAGATCGCCGCCGGATACACCGAAGGAGCCCTCGGACGGGCCTTCGGCCGCGTCCTCGCACCGTGGGAAGGAGCCTTCGGACGTGGCCGGACGTACGAAGCCCGGTGCGGGCCCGGGGCAGGAATCGGGCTCAGAGGGAGACATGAGTTCAGGACCGGGGCGGAATGCCGGGCCGAACCGGTGGGCCGGCGTGGACAGACCCGCGTCCCGCACAGGCCGCCACGGCAGAACCACCGCCCCCTCAGGGGTCGAATGCCTGCCCCGCCCGGACGGCGGCCCGTCCGGCAGGGTCGCCCGCAGGCCCCGCTCCTCACCGGAGCGCGGCGCGTCCCGGTACGCGCGGGCCCGGTCCAGCTCCAGGTTGAGCCCGACCCGCCGCCACAGGATCTCGTCGGGATCGTCCGCCAGCATCAGCTCCCCCATGACCTCCCTGGCGGACACCGATCCCGGCCGTCCGAACACGGGCTCCGGCCTGACCCTGGCCAGGTAGGCCCGCTCGTAGGGATCGTCCACCACCTCGGCGAGCTGGACGGGATCCAACGCGGACGCCTGCACGGCGGCCCTCGCCCATGCGTCCTCCGTGCGGTCGAGCAGCCTGTCGATCCGCTGCGATCGCCAGTTCCGGGCGCGCCAGTCGGCCCCGGCCTCCAGCATCGTCCGCATTCCCGCAGGGCTCGTACCGGCGAGCAGCGCGGGCTCGCGGGTGGCGAACGCGGCCAGTTCGTCGGCCAGGTAGAGCCAGACCACCGCCCGGTAGCGGTTCAGATAGAACGTAACCGGAGCGAAACAACCCGCCCGTGCCAGCCTGGTGAACCGGGCCGGGCTGATGGCGAGCAGCGCAGCCCCTTCCGCGGTGCCCACCGTGCGTACGCGCTCCCCGAGGGCGTCGGGGAATCCCGGCTGTGCCCGCAGCCGCTCGATCTCGTCCTTGGCGACCCGTGGGCGACCGCCGCCCTGTCCGGTGGTCATGGCGATCAGCCCCAGATGCACCGCGAGCTCGAACTCCCCGCGCTTCACACCCAGTTCCTGTGCGGCCCGGCCCGCGGCCACCGTGACCGCGAGGTCATTTCCCTCCTGCCCGCGCGCTTCCTCTCCGTGCGTGCGGGTGACGTCCGTAACGGTCATGCCCAGTCCTCCCCCGTGAGGTTCGAATACTCTCCGTAATCACGGTAGCCCGGAGGAGGCTGCTGCCGCGAGGCCTGTGGACAACTCCCGAGACCCGGTGAAAAACGCAGGTCAGGGGCGGTCGTTGTCGGTTTCGCCGCCCTGACGGACCGCGACACCGAGGTGTTCACCGACCCGATTGACGAGCAACGTCATCTCGTAGGCGACCTGGCCGACATCCGCTTCGGCTGCGGTGAGCACGCACAGACAGCTGCCGTCGCCCGCGGCCGTCACGAAGAGCAGCGCCTCGTCGAATTCGACCATCGTCTGCCGGGCTCGGCCGGCCCTGAAGTGCCGTCCCGATCCGCGGGCCAGGCTGTGCAGGCCGGAAGAGACCGCCGCCAGATGCTCCGCGTCCTCGCGCGCCAGTCCGGTGCTCGCCCCGGTCACCAGACCGTCGTTCGACAGCACCAGTGCGTGCCGTATGTGTTCCACCCTGCTGGTGAGATCGTCAAGGAGCCAGTCAAGTCCCCGGTCCAGCGCCATGTGCTCGTCCTCCCCGCTCATACGTTCCCCGTTCCCCGCTCGCGCGTAAGCCTTGCGTACCGCTCCCGTACGGGCAAGCGGCCCCTTCCTCGGGGCGTCGCTTCGCGCCACGCGGAACTTCGTCCGAGGATGGGGCCATGGCACACCACATGACCGATGAAGAGCGGCGGGCCTTCCTCTCCGAGGGCACCCGTACCGCCAAGGTGTCGACCGTCCGGGCAGACGGCAGTCCGCACATCGCCCCTGTCTGGTTCCTGCTCGACGGCGACGATCTGGTGTTCAGCACCGGCAAGGAGACCGTGAAGGGCCGCAATCTCGCGCGTGACGACCGTGTGGCCCTGTGCGTCGACGACGACCGGCCTCCCTTCGCTTTCGCCGTGCTCCATGGGCGCGCCGAACTGAGTGAGGACGCCGATCGGCTCAGGCACTGGGCGACGCGCATCGCGGCCCGGTACATGGGCGAGGAGGCGGCCGAGGAATTCGGAAGGCGCAATGGCGTACCCGGCGAGCTGATCGTGCGTGTCCGTGTGGACAAGGCGCTCGCCATGGCCGCAGTGGCGGACTGAGCGCGCTCGCCGGGGCCGGCGAGCCGCAGTTCACCGGGGCCTGCGTCCCGGCATGCCGACGCGGCCCGAGTGGACAGCGATGGTCACAGTTGACTTCAGAGTGATCACTTTTGGGCCATGTTCGCCACGACACCATCGAGTGATGATCATTCATTGCCCATATCGGGTCCTCTTCGCTTCGGAAGAGTGCCGGATCGGCCAATGAGCGAGCAGGCCCCGCCCCCTACACTGGCCGTTTCGGGTGACTGGCCCTGTCGGTACAGGGAACGCGTGCGGGATGGATACGCGCGGCGGCCCCGTGGACGGAGAGGTCAAGCGTGTCGACAGGTTCCGGCGGCGGTTTCGATGATCCGCCCGCGGAAGTGCTGGCCGAGGCGGCTGCCGCGTTCGGGCTCCTGGCGTCGCCCGCCCGGCTGCACATCGTGTGGGCACTGTCCCAGGGCGAGAGCGATGTGACCGGGCTCGCCGAGCGGGTGGGCGGCACACTGCCCTCGGTGAGCCAGCATCTGACGAAGTTGAAATTGGCCGGACTCGTACGCTCGCGCCGCGAGGGGCGCCGCCAGGTCTATCTGGTCGACGATCCGGGTGTCGTGAGCGTGGTACTGCTGATGGTCGGCCAGTTGGCGGAAGAGGCCGGGCACCCGTCAGCGCGACCTGTCCGCCTGCGTGAGCTCGGTGCCTGACAGCACCTCAGCCGCTGGATCAGGCAGTGAGGACCTGAACGAGGCCCCGGCCACGGTGATTCCCCTGACGGCGGCCCACCACCGCGGTGCGGGCTCCGCCGCCGGCGGCCGCGGTCCCGCGACGGGCGGGCCCATCGATGTCACGGACGCCGGTACCGGCGCTGCCGGAGACGGGTTCACCCCGCTCCAGGTGCTGCGCTCGCTGGACAGCGGACCGCGCGGGCTGCTGGAGACCGGGGCCGAGGAGCGCCTGGCGCGGCTCGGGGAGAACGTCCTTCCCGCCTGGCGTCCGGTCTCCTGGCCCCGGCGCTTCCTGGGCAGCCTCCGGGACCCGTTCACCTCGGTGCTGCTCTGTCTGGGCCTGGTGTCGGCTCTCGTGACGGCGTGGGGAACGGCCTGCGTCACCCTGGTCCTCGTCCTGATCAGCTGTCTGCTGCGCTCCGGCGAGGAACACCGCGCCGACCGCTCGACGGCCGCGCTGAGAGAGCTGGTCGCGACCACGGCGACCGTGTTGCGCCGTACGTCGGCCGATGCCGCGCCCCGTGCGCGTGAGGTTCCGGTGGCCGATCTGGTGCCGGGCGACGTGATCCGGCTCGGGCCGGGAGATCTTGTGCCCGCCGATGTGCGGCTGTTGCGCGCGAGCGGCCTCACCGTGCACCAGTCCGCGCTCACCGGAGAGTCCGCGCCGGTGCCGAAGCACCCGGTCGAGTCCCCGGAACCACCCGTGTCCTCCTCCGGCCCGTTCGCACAGCCCCACCTCTGCTTCCAGGGCAGCAGTGTGACCTCCGGCAGCGGTACTGCGGTCGTCGTCGCGACCGGCGGGGACACCCGGTTCGCCGCCGCCCATGACGGTCGCGCCCGCCGCCGAACCACGAGCGCCTTCGACCGGTCGGTGCAGGGGATCTCCTGGACCCTGATCCGCTTCATGCTGCTGACACCGCCCCTGGTACTCATGGCCAACGCGGCGCTGCGCGGCCGGGGCCTGGAGACCCTGCCGTTCGCCGTCGCCGTGGCCGTAGGCCTGACCCCCGAGATGCTGCCCGTCATCGTCACGACGGCGCTGGCCCGGGGCGCCGCCCGGCTCGCCCGCACGAACGGCGTCATCGTGAAGCGACTGCCCGCACTGCACGACCTCGGAGCGGTCGATGTCCTGTGTCTGGACAAGACGGGCACCCTGACCGAGGACCGGCCGGTCGTCGAGGGTTCGGTGGACGGGACGGGGCGGCCGGATCCGGAAGCACTGCGCTGGGCCGCGGTCGGCGCGCTGTGGACTCTGGAACTCGCCGAACTGCCGGCTCCCGACGCACTGGACGAAGCGGTTCTCGACGCGGCGCAGGACGACGCGGAGGCGGGGGACGAGAGCTCACCGCTGTCCCTGTACGACGGGGTGGCGGCGTTGCCGTTCGATCCGGTACGCCGTCTCGCCACCGCCGTGGTCCGGCAGCCCGGCCGCCCCGGCATCCACACGCTGGTCACCAAGGGTGCGGTCGAGGCCGTACTCGACCGCTGCGTACTGGAGGGACGGGAACGGGAGCGGCTGCTCGCCCTCGCCGCCCGGGAAGCGGAGCGCGGGCTACGGCTGCTCGCCGTGGCGCGGGCCGACCGTCCGGCCCGGACCGGCGCCTACACCCCGGCCGACGAGCGGGGGCTGACGTTCCTCGGCCTGGTCACCCTCCGGGACCTCCCGGCTCCCAGCGCCGCCGACGCACTCGGCGTCCTGGCGGCGCGCGGCGTGGCCGTGAAGGTTCTCACCGGCGACCATCCCGGTACCGCGTCCCGCGTCTGCCACGACCTGGGTCTGCGACCGGGCGACGTCGTGACGGCCGACCGGATCGATGTGCTGTCGGGCGAGGAGCTGGCGCGACTGGCGGGCAGTACCACCGTGTTCGCCCGGTGCACGCCGGAGCACAAGGCCCGCATCGTTGCGGCCCTGCGCGCGGGCGGGCATACCACCGGATTCCTCGGTGACGGCGTCAACGACCTCCCCGCGCTGCACGCCGCGGACGTCGGCATCTGCCCCCGCAACGCGGTCGACGTGACTCGGGAAGCGGCAGACGTCGTCCTGGCCGAGAAGGACCTCACGGCGATCGACCGGGCCGTGGTCGCGGGCCGCCGCAGCAGCGGGAACATCGCCACCTATCTGCGCGTCACGCTCTCCTCGAACCTCGGCAACGTCATCGCCATGCTGACCGCGGGGCTGCTGCTGCCGTTCCTCCCCATGCTCCCGGCGCAGGTGCTCGTGCAGAACCTCTGCTTCGACGCGGCACAGCTGGCGTTCGCGTTCGACCGGCCCGCGGCATCGGTCCTTCGCCGGCCCACCGTGCTGCGTCCTCGTGACTTCCTGCGCTTCATCACGGGCTTCGGGCTGCTCAACGCCGCCGCCGACCTCGCGACGTTCGGCGTGCTCACGCTGGCCCTGCGCGACCCGGCGGCGCCGGACGACGAGACCGCGTTCCATGCCGGGTGGTTCACCGAGAATCTGCTCACCCAGGCCCTGGTGATGGTGCTGCTGCGTACCGGGCGGACCGCCGCCGAGCGCCGCGCCGGTGGACCGTTGCGTGCGGCGGCGGCGGGGCTGGCCGCCGTCGGGGTGCTGCTGCCCCTGACCGCTGTGGGCCCGCTGCTGGGCATGTCCGCCCTCCCACCGCTCTACTACCTGCTGCTCGGCACGGTGCTCGGGCTGTACGCGGCCGGGCTGTCGGCGGCGCGCCGCCGTGACGACCGCCGCCGTGACGACCGTCGGCCGTACGACGGCGAGCGCGGGCGATGCGGGAGCACGGTCTCCGGCGGCCGACCGGGGTGAGGGGCGGGCCGCGGTGAGGGGGCGGCCGGCTCCCTCCTTCACCACGGTTGTACAGTTGCGCAATGCGGCAACTGTTGCCGTGCGGACGGAGAGAAGGGCAGGACCAGAATGTTGCGCAACGGCCTGGAGCCCTGGCACCTGCTGATCGTGGCCATCGTGCTCATCGTGCTTTTCGGATCGAAGAAGCTCCCGGACACGGCCCGCGCCCTGGGGAAGTCGATGCGCATCCTCAAGAGCGAGACCAAGGCCATGAAGGAGGAGGAGTCCCGGTGAGCCCGCGCACTCGTCGTCCATCTCTTTCACTTCATGACTTGCGCAATCAGGGAACCATGAGGACCGCACCGCACGTTCGTATGAGCGACGGCTGTACGGCACGGCGGAGCCGTGCGGAGCGACGTAATACTGGAGGAATTCCATGGGTGTGACCCTGGCGAAGGGCGGCAACGTCTCCCTGTCGAAGGAGGCGCCGGGCCTGATCGCCGTGACGGTCGGACTGGGCTGGGACGTACGGACCACCACCGGCGCCGATCATGACCTCGACGCCAGTGCCCTGCTCTGCGCCGAGGCCGGAAAGGTCCTCTCCGACGCGCACTTCGTCTTCTACAACAACCTCAACAGCCCGGACGGTTCGGTCCGTCACACCGGCGACAACCTGACGGGCGAGGGCGACGACGAGTCCATCGATGTCGACCTGGCGGGGGTACCGGCCGAGGTCGCGAAGATCGTGTTCCCGGTGTCGATCCATGACGCCCAGAGCCGCGGCCAGAGCTTCGGCCAGGTCCGTAACGCGTTCATCCGCGTGGTGAACCGGGCGAACGGCGTCGAGCTGGCCCGCTACGACCTCAGCGAGGACGCGTCGACCGAGACCGCGATGGTGTTCGGCGAGCTGTACCGGCACGGCACCGAGTGGAAGTTCCGTGCCGTTGGCCAGGGTTATGCCTCGGGGCTCGCGGGGATCGCCTCCGACTACGGCGTCAACGTCTGACGAGGTTCCCCCGCACCGTCCGTCCGCTCCGGGCCCTTGGGACCAGAACCGGGAATCGACGACCCGGAACCCGTGCGTCATCCCGCGGAGAATCAGGCCTTCACGCAACCGCGCCCGGCGCCGCCGCCGGCCCTGCGCTCCGCGGCCGGCGAGCGGAACCGGACGGTGCGTTCCGTCGGGGCGTCCTCACCCCCGTACGGACGGCCGACAGGCACCTACCGCACGGGCTCCGGACCGCTCTCGGTCCGCTCGCTCCGGGCTTGCGGTGTCCGGCCGTGCGGGACCGGACACCCGCGGACCCCCGGCGTGGGAAACGTGCCGAGCCCGGCGACCGCGTACCCTTCCCGGTACCCCTTGACCTCGGGGTTCCGGCGCGCGTAGTGCGGTGACTTCCGCGGTGGCAGAAGCCGTACCGTACGGGCGCGCAGCCGCAGCGCGCCGTTGGTCAGCCGGCGGACGGCAGGGCCCGGCCGCTCGTACCGGAACGCCCGCAGCAGCGAGTCGTCCAGGAGCGCGAGGCTGGCGCCGCGTACGACGGGCGCCAGCACGGCCGGATACCAGGAGCCCACCAGGGCCAGCGTGGCATCGGCGACCCTGCGGGCCCCCTCGTCCCAGCCGAAGTGCTCATGCTCGTATGCGTCGAGGGTATGCTCGAAGTCCTCGTACGTGCTGGGCACGTCCTTGATCCCCAGGTGGGTGCCGAGCGTGCGGTAGTACGCCACGAAGGCACGGATCTCGTGGTCGCACAGCCTGCGCCAGCCATGGCTGTCGATCCATCGTTTCGGAGTGACGACGAATGTGCACAGAACGTAGCGCATGTCGTCATCACTGATGTCGTAGCTGCGGTGCATCTGGTTGATCCGGCGGATGGCGGTACGTCCCTGTCCGGTGCCGAAGCCGTGCTCCACGACCGTGTCCAGGAGCAGGACGGTGTCGTCGTAGCGCTTCTGCGAACGGTCCGTCAGTTCGGCGGTCGCCGCGAGGAGCCGGCCGATGCTGGGAACGGCATACGTGCGGTAGAGGGCCAGTTCGAGTGCTCTGGTGATGTCCCAGGGGAACTCGTAGCAGGCGGTGAGACGGTAGATCTCCAGGAAGTCCCGTTCCGGGTCGAGTCGCTGGATCTCCTTCAGCCTGTCGTACCTCTTCACCACGCTGTCCCCTCGTTCGGCCGGAGGTCCAACCTTACGCAGGGCCTGCGGCGGCGGCGCCGGTGTCCGCTCGCGTCCCCACCGGCGCGGGGACGCGAGCGACGGCCTTCCCGCGTACTTGTCAGGGCCTCGACGACAGGGTTACCGAGTAGTTAAGGTGCGCCGACAGATCAAGCCGTCAGGGACGAGGAGGACGCTGTGGCCGGGACGGACGACATGGTCGCCGATGACGACGCGCTGCTTGTGCTGACCGCGGTGCTGCTCACCCCCGCGCGGTTCCCGAGCGTGCTCGGTGACGACTATGTCGCCGCGTGCCGGGCGCTCGCCCTCGAACCGTACGAGGAGGGCTACGGTCTGGTGCTCGGCCAGGACGGCACGGGCGCCCGCTGGACCGTGGTCGTCGAGGACGTCTCTCTGGTCGCGGTCGCCATCTCCGCCTGGGACTGCGGAATGGAGTACGACCTCTCCCCCGACGACCGCTCCGTGGTGTGCGCGCTGCCCGGCTGGCCGCTCGACGTGGCCGTCGCCGCTCCCGGTGTTCCGGCCCCGCACGACCCGCTGCCGGACCCGGCGGCGGAAGGGGGCGGTCCCGCCCCGCTGACACCGCCCGACACCGAGGCCTGGGGTCCGGCGCAGCGGCGTCTCGGGGCGGACGAGATCGCCGCGCGGTGGGCGGACTGGCGCGAACGGATCGACGACTCGCTGTTCGCCCGGCCCGGTGAGGGGCGGACCGGGGAAACGGGGGTCGGCGGAGTGCGGGGCGGAGAGGCCGAACCCGACGCATCGCGTACGGGGACGCCCGCTGCGGCCGGACACCGGGAAGCGGACACCGAAGGCTCCGGATCGGCCGAGGGCCCCGGAACAGAGGGGGCGGGCCTCCATTCCCTCCAGCACCCCGGTGTGCGCCGGGTACTGGAGGAGGCACGAGCCTATATCCGGACTCCACCGCCACCCGGCCGGATACGGTCCGCCTTCGCCACCGCCGACGCCCGCACCCTGCGTGCCGACGGGCCGGGGTGGTCGTTGGTGGCGAGGACGGACGACATCGCGTTCATCCTGCTGGACGAGACGCCCGGGGAGGTATTGCCCGTGGGCCGTGGCCCCGAGTTGCCCGGTCTGCTGAAGGCCCTGGACGAACTGGCCGTACGCCCTTCCTGACGTCCCGGTCCCCGGGGGGTCAGCGACCGATCTGCTTACGGCTGACTCTGCGCAGCCTGCGCCGCTGGGACGGGTCAAGCATCAGATAGCCCACGACGGGCACTCCGATCAGCACCAGCAGCGCCCACCAGAACCCGATGAGGGGCCACAGGATGGCTGCCGCGACAACTCCCCCGATGGCGATCTTCGCACCGTTCGACATGGTCCACGCCTCCTTCGCGGCCGAAGCCGCTCCCTGCTGTGTGAACGCCTGTACGCGCTGATCGGTTCCACATCACGGCCCGCGTCTACCGCAGCGGTTCGCCGACCTCGTGCATATGGGTCAGCGCCTGCCGGTAGGACTCGATGATTCCGGTCTCCGCGTACGGCATGCCGATGTCCTCGCAATGGGCCTTGACCAGCGGCTGGGCCAGTCGCAGGTGAGGGCGCGGCATGCTCGGGAAGAGATGGTGCTCGATCTGGTAGTTGAGACCGCCGAGGAACCAGTCGGTGAGGAACGCACCGCGCACGTTGCGCGAGGTCAGGACCTGTCGCTGCAGATGCCCCCAGCGGTCGCCGTCCGGGTCGGGCATCTCCATGCCCTTGTGGTTCGGCGCGAAGGCCATACCGAGGTGGAGACCGAACAGTGCGTGGTGAACCAGGGCGAAGACGACAGCCTTGCCGAGGGACATCGTGCTCAGGAGCAGCGTGGCGTACAGCGCGAGGTGCGCGATCAGCAGCAGGCCGGAGAGGGCCCGCTCCTTGACGGGCTGATTCCGCAGGAACTGGAAGCCGGAGATCTTCAGGGCGATGCCTTCGAGGAGCAGCATCGGGAAGAAGAGCCGGGCCTGGTTACGGGTGAGCCAGCGGGCGAATCCTTCGCGCTGGGCCGCCTGCTTCTGGGTCCAGACGAGGGCGCCGACACCGACGTCGGGGTCCTTGTCGATGTGGTTGGGGTTGGCGTGGTGACGGACGTGCTTGTCGTTCCACCACGCCTCGTTCATGCCGAGGAGCAGGTTGGCGTGGAAGAGCCCGATGATCCGGCTCTTCCTGCGGTCACCGGTGATCTGGGCATGCCCCGCGTCGTGCCCGTAGAAGGCGGTACGGCTCCACAGGATCGCCAGCGGCAGCGTGAGGAGCAGGGTCCACCAGGTGTTGCCCAGAAGGACGAGGCCGGTGATCACCCCTCCCAGGGCGGCCAGATTGGCCGCGATACCCGCGCTGTACCAACCGGTCCGGCGGTCCAGAAGACCCTGTCCCTTGACGGCCCGCAGGAGCGGGGCGAAATCGCTTCCGGAAGCGCCGGCCGACCCGGAGCCCGGCGTTCCCGCGCCCGGCTCTTCCGGACTCCCGCTCACCCCGCCCAGGGAGCCGGCGACAGCCACGTCACCGGCGACGCCCGTGACGCTCGCATCGTTTGCGGCGCTCGTGACACCCACCTCGCATGCGGTGCTCGCAGCACTTGCGGGGGTCGCGTCACTTCCCGTGCTTCCGGAACTCTCCGATCCGTCGCGGGTGTGCTCCGCAACGGTGGCTATCGCCTGGGGCATGACGTCTCCGGTCTCTGGGCATGTGCGCTGACCTCATGAAACGTACGGATTGGGGACCCGCGGCAGCCATGGCGCCACCACCCCGGATATCCGGGGGGCTGCCCCCGTGTCCCAAGGTGGTGCTGGCTGCACCACAGACTTCCGGAAGGCAGGAAAATGAGACCTGGATCACGGCACGGAGTTGCCGCAGTGGACTCCGGGTGGAGTACCCTCGGCGACCCCGGACCCACTAGTCAAATTTGAGGAATCTGACATCGCTGTGCACAGGCACCCTGCGGAAACGCTTTCCGAGATCTCTGAACTGTCCCGCTGCTCCGCAGTCTTCCTCCCCGCGGATCCGGCCCGTACCGGCCTGATCGCGTTCTGGAACCCGGACGGTAGCACCCCGCCCGGCTCTCCCGGGTTTTCGCGGGAGCTGACCGTGGTCGGAGCCGACGCCCGGCCCTTCTCCGTTCCCGCGCTGCACATGCCCGTCCGGGATGCTCTCGCGGTACTCACCCGGGCCCGGGTGAGCGCGCACGCCTCCCCCTCGGCCGCCTTCTGGGGCGCCGCCGGGATCCTCGCCCTTCAACTGGCCGCCCGTGGGCTGCTGCTGCCGGGACTCAGCCCCATGGACCACGACGCCTGGCGGACCGGGCCGCTCGCGGCGGACGATCTCGAACGGATCCGGGCGCTGGCGGCGTCCATGCCTCCCACCGCCCATGCGGTGCCGCTCGATGCCGACTCCGGCACCACCGCCGGCGAATCCGTTCTGCTGCCCGAGCCCGAGCGGTTGCTGCGCGCGTTCCTGGACGCGGTGGCCGACGCGCTGCCCCGGACGCCCGCCGCCACGTTCGCCGCGGCTGGGCCCGCCTTCGCGGCCGACGAGCCGCAGCGTGTCCCCGCTCTGCGCGGCTGGGCGGCCGACGTGGCGGCCGGACACGACGCGGGCGTACGGCTCTCCCTGCGGATCGAGGTGTCGGGGCTGGCCGTACCGGAAGCCACGACGGACTCCTCCGGTGCCGAGCCGTCGTTCCGTGCCGTTCTGCAGATCCACAGCGTCAGCGACCCCACGCTGGTCGCCGACGCGGCCGAGGTGTGGGCGGGCAGCACACCGGCCGCCGCCGCCTTCGGCCCGCGCGCCCGGATGGACGCCCTGCTCGCCCTGCGCCGCGCCGCCCGCGCCTGGCCGCCGCTGGCCCCTCTGCTGTCGGCAGCGGTGCCGGACTCCGTCGAGCCCGCCGACGAGGAGATCTCCGAACTGCTGGGGCCCGCCTCACGGGCACTCGCCGCGACGGGCGTCCAGGTGCACTGGCCGAGGGAACTGGCCAGGAAGCTCACCGCGCGTGCGGTGATCGGGCCTTCCGACCAGGAGCACGGCCAGGACGGGCCCGAGGACGCCGGCCGTGCCCCCGCCCGCACCGGGTCCGACACCCCCTCGTTCCTGTCCGCCGACGCACTGCTGGCCTTCAACTGGTGGTTCGCTCTGGGCGACCAGGAGCTGAGCCGGGCGGAACTGGACCGGCTCGCGGAGTCCAGCAGGCCGGTCGTGCGGCTGCGCGACCAATGGGTGCTCATCGACCCCGAGGAGGCCCGGCGGGCCCGCGAGTCCCAGGACCGCAAGGTCACCCCCATCGACGCGCTGGGGGCCGTGCTCACCGGTTCCACCGAGGTGGACGGCCGCCGGGTCGAGGTCGCCGCGACGGGCTGGCTGGAGAAGCTGCGGGACCGGCTCGCCGATCCGGAGTCGGGCGGACAGCGGACGATCGGCCAGCCTGCCGCGCTCGCCGCCACCTTGCGCGACTACCAGTTGCGCGGGCTGAACTGGCTGAACACCATGACCTCGCTCGGCCTCGGCGGATGCCTCGCCGACGACATGGGACTCGGCAAGACCATCACCCTGATCGCGCTGCACCTGCACCGCCAGAGCGATCCGACGGCCGCCGGGCCGACCCTGGTGGTGTGCCCGACGTCCCTGATGGGCAACTGGCAGCGGGAGATCGAGAGGTTCGCCCCCGGCACCCCGGTGCGGCGCTTCCACGGTGCGGCACGCTCGCTGGACGGGCTCGGGGACGGCGAGTTCGTCCTCACGACATACGGCACGATGCGACTGGACACCGCCCGGCTGGCCGCGGCGGACTGGGGAATGGTGGTCGCCGACGAGGCACAGCACGTCAAGAATCCGCATTCGGCGACGGCGAAGCAGTTGCGGACGATCGGCGCGCGGGCCCGCGTCGCGCTCACCGGCACCCCGGTGGAGAACAACCTCTCCGAGCTGTGGGCGATCCTCGACTGGACGACGCCGGGGCTGCTCGGCCGCCTCGGCACGTTCCGCAACCGGTACGCGGCGGCGGTCGAGGGCGGCAACGATCCGGCGGCCGCCGACCGCCTCGCGGCGCTGGTGCGCCCGTTCCTGTTGCGGCGCCGCAAGTCCGACCCGGGCATCGCGCCCGAACTGCCGCCCAAGACGGAGACCGACCGTGCGGTCTCGCTGACGGCGGAACAGACCGGACTGTACGAAGCGGTGGTGCGCGAGACCCTGGCGGAGATCTCCGGGTCCGACGGATTCGCCCGGCGTGGGCTCGTCATGAAGCTGCTGACGTCGCTCAAACAGATCTGCAACCACCCGGCGCAGTACCTCAAGGAGGAGCAGCCGAGGATCGCGGACCGTTCGGGGAAGGTGGAGCTGCTGGACGAACTCCTCGACACAATCCTGGCCGAGGACGCGAGCGTGCTGGTGTTCACCCAGTACGTACAGATGGCCCGGATCCTGGAGGAGCATCTGGCGGTGCGCGGGGTGCCCACCCAGTTCCTCCACGGCGGTACGCCCGTCGCTCGGCGGGAGGAGATGGTCGGCCGGTTCCAGACCGGCGAGGCCCCGGTCTTCCTCCTCTCCCTGAAGGCGGCCGGCACCGGACTCAACCTGACCCGGGCCGAGCATGTGGTCCACTTCGACCGTTGGTGGAACCCGGCGGTCGAGGCACAGGCGACGGACCGCGCCTACCGGATCGGCCAGACCAGGCCGGTCCAGGTGCACCGGCTCATCGCCGAAGGCACCATCGAGGACCGGATCGCCGAAATGCTGGCCCGCAAGCAGGGACTCGCGGACGCGGTGCTGGGCTCGGGCGAGGCGGCCCTGACCGAACTGACCGATGCGGAACTGGCCGATCTGGTCCAGCTGCGAGGGGGCGCACGATGAGCCACGCCTACGAAAACGACGCGTACGAGAACGACGCCTACGACGACGACCGGAGCAACGAACTGAGCGAGGAACTGGGCGAGGAACTGGGCGACGAGCCCAACGACGGTCAGGACTACGGTGAGTCCTACGGGCACGACTTTGGGGCCGGATACGGACAGGGTGCCGACGGACGTGGCGGTCCCGAGCGTACGTTCGCGGCTCTGCCGCCGGCGCAGGGACGCGGATTCGCGTCGTCCTGGTGGGGCCAGGCCTGGCTGAAGGCGCTGGAGGACACGGCGCTCGACGGTGAGCAGCTCAAGAAGGGGCGGCGGCTGGCCAGGGAGGGCAAGGTCGGTGCGGTCTCCGTACGGCCGGGGCGGATCACGGCCGTGGTCCAGGACCGGGACGCGACGCCGTACCGCAGCGATGTGCTGCTCCAGCAGCTGAGCGGGGACGAGTGGGACCGCTTCCTGGACATGGCCGTCGACCGGGCGGGGCACATCGCGGCGCTGCTCGACCGGGAGATGCCCCCGCATCTGGTGGAGGACGCGGCGGCGGCCGGGGTGGACCTGCTGCCGGGCATCGGCGACCTGGAACCGGAGTGCGGCTGCGAGGCGTGGGACCACTGCCCGCACTCGGGTGCCCTGTGCTACCAGGTGGCGCGGCTGCTGGACCAGGATCCGTTCGTCCTGCTGTTGATGCGCGGGCGCGACGAGCGGCGGTTGCTGGACGAACTCCAGGTGCGCAGTGCCGCACGCGCGGTCCGGGATGCGCGCGGCGAGCCGCCGGACACCGCGGACCGGGGTGGCATCGGAGCACGCCGGGGTGTGTCTGCCGAGGAGGCCTACGCGGCGGGCGGCATAGTCCCGCCGCTCCCGGAGCCCCCGCCGGTCCCCGCGGAACCGGGCCTTCCGCCTTCCCTGGACACGGAGACCGACCCGGCACCGGGTCTCGATCCGGCGGCTCTGGAGCTGCTGGCGACGGACAGCGCCGCACGAGCCCACCGGATGCTGCTGGACGCCCTGGCGCCGGGGCACGAACACCAGCCACTGCCCGTTGAGCTGACGCCGGACCAGGACGCCGTACGACTGGCCGCCGAGACCGCGCCCGAGTCGTGGATCGCCACCCGGCTCGCGACGGGCTCCGGACGCCGACGGGCGGAGCTGGACGCCGCCGTGCGTGCCTGGCGGTACGGCGGGAGCGCCGCGCTCGCGGTGCTGGAGGACGAGTGGGACCCGGACCCGGAGTCCCTGGCACGGGCTCAGGCGCAGCTCGCCGGAGCCTGGGAGGAAGGCGAACGGCCACAGCTGCGGGCCGGGCGGGCCCGCTGGACGGTGACGGGCGCGGACGTCCAGCTCCGGTACGGGCGGGACGGACGCTGGTGGCCGTACCGCAAGGACCGGGGCCGCTGGATTCCGGCCGGTCCGGCCGACGACGACCCGGCGGGAGCCCTGGCCGCCTCCCGGGCCGACGCCTGACGCGGGGGCACACTCCTTCGTGCACCGCCCCGCCGCGCATGGCGGACGTGCACCGCCCCGGCGGACGTACACGGGGTCCGGTGGACGTACACGGGTCCAGCAGACGTACAAGGGTCCGGCGGCAAGCAGGGCCAGGTTCGTCATGTGGTGCCCCCACGTTCAACTCGATGTCACCGGGAGTTGCGCGTGGGGGCAGAACCTGACGTCGCCGAAGAATCTTTGTGCCCCTGGAGGCCCCATGTCCGCGCGTGTTGTCCGTCGTACCCTTGCCGTCGGGCTGCCGCTCGCTCTGCTGTCCACTCTCGGTGTCGCCGCCACCGCGACCGCCGGTCCGCAGGAGCGCCACGGACACCACGAGCGTCCCGACCGGACCGCGCGGATCACCGGAAGCGCCGTGCTGGGCGACATCCCGCTCGCCGGCTTCAGCAACGGTCTGCTGCCCGGCACGGTCCGGGACGACCGCGATGTGCAGCTCGGCGGCATCGGCAGCGACATCTACCCGGCCGGCCGCAAGGGCGAGTTCTGGACGGTGACGGACCGCGGGCCGAACGGCCAGATCAAGGTCGACGGCAAGAAGCGTCGTACGTTCCCCGTGCCGGGGTTCGATCCGGCGATCGTGAAGATCCGGGTCGGTGGCAAGCGGGTCGAGGTCCTGAGCGCCATCCCGCTCACTACCCGGTCCGGCGCTCCGGTCACCGGGCTGCCGAACCAGGGGAGCCGCGACGAGGCTCCCTACACGTACGACGCGACGACGCCGCTGACGTACAACCCGAACGGTCTCGACACCGAGGGCGTCGTCCGTGCGGCGGACGGCTCGTTCTGGCTGGTGGACGAGTACGGCCCCTCGCTCGTCCATGTCTCCTCGCGCGGCCGTGTGCTGGCCCGCTACGTACCCGAGGGCCTGCGGCTGAGGGGCGCCGACTACCCGGTGGTCGAGGCGCTTCCCGGAGTGCTGCTGCACCGCAAGATCAACCGGGGTTTCGAGGGACTGGCCCTGCTGCCCGGCGGGGATCTGGTGATGGCGGTGCAGAGCCCGCTCTCGCTGCCCGACGAGGACGCGGGCGAGGCCTCGCGCAATGTCCGGCTGCTGCGCTTCTCGACGAAGAAGCACGCGGTGACCGCCGAATACGCCTACCGCTTCGACCCGGTCGAGGTCGTCGACCCGAGCGAGGACGACACCTCCGAGCTCAAGATCTCCTCGGTCGTCGCCCTGAACCGGGACACACTGCTGGTCGAGGAGCGCACCGACAAGGCGGCCCGGCTGCACCGGGTGACACTCCCCCGCGGCTCCGGCATCCTGGGTTCGTCCTGGGACGACCCGAAGACCTCACCCTCGTACGAGGAACTGACGGACCCCGCGGCGGCCGGGGTGCGGGTGCTGCGCAAGCGCCTGGTCATCGATCTCGGTACGGTCCCGGGCATCCCCGGCAAGATCGAAGGTGTCGCGGTCACGGGCCGGAGCACGCTCGCGCTCATCAACGACAACGACTTCGGGATGACGGACGGCGCCGACGCCTTCGACACGAACGGACGGCTGGTCGACAGCGGCATCGAGACATCGGTGACGTCCCTCAAGCTGCCTCGCCCGCTGAACGACTGAACGGCTGAACCACTCATACAGCTGACCGGCCGAACGGCCGGATCGCTCAGCACGCGCGGCGATCGCCGGGCCCAGCTCTCAGCAGGCGTACGCCCACTGAAGGTTGTGCCCGGCGATCGCCGCGCTGCCGCCCGCCCCCCTCCTGCCCACGCGCGCCGTCTTCCGTCACCTGCGCAGCGGCCGTACGGTAGGCCCCTCCCCGCCGGACGCTCGGCCGTACATCGGACAACGCACGGCGTGCTCCTCGCGTCCGCCCGGGACCGAACCCACTCCCGAGCCCGAGACAGGAGCGGCACAGCGATGAGTGACCCCAGGATCCTGACCGTACGACCGCGCGAGGGCGAATACGCCTGGACGTTCGGCGGCGCCGCTCCGGTGGCACGGATCGAACCGGGCACCTTCCTCGACCTGTATACCGAAGACTGCTTCGCGGGGCGGGTGCGTTCCGAGAGGGACCTGGTGTCGCAGGTGTGCGAGTTCCCGTTCCTCAATCCGCAGACGGGCCCCTTCCACGTGGTGGGGGCCGAGCCGGGCGACACCGTGGCGGTGCACTTCGTGTCGATCGAGCCGGCCAGGGACTGGGCCGCGTCGACGACCGTGCCGTTGTTCGGGGCGCTGACCTCCACACACACCACGGCCTCGCTCCAGGCCCCGCTGCCCGAGGTGGTGTGGATGTGGCAGTTGGACCGGGCCCGGCGGACCTGCCTGTTCAACGCCAGGGACAGCGACATCCAGGTGGAGCTGCCGATGGACCCCATGCACGGCACGGTCGGTGTCGCCCCGGCCAACCTGGAGGTCCGCTCCGCCCTGGTGCCGGACGCGCACGGCGGCAACATGGACACGCCGGAGATGCGGGCCGGGGTGACCTGCTATCTGGGCGTCAACGTCGAGGGCGCGCTGCTCAGTCTGGGCGACGGGCACGCCCGCCAGGGAGAGGGCGAGACCTGCGGCGTCGCCGTGGAGTGCGCGATGAACACCGTGGTACTGGTCGAACTGCTGAAGGGTGTCGCCACCCCGTGGCCGCGGATCGAGTCCGACACCCATCTGATGTCCACCGGCTCCGCCCGGCCGCTCGAAGACGCTTTCCGGATCTCCCAGTTGGACCTCGTACGATGGCTGGTCCGCGACTACGGTCTCTCCGAACTCGACGCCTACCAACTGGTCAGCCAGGCCGGTGAGGCGCCGCTGGCCAACGTCTGCGACACCAACTACACCTGCGTGGCCAAGATCCGCAAGGAATGGCTGCCCACCGGGGAACCGAATCGCGGTCTCCATCGTCATCTCCGGGAGACAGCCTCGGTGTTGCCACGGTCCTGATCCTGTGTCACCGTCCCGTCCTCCCCCAGGAGTGCCGATGCACCGCAGAAGGATTCTTCAGGGCGCCGCCGTCACCGCCGCGGCGGCGTTGCTGCCCGCCTCGGTACGGGCGGTCGCCGCCTCGACCGCCGAGACGGACTACCCGGCGGCGA
This sequence comes from Streptomyces sp. NBC_00654, assembly GCF_026341775.1. Classification (NCBI taxonomy): domain Bacteria; kingdom Bacillati; phylum Actinomycetota; class Actinomycetes; order Kitasatosporales; family Streptomycetaceae; genus Streptomyces; species Streptomyces sp. NBC_00654. The sequence continues at coordinate 4,256,966 of NZ_JAPEOB010000001.1, read as the reverse complement.
ACTGGGCTCCCGCGTCCACCTCCAACTACACCGCCTCGACACGGCCTTCGGCATATCCGGTCGACTTCGTCGTCATCCATGTCACGCAGGAGACGTTCAACGAGACGATCGGCATCTTCCAGAACCCGGCCAAGCAGGTCTCCGCCCACTACGTGGTGCGTTCGGGCGACGGGTACGTGGCCCAGTGCGTACGGGAGCGGGACATCGGCTGGCACGCGGGGAACTGGGACTACAACACCCGCAGCGTCGGCATCGAGCACGAGGGCTGGGTCGACCAGCCCGCCTACTTCACCGACGCGATGTACGAGCGGTCGGCGAAGCTCACCGCGGACATCTGCGACCGCCACGGCATCCCGAAGGACCGGGCCCACATCATCGGCCACCACCAGGTCCCGGGCAGCGACCACACGGATCCCGGCGCCCACTGGGACTGGGTCCGCTACATCCGCCTCGTGAATCTCACCTGACCCACCTGCCCCACAGCCTTCCCTTTCTCGGCCCACCTGTCCGGCTGACCGGGACAATCACTCTCCGCGCCGAGGTTGTCACGGCGGCGGACCGGGGTAACGATGGGGCGCGACACCCATGGACGGGAGGGTGAGTTGACGGACCCCTGGGTGGCCCTGGCACCCGACGCGGATCCCGGCGAACGGCTCGGCGAACTGCACCGTGCGCACGAGGCGTTCACCTCGGCAGACAGGCTGGAGCGGCCGGTACGTTCCGTGGTGGCCGAATCATGGCGCCGCTCGGCGCGGGCCAGGGTCAGCCCGGACGGGGCGGCCCTGATGGAACTCGGCGCCGAGGAGCTGATTCCCTATCGCGAGGCCCACCCACTGGCCCGTGCCATGCCGGTGATCCGCGAGCTGATGAGCACGTACGCGACGGACGGGGAGCACCTGCTCGCGGTCTGCGACTCGCACGGCAGGCTGCTGTGGGTCGAGGGCCACGCGGCGACCCGACGGCGCGCCGGGCTGATGAACTTCGCGGAGGGCGCCCGGTGGGCGGAGTCCGTGGCGGGGACGAACGCGCCGGGAACCGCCATCGCGCTGGACCGGCCGGTCCAGGTCTTCGGCGCCGAGCACTTTCTGCGGCCGGTGCAGCAGTGGACGTGTGCCGCGGCCCCGCTGCACGACCCGAGGACCGGGCGTGTACTGGGCGCCGTGGACATCACGGGCGGGGACCGGCTGGCACACCCTCACAGCCTGGCGTTCGTCCAGGCCGTGGCGCGTGCGGCCGAGTCGCAGCTGGCCCTTCTGGCACCGCCGCCGGCCGGCGAGTCCGTGCGGCTCGGGGCACTGGGACGGGACGAGGCCGTGCTCGTAGCCCAGGGCCGGAGGATCCGTCTCAGCAGGCGTCACAGCGAGATCCTGGTGGCACTGGCCCGCCATCCCGAAGGCGTCGGGGGCGACGAACTGCTGGTCGAGCTGTACGAGGACGAGTCGGTGACTCCGGTGACCCTGCGGGCCGAACTCTCCCGGCTGCGGAGGCTGCTGGGGCCCGGTCTGCTGCGCTCCCGGCCGTACCGGATCGCCGCCCCGGTGGACGCCGATTTCGACACGGTGGCGCGGCTGCTGGGTTCCGGGGCGGTGGCCGCCGCGCTGGATGCGTACGCGGGACCGCTGCTGCCGGGTTCGCAGTCCCCCGCCGTGGTCCGGCTGCGCCGGCGGCTCGCCGACCAGTTGCGGGCGGCGCTGATCGCCCGGGGCGATCCGGGCCTGCTCGCCGACTGGGCGTACAGCCCGTGGGGCGAGGAGGACCTGCCGGTGTGGCGGGCCCTCGCCGGGGCGGTGCCGGCCGAACGGCGGGCCCCGCTGCTGGCCAGGGTGCGCAGTCTCGACACGGAACAGGGCGGGTGACGGGCGAGATCGTCTCCCCCCGGGCACGGGGGTGCCCGCCTCCGGCAGCCGTGGGGTGCCCGCCCCCGGTGGGTGCGAGGCGCCCGTCGCTTGCGGGAGCGGGATGCAACGACCTTGCAACGTCACGTTCCCTAGCCTCGCGCCGAGGGCCGTCCAACGGCGGGCGGCACCGGATCCGGGAGGCCACAGAGATGACCCGTTACGCTGCGCCGGGCACCGAGGGCGCCATCGTCTCGTACGAGTCGCGCTACGACCACTGGATCGGCGGCGCGTACGTCCCGCCGACCCGGGGCCAGTACTTCGAGAACCCGAGCCCCGTCAACGGCCGCCCGTTCACCGAGATCGCCCGTGGTACCGCTGAGGACGTCGAGCTGGCCCTGGACGCGGCGCACGCCGCGGCACCCGGCTGGGGGGCGACCTCCGCGGGCGACCGCGCCTTGGTCCTGAACCGGATCGCCGACCGGATGGAGGCCCATCTGGAGGAGCTCGCGGTCGCCGAGAGCTGGGAGAACGGCAAGCCGGTACGCGAGACGCTGGCCGCCGACATCCCGTTGGCCATCGACCACTTCCGGTACTTCGCGGGTGCGCTGCGCGCCCAGGAGGGCTCGCTCAGCGAGCTCGACGACGACACCGTCGCGTACCACTTCCACGAGCCGCTGGGCGTGGTCGCACAGATCATTCCGTGGAACTTCCCCATCCTGATGGCTACCTGGAAGCTCGCCCCGGCACTCGCCGCCGGCAACGCGGTCGTGCTCAAGCCGGCCGAACAGACCCCGGCGTCCATCCACTTCTGGCTCACACTGGTGGCCGACCTGCTCCCGCCGGGCGTCGTCAACATCGTCAACGGCTTCGGCGCGGAGGCCGGCAAGCCCCTCGCGTCGAGCCCCCGTGTCGCGAAGATCGCGTTCACCGGTGAGACCACGACGGGGCGGCTGATCATGCAGTACGCCTCCGAAAACATCAAGCCGGTGACTCTGGAGCTGGGCGGCAAGTCACCGAACATCTTCTTCGACGACGTGTCCTCGTCGAGCGACGACTTCCTGGACAAGGCCCTGGAAGGGTTCACCATGTTCGCCCTCAACCAGGGTGAGGTGTGCACCTGTCCGTCGCGCGCGCTGATCCAGCGCGGGCACTACAACGAGTTCCTGGAAGCCGGCATCGCCCGGACCGAACAGATCGTGCCGGGGCACCCTCTGGACACCGACACCATGATCGGCGCCCAGGCCTCCAACGACCAGTTGCAGAAGATCCTGTCGTACCTGGACATCGGTCAGCAGGAGGGCGCGAAGATCCTGACCGGTGGTCAGCGTATCGAGCACGGCGGTGAGCTGGAGGGCGGCTACTACGTCCAGCCGACGGTCTTCGAGGGTGACAACCGGATGCGGGTGTTCCAGGAGGAGATCTTCGGCCCGGTCGTCGCGGTGACGTCCTTCACCGACTTCGACGACGCGATCGCCACGGCCAATGACACGCTCTACGGCCTCGGCGCGGGCGTGTGGACCCGTGACGTCAACACCGCCTACCGGGCGGGCCGCGCCATCAAGGCTGGCCGGGTCTGGACGAATTGCTACCACGCGTATCCGGCACATGCCGCGTTCGGCGGATACAAGCAGTCGGGCATCGGCAGGGAGAACCACAAGATGATGCTGGAGCACTATCAGCAGACGAAGAATCTCCTCGTGTCGTACTCGCCGAAGAAGCTGGGCTTCTTCTAGCCGCAGGCAAAGGGCGCCTGAGCAAGTGTTTTACCTGCCAGGCGCCCTTCGTTTCGCGCATCCAGGCCATGGAGCGAGATGCGAGGTAATTCTCAGTGTATCTCCCGCTCCCGTCCCACCTCCGACCAGCTGTTCCCGGGCATTTCCGGGCCAAGGCCAGGCTCATGTGTTCCATGCGGTGCCGTCCTGCCCTTCCCATCGCCGCATCGACTCCTCTGTCAAGGTCTTGGCATGATTCCGCGCCTCGGCCAGGAGTTCGGCGTAGTAGCGATAGAGCACCTGGACGCTCCGTCCGGCCCGGCGCACGCACTCCGCAGGGTCGACACCCGAGGAAAGCCAGAACGAGGTTCCCGCGTGTCGCAGGTCGTATGGGCGCTTCACCAGCTCAAGGGCGTGCTCGTCGGGGTGAGCACCGCCTCACGCGCCCGTCCCCACGCGATGCCGTACGCCGAAGCGTCAAAGTACTGCGGTTGAACGCATGGGGTCGTGCAGCTGATCAGGCAGGGCTGATGGTCAGTCAGTCCCGGGATGCGGCGAACTCCCGCAGCCCGGCGGCCTTGTGGACGTTGAGGCTGTCCCAGACCAGCACGATCGAGCCGCCGAACTGCTGGTGGGCAGCGATCAGCGGGTCATGGTAGTCACGAGTACGAAGCCCACGACAGCGGCGGCGAGTTCAACGGCAACAGTGACATCGACGACTTGGACGAGCAGATGAAGGCTCTCCAGTACTGCCCTCCCACCTTCGAGAAGTGGGCCTACCGCTTCTCGATCGAGAACAGCATCAGCGAGGCAGTCGAGAGCGAGGACAAACCTTCACTCGACGAAAAACAGTGTGCCTATTTGATCCACTACAGAACCTCCCACCGGCACTCACCGTCCGTCTGACGGGGGGGCCCATGAATGCGTCGGCCGTGGAGCACACCAGCCCTTCGACGACGCACAGTGCCATCCGGAGCGAATTACGTATCCCCAACCGATCCGCCAGTGCGCATCAAGCCCGGATTCCAGCATTTCGGCATTTCAGCAGGACGTAGTACGCACGAATTCGCGGATCCCACGCGTTTCACCGACTTGGCTGTACGAGGCCCCTCAAGGAGGAACCGTGCCCCCATCCCTCGCCGCCGCCGACTCCTCTCGCTGCTCGCACGCCGCTCCCCCGAGCGCGAGGTGCACGGCGTGAGGCAGACCAAACTCCTGCCCGCGACGGTGCGGGACTGGGCGGAGCAGCGAACCGGGCCGGCCGTGGTCGTACGCGAGGTCTCTCACGACTGGCACCGCTCCCGGATGTGGGAGCTGGCCGGCGAGAGCGGGGCCCGCTTGTACGTGAGAGTCTCGCCCTCGGTGAAGTTCTTCGCCCGCGAGACCAGGGCTTGTGTACGGGGGGCACTGATTTCTTTCAAACACTGCGCCGCAGCTATTGGGGGTAGGTAGCCGTGCCCCGACTGATCGTAGGAAGTGAAGAGACCCGGCTCGTGGTCGTTCGAGGGAACTCGGCGTCGGGCAAGTCATCGGTGGCGGCGGGGATACGCGACCGGTTCGGCCGTGGCCTGGCTCTGGTCGGTCAGGACAACTTGAGGCGGATCGTGCTGAGAGAGCGTGATGTGCCTGGCGGCGCCAACATCGGGCTGATCGACGCGGTCGCCCGCTACGCGCTGGACGCGGGCTACCACGTGGTGGTCGAAGGGATCCTGTACGCCGACCGATACGGCGACATGCTTGCGGGGCTGCTCGGAGACCATCGCGGAGTCTCCCGCTGCTACTACCTCGATATCCCGATCGAGGAGACACTGACCCGACATGCCTCAAAAGCCGATCGTGACTATGTGGCCCGGGTCACTGAGCAGGAGCTGCGCGAGTGGTATCGCGAGCGCGATCTCCTCCCCGGAGGCGTCGAGTCCGTAGTCGGAGCCGACAGCGCCCTCATTGACACGGTCGAGCGCATCATGCGCGACACCGGTCTCGCAGGGCTGCCCTCGCGCATCAACTGAGTTTGCTCGTCGTCCATCTCGTCCGCGTCATGAGTCTCCGTCGTTCTACTGGCGATCGATGTACGCCTCAGAAGCGGACCGACTTGGCTTGACGTTTATCGTCCGCGGTCGAATGCGACCTCGAACTTGCCGTTGTTTCAGCTGAGTAGCTGACGTGGGAGCGACCTCCGCCTGATCATGCGCTCCGTCGCAGAGGCGCTTGACCAGCACGAAGGCCGTAGCCATGAGTCTGCCGCAGCACGAGGTCCAGCGGGATGCGGTTTCGGAATTCGCCTGCTTCCGGATGGAGTTGTATGCGTGTCTGACCGGACGGCGTGATGCGTTGTTCGAGCTGGGTGATGCCTTGATCGGTGCGGACGGCCGGGTGAGGTCGTTGGTCGAGCTCTCCCTGGCGCCGGAGTACCGGCGTGGTCATGGTGCGTTGTACTGCGGGGTGAACCAGGGGCACCTCGACGTGTCGCGGCTGCGCAGGCCGCTGGCGGGGTTACCACTTCCGCGGACGGCCGAGGGGCAGCTGGTGCTGGCGGTCGATGTGAGCAACTGGCTGCGGACGGATGCGAATACCAGCCCGGAACGGCTGTTCTGTCACACGTATGGTCGTGGCAGGGGCTCGGCCCAGATGATCCCCGGATGCCCTACTCTTTCGTGGCCGCTCTGGAGCAGGGGGCGGACGTCGTGGACCGCCATGCTGGATGTGGTCCGGCTGTGCCCTTGGGACGACGCGACCGCGGCACCGCAGCCCAGATCCAGGCCGTGTTCCAGCGGCTGCATCTGAGAGGCCAGTGGCAGGTCGGGGATCCGTCCGTCCTGGTCGTCGCCGATGCCGGCTACGACGTGGCCCCGCCTCGCTTTCCTGCTGGCGGACCTGCCCGTGGAGATGCCGGGTCGGATGCGTTCGGATCGCGTACGGTATCTCCCGCCCCCGCCGCAGCCGCCTGGCAAGGTCGGCCGCAAGCCCAAGCGCGGAGCGGAGTTCGCGTTCGAGGCCTCGGTAACTCAGCCGCCCCCGTCCGTCACCACGGTGACCGATACCACCCACTACGGGAAAGCCGTCGCCACTGCCTGGGACCGGCCGCACCCGCTACTGGTCCGCCGCTCGGCCTGGGCCGACCCACCCCAAGGGAGAGTTGAGAGTCACCGGTCATCGAAGGCACTGTCATCCACCTTCAGTTCGACCACCTCCGTGGAGACCGCAGCCCGAGGCCGGTCTTGCTGTGGTGGTCGGGCACTGCCCCTGCTGCCGGGTCCGCGGACCGGCTCTGGCAGGCGTTTGTGCGCGGATTCGACCCGGAGTACACCTTCAGGATGATCAGCGGACGTTGGGGTGGACTACACCCAAACTCCGCAGACCGGCCGCCATCGACCGCTCGACCTGGCTCGTCATAGCTGTCCACGCCCAGCTCCGTCCCGCCCGCCCCCTCGCGGAAGATCTCCGTCGTCCTTGGGAACAGCCCGCACGTCAAGGGCGCCTCACACCCGCACGCGTCCGTCGAGGATCTCACCGCCTCCACGGGACACCCCCTCAGCCGGCCGGCGCACCGAAATCCACCATCGCAGGCCCAGCCGGCCAACCGGCCTGAAGAACAAGCACCGTGCACGCATTCATCCCGTCGGGAGACAGGACAAACCAGAGCCGCCCGCCGCCCTCATCGCCGGCCCGACTGGACAGACGTCAAGCTTGGCCTTCGGTGACACCCCTACCGCCCTTGCTGCCACCCTGCCCCGCCATTCCGAGACCGCCGGACAGGATCGTCGTGTTGATGCCGTCGTAGAAGCGGTTCACCCCGGGTCCATCATCGAGGGCCGCCCGTCCCAGGCCAGTACCGCGGCATGCGCCGCATTGGTCCCGGCCCGGGGCGGGGGCGGGCTGATGGTCCATTCCCTGGCCAGGTCGAGGAACTCGTCGCCCAGATCGGCGAACAGCGGAGGAGTCACCTCCCGCCGCATGGCGCGCCACAGGGTCCAGGCCGCGTGACTGGAGGCATGCATCGCCGCAGTGGCCATCGGGTCCAGCTCGCGCCCACCGCGCCGTCGCAGGGCATCCAGCCGCGCCACCACCGCCAGCAGCTCCGTGTACGTCTGCTCATACCCCTGCCTCTGGTCATCCACCGCATACTCCCAGCCGTCCAACAGCCGCCACGCGGCCCGGTCAACACCAGCCTCACACGCTCGCGTAACCCCCGCCGGGAAGGCACTCCGAACCGTGGAGACCAACACACACCGGACGGCCGGGAGACGGCGGGCACCCTGACCGCTGCGGACCGAGACGACCACGGTCGCCTTGATGCAGATCGTGCCCGCAGGCCCCCGGGAGTCCACCAGATCCTGTTGTCATCCCCCGTCAGCGCAGGTCAGCGTCATGAAGCGGAGATGGTGGCGAAGAGCACCCGTTTGTGGACCGGCCACCGTGACCGCCACGAACGGCTCTTCAGAATGAAGTCGACAGCGGCACCTCGACGGACCACGATGTGCACGTTCAGCGTCTGAACGGCGGTAAACCACCGCATCCACAACTCCGGCAGAGTGTCCGGCGGAGGCTGGAGGCCGGAGGCCTCCGCCGGTGGCTCCCCCCGTCACCGGCCGTCTCGCTGTCCGCCTCTGTTCTGGTTGAGATGGTGGCTGGTGGCGTCCTGGGAGAGTGCGAAGCCGAGAGTGCAGATCGTCTGCCGGGCCAGTCCGTAGGAGATCATGCGGCGGTTCCACAGGCTCTGGTCGAACGGGTTGTGGAGGCACTCGGCGTCGCTGCGGAGGGATAGAGCAGGTGGTGGGCACGGGTGTTCTGCGGGATCTGCTGGAGGTGCATGGACGGTCGAGTCGGCGCCGCTGACCAGGAGGTGTCCGTCCGGTTGGAACGCGAGGGCTGAGGCCCAGCCTTTGAACCGGATGACCTTCGAGCAGGACTCGGTGTTCCACAGCACGATGTGGCCGTCGTGCTTCCCTTACGTGAGGAGGCTTCCGTCCGGGCTCAACACGGCGACCTTGGCGTTGCTGCTGTCCTTGACCGTACCGGTGGTCTTGCCCGCGGGGGTCAAGGTCTCCAGGGACTGCCCGCTGACCAGCATTCCACCGTCGTCACGGAACGCCACAGGGCCGCCGGGGTCGCTCGGGGAGACGCTCATGTGCTTGCTTGACGGCAGCTCCCCAAGGTACAGGCCATCCCCGGTGCTCGCGGCCGGCCTCTGACCGTCCGCGCTGACTGTCAGGCCCAGGGGCCAGCCCTCTTGGGTCGGGCCCTTCTCGGTGGGCAACGTGAACGTGTGCACGGTCTTGCCGTTGGTCGTGTCCCAGATGCGGACCTTGTTCTCCTCGGCACTGTCGAGGAAACTGAGGCCCCGGCTGATACACCGCGGACTGCAGGTGCCTCCGGGCGCCGCCGATGCGGACCGGGTCGCCTGCCTCAATGCTCGGATTCCAGCGCCAGATGGTGTCGGTTTCGGCGCCGTACAGCTGCTGGCCGTCCTCGCTGAAGGCAAGCGTCCGCCGTCTTGGATTCCCTTGAGCCGGACGACCTCTTCGGCTCCGACCGGCTTCTAAGTGCCCGGCACAGGGCGGGGCTTGTCGCCGGCGTCGGACAAGCCGCCTGCCTTGTCGTTTTGCCGGTCGCGGCCCCGCCTGCGGCTGCGGCTGCACGTGCCGATGACCGTGCCCGTAGCGGTCAGCGAGCTGGCGTCCACGTCGCAGGCGATACCGAAGTCGATAACGCGCGGCCGTCGTCGGCGATGATCACGTTGCCGGCTTCAGGTCGGCGCGCGCCGCCAGGTCACCACGGAGCCCGTGCCCCGGTGGATGATCCGCAGTAACCGCCGTCCCTCGTCGTCATCGATCTCGCGAACGCGCACCCATTCTGCCACCCGCACAGCTCGGCGGCGCGATGCCGCTGGAGCGCCAGGTTCAGGAGGAGTCGTTGGAGTCGGCCGCGAGCGTCTTGCCTCCGGCACGTGACCAGGTGACGCCGTCGACCGCCACACAGATGCCAAAGACACGATCGTGGCTGGTCCAGCCGTTGACGCGGCCACGGTTGTTGCTGATCTGCACCCGCTTCCTGGCGGGGTCCACGGACGACACCAAGTGCAGGTAGACCGTCCCGGCGACACGGGCGAGGACGATGTCCCCGACCTCCAACTTCGACGGGTCGACCGGAGCAACGACCACCTGCTGCCGACTGCGTATCAGCGGGACCATCGAGGAGCCGCTGGGCCGGAACGCCGCAGTGGCCCCGCCAGCAACCCTGCCTGCCACCGCATCCAATGCACCCATCCGGCGATCGTCGCAGACTCCCCTGCAATCACCCCACCGATTTACGCCTCCATGCTCCACAGGCGAGGCGAAACGTTGCCTGATGCGGCACTAGTTCCTTCTTCGCGACCCCTCAGTTCGCGTCCCAGGCCAGCAGCTCCATGAGGGCGCCTGAGTACAGAGTGGTGCCGTCGGCGCTGAAGGCCACCGTCCGGACGACATCGGTGTGTCCTTCGAAGGTTGCCTTCTCACGGCGCGCGGTGAGGTACCACAGCTTCAGCGCCGTGTCGTAGCCGCCCGTGGCGAGGAACTCTGAACTGAGCGGTGGCCGCGAGCTCCGGCCGGATGGTGGATCGCCTGGGTGCCGGACTCGGTGGTGACGAGGGGAAAGACGAGGTCGGGCAGCAAGGCCACCCCGTCCCGGTGGGCGGCGGCGATGCTCTTGAAGGTCTTGGTGCCCTCGGGGTTCGTCCTCGGGCGGGGCAGGAGCTTGAGCCGGTTTGGTGGGGCGGCCGGGAATCGGTCGCGCACGCGTTGCTGCTGGCGGCGGATCTCGTCGGCGGTCTCGCCGCGGATCGGCAGGCGGCGGCCGAGCCGGTAGGCCTTGTGGTTGTCGTGGATGAGCACGGACGAGCCGTCGGGGTCGCTCTCCAGGCAGTTCAGGGCCGGGGTGCAGATCTCGTCGGGGCGGCGGCGTTGTCGATGAGAAGTTCGGTTGCCACCCGGGTTCGGTGTTGCTCATCGCTTCCAGGCGGCCGAGGTCGACGCACAGGACGCGCATCACTGTGTCGGGCAGGTCGCGGCAGGCCTCGGTGCCCTCCGGTCGTCCGGCATGTCCTCGGGCCAGATCACGAAGCCGACCGGCATCCCCTCCAGCACTCCCCCGGTACTGCTCAGGCCCAGAGTGCGGAACCGGAGCAGGACCCGGCGGACGAACCCGGGTGAAGCCAGTCGGCGGGCCGCGCTGAGCTTTCCCGTCGTGATGAGGTGACCCATGCGGTGGGAGAACGCCACGATGTCGCCCCGCCCCATGCCGCCGGCACCTCGCCGCGGTCGGGGCGCTGCAGGCGCAGCGTTCCGACCGCAGGGCCGGCCAGGGCGGAGACGACAGCGCAGGCTAGTACTCCAGCTGTAGATCGTGATCTTCATGCCTGGGTGGCTTGTCGTTGGTAGTGGCTTGTGTGGGATCGGGCCTGGTGGAGGCGTCGCCAGATGGACCAGCAGAGTCGGTAGGCAGCGGTGTGGACGGGCTGGACGACGAGGGTGATGAACAGGTGCTGGATCTCATTGCAGGTGAGCGGCGCGAGGCCGTCCGGTGCAGGGTGGCGGACGTGTTCGTCTGCGCGGACGACGGCGAGGAAGGCGTGCGCGAGCATGGCAAGAGTGACCCAGCGCGACCAGGACGCGTAGCGGCGGACCTGGTGCTCGTCCAATCCGGCCAGGCCCTTTCCGGACTGGAAGAACTCCTCCACTCGCCACCTTGATCCAGCGACGCGTACCAACTCGGTCAGCGGCACTGGGGTGGGCGAGTAGCAGCGGTAGTAGGCCAGTTCGCCGGTGCTGCGGTTGCGTCGGATCAGCAGTTGACGGCTGCCTGGATCGGGGCTGGCGAGGTCGATGACGGCCAGTCGTAGAAGCGGTGGCCCTTGGCTCCGGTTCCGGCGGAGAGCTTCTGCCGGGCCCGTTTGGGCACCTTCTTCGCCAGGGTGTCCGCGCGGAACTTCCCCGCGCTGGTGGTGGCTTCGTGCGAGCAGGCCACCGCGAGGACGTAGCCGGTGCCGTGTTCCTCCAGCGCGCTTCGCAGCTTGGGGTTGCCGCCGTAGACCTCGTCGCCCGCTACCCAAGCGGCCCGGTGGCCGGCGTCCAGGAACCGGGCGACCATGCGGGTGGCCAGCTCAGGTTTGGTGGCGAAGGCGGTCTCCTCACCGAGTCCGGCGGCGCGGCAACGGTCGGGGTCGGTGGTCCAGGAACGCGGAACATACAGTTCGCAGTCCACTGCGGCGTGCCCGCGCTGACCGGCGTAGACCAGGTAGACGGCAACTTGGGCGTTCTCGATTCTGCCCGCGGTGCCGGTGTACTGGCGCTGGACGCCGACCGTGCCGATACCCTTCTTCACATCGCCGGTCTCGTCGACCACCAGCACCGCCCGCTCGTCATGCAGGTGCTCCACCACGTATCCGCGTACGTCGTCGCGGACGGCGTCGGCATCCCACTTGGCCCGGCTGAGCAGGTTCTGCATGGCATCCGGGGTGGACTCCCCGGCCCACTCGGCGATCGTCCAGCAGTTCTTACGCGGCAGGTCCGACAGGAGCCCGAGCACCAATCGCCGGACCCGGCGCCGGGGCTCGACCCGCTTGAACCGGCCCGCGATCCGGCCCATCAGGCATTCGAACGCCTCTTGCCACCGAGCAGGGTCTACGCTGTGACCTGCGGCCACCGCATGGTCTTCAGTCTTCACACACCGATGATCAACGGTGGCCGTGCTCGTATCGTCAGCAGGCCCCTGCCCCAGGTCGGGCTTGCGGCGGAGCGCTATATACCGCGGCTGCCATCGAGACTCTCGCGAATGATGTCCGCATGACCGGCGTGCCGGGCAGTCTCCTCGATCATGTGGAGCAGGACCCAACGCAGGTTCCGGTCCGCCAGGTCGGGTCGACTGCACGGAGCCTCCAATGACATGCCTGCGACGATCTCACGCGAGATAGCCACCTGCTCCTCGAAGAAGGCCGTCCAGTGCTTCGCCGTGTCCTGCTCGTCAACACGGAAGTCTTCGTCCCTCCAGTCCCGGACCTCTGCTTCGGGCCACTCGCCGGGAAGTGCCCGTCCCGCAACGACGATCTGAAACCACCTGCGCTCCCAGAGGGCCGAGTGTTTGAGCAGGCCCATCAAGGACAACGAGCTCACCGTCGGAGTCATGCGGGCATCCGCGTCAGAGACACCGCCGACCTTCCGAAGCAGATCGGCGCGCTGCTTGTCGAGAAAGCCACAGAGGGCCTCCCGCTCGGTAGAGGTCGAGAACTGGTTGGCTGTCATGTCCCGGACGCTACCGGATCATGAGGGCATCCCCGACCGGTGCTGCTGCGTGCTATCGAGCATGAAGATCACGATCTACAGCTGGAGCACTAGCACGGTCGTCCCGGGCGGCGGAAGACACGATCGTGTCCGTATTGACCGCGCTCGCAACCTTCCTGCTCGCCCAGCCGTGATCAGTTTTACTGTGAACGACCCAGTTCGGACAAATCGCTGTAGAGGCGGTTCAGTGCGTACGCTCCCAGGCCGAGACCTTGGTCGATTCGGCGTCGTGCGGCTGGGTTTCGGTAGTGGGGTTCCAGCAGCAGAAAGAAATCCTCTGCATGCTGTTCGTCGATTTCGGAGTGGAGGCCGTAGTGCATCAGGTCGGCTTCAGCCACCCAACCGCGGTTCACAGCCGCGTTGCCCGTGATGGCTGATACCGAGGCGAATGCGTACTCAATCGCACCCATGCAGCCGATTCCTACCTGCAGGTCCTCCCACGTGCACACCGCACTGAGAACGCTGTTGTAGGCGTGGACGGCCGGCATCATCTTCAGGCTGTTGAGCCGTGCGGTGTCGCTGCCGATGCTTGCCAGAAATCCGCGGAAGGTCTCGTGATGGAATTCCTGAGGGCGGAATCCGCCGTGTTCTTCCACAACATTGCCCAGGATGCCGATGCGATCCGCGGGGTGCTCGATCCGGGACACCAACGCAGCCATCGGACGGGCGAAGTAGGTGACGGCGAAGCCTAGTTGCTCCTGGCTTGTGCGGAAGTTCTCCAACGACATGCTTCCGTCTACCAGTGTTCGGAAGTACGGATTGTTCAGGACACCGGCCTCGGCCACGATGTGCTTGGCGAGCGCTGTCACCAGTGGGGCCTTGGTTGTCCGCAGATGGGTGGTCACGGTCGTTTCTCCTGGCGTGTTGTTCCTGAACGCGGCTCGATGCGGAACTGGCGGAGCACCTCAGATCGCCGGTTCCGGATGGAATCAGCACCCGCCGGCGAGGGACTCTGGCCTGGAGGATGCTGTCCGGTTCCGTCGGCTCAGGAACTCAGCGCTCCCAGGAGGCGGTGACCTCGGTCGTCCGGATCAGAGCTGCTGTGGAACACGCGAATGGCCGCTCTCAGCTCGTCAGTTGAGATGGAGCCGGAGCTGTCGGTGTCGATGTCGGCGAAGGACACGTCGATGTCTTCTTCGCTCAGCGCGAAAGAGGACTGGAACAGGCGCTTGAACTCGGACTTGTCGAGTTCGCCGTCTCCGTCGACATCGGCAGTGGCCACGAAGACCTTGGCAGACGGCGTGACGATCCGCGCGTAGTCATCCGGCTTGTCCCCCAGGCTGACAAACCCGGCCAGGAATTCGTCGCGTGATACGACGCCGTCCCCGTCCGTGTCCATAGGGACAAACAATCTCTGCCAGTACTCCAGAAGGGATCTCTGCAGCGCGTCGGCGGGGGCGGTTCCCGGCGTCAGCTTGAATTCCCGCGTCGTGCGGCCCACCCAGGCGTACACGTCGGTCTCGCCGACCCAGCCAGCACGCTCTTTGTGGAAAACGTTGTAGTAATGCTGGGCCTTACTGTGAATCATTGATATTTCCTGCATGCGAAGTCCTCGAATCTTCTGTGCGGTGCGGGCGAATCGAATACCCACCGCGACCCGGTCCACGAGCGATGACTCGTGCGCTCAGGGTGGCAGCGTTTCCCTTCCCGGGCGTCGGCACCAAAGCTTCACCACTCATTCGAGTGATTAATTTGATCTGCCAGTTTCCCAGCGACGGTAGCCCTACCGTCCACTGACCTCGATCGTTCATGAGTCCTCGTCGGTTCGCTGACGGGGACTCTGGGCTTGCGAGGTGCGTGGGCGGGGGCAGATTCGGCGGACCGGCTGTCGCGTCAGGTGAGCGTCAAGATTCCAGGTCGCGGGGATGTTGCTGTGGCTCGTCGGAGCATTCGGATTCGGAGTACATCTACCGCCTCCTGCTCATCCGCGGCACCCACACCACCCGCGTCCACTCCACCCACCCCGGCACCCGGCGCTTCATCGACCGACTCATCACCCCCGCCGCCTGACCTGCGAAATCCCTCACCCCGTCTTGGAACTCCCCCTCGGTGGCCTCTACCTGACCATCCACCGCATCCCGCCCTGGTGCCTCGCAGCCGCCACCAGCATCGGATCACTCGCCGAAGCCGGCTGGCTCGGACACTGAGCGAAAACTCCTGGCTCTGTTCACGTCGCAGCACAGCGATTCGACAGCAGCTGGGAAACAGTGCCCGCGCTGGATGTTCAGGGAAACGGGCAGCAGCTCGGTACATCGACCGCGGCAGGCTCACTGAGCTGAACATGACCCCGGACCACTCGCTGCCCATCCTCGGCAGGTCGCGGAGATCCGCCGGGGGGAGGACCCGCCAAACCAGTCGCCGCAGACACCCCGCTCACGCTGGGGGGTGGCCTCTTTTTCCTTCGTCAAGGTCGTGGTGCCGGGTGTGCGGGCTTGGGGGTGGCTATGCGGCCTGGATGGCAGTGAGGGTTTTGGGCTCGTAGAAGGTGCCGTCGCGGAGCATGGCGAACAGGACGCTGATGCGTTGGCGGGCGAGGCGGAGGAGTGCTTGTGTGTGGGTCTTGCCGCGGGCGCGTTGGCGGTCGTAGTAGGTACGGAAGGCAGGGTCTGCGTTCATGCAGGCGAAGGCGGAGAGGAACATCGCGCGTTTGAGCTGCCGGTTTCCTCCTCGTGGTACGTGTTCGCCGTGGATCGAGGTCCCGGACGACTTGGTTGTGGGGGCGAGGCCGGCGTAGGAGGCGAGGTGGGCTGCGCTGGGAAACCCGGTGCCGTCGCCGACCGTGACCAGCCGGACGGCAGCGGTCCTGACTCCGACCCCGGGCATCGAGGTCGGGACCGGGTGAAGAGGGTGGGCCTCCAACAGGGTGCTGACCTGGGCTTCGAGCGCTCTGCGCTGGTCGTGGACCGCTGCGAGCGGGGTGGCCAGGGACGCGATCACGATGTCGGGGGTGCCCGTGCCGGGAACGATGACGGTCTGTTCGTCGAGGGCGTCGAAGACGTCGTCGACCAGCCTCTATGCCGCCGTCCGCGGGGCCTTGGGCCGGATGAGTTCGACGAGTCTGCGGCGGCCGGCTTTCCTCAGGGCGGCCGGGGACCCATATCGTTCGAGGAGCCTGGTGACAGCCGGGTGGTCCGGTCGCGGGCCCAGGACGCGCTCCAGGCCGGGATGGAACTGGGTGAGCAGGCCGCGTATCCGGTTGGAGGTCCGGGTGGCCTCGGCTGCGAGGTCCTGGCCGAAGCCGGTCAGGACCGTGAGCTCGGCGGTGAACTCGTCGGTGTGTTCCAGCGAGCGCAGAGTGCGGGGCATTGTCCGGGTGGCGTCCGCGATCACCGCCGCGTCCTTCGCGTCGGTCTTCGCCTCGCCGGGATAAAGATCGGCGATCCGCCGCATCGCGAGTCCGGGCAGGTAGGCGACCTGGCAGCCCGCGTCCCGTGCGACGGTCAGGGGCAGAGCACCGATGGCGGCGGGCCGGTCGACGATCACCAGGACGGTGCCGGACTTCGCGGTCAGTTTGTCGAGGACGGCCCGCAGTTTCGGTTCGCTGTTGGGCAGCTGCTTGTCGAAGATCTTCTTCCCGGCGGGGGTCAGCCCGTGGGCGTGATGGGCGCTCTTGCCGACGTCCATGCCCAGGAACACGCCCACGTTTTCTGTGTCGAACATCGCGCCGCTCCAGGCGAGTTGAACGTGTGGGCCTCGGCATGGGTGTCGTACGCGCGCCTCCACGTCATGCAGACCTGCCGCCCGCGAGCTGCCCGGCATTGCATCGGGCCAGGCGGTGGCCGGACCTCTCATCAGCGTCTCCGACGGCACCCCACGGACTCGGTGCCCCCCAGGTCATCGCTTCGACAGAGGGGGACACAGTCATGCCGGGCCCGGAGGCCAACAGCCCCATTGCAGGACCGCGAAAAAGATAACGGGGGATGAAGCACAAGCCGTGGGAGGTCGAGGACGGGCTGTGGGAGCGGGTTGAACCGCTGCTGACGGTAGTGAAGCGGCGCTACCGCTATCCCGGACGTCAACGGCTTGACCAGCGCTTGGCCATGTACGGGACCCTGTTCGTGCTGTACACGGGGATCCGGTGGGAGTTCCTGCCGCAGGAGCTGGGCTTCGGCTCCGGGACGACCTGCTGGCAGCGACTGCGCGACTGGAAGGAGGTCGGCGTGTGGCAGCAGTTGCACGAACTCCTGCTCGCCGAACTCCGAGCTGGGGGACGTCTTGGACCTGTCCCGCACATCCGTCGACGGCTCCCACCTGCGGGCTCTGAAGGGCGGAGACGCCACCGGGCCCTCGCCAGTGGGCCAGGGCAAGACGGGCAGCAAGCACCACGTCATTCTCGACGTCCACGGCATACCCCTGGCCGCCACCATGACCGGTGGCGACCGCAACGACGTCACCCAGCTCCTGCCCCTGATCCACGCCGTACCGCCCATCCGCGGCAAGCGCGGACAACCCCGTCAGCGCCCCGACGTCCTTTACGCCGACCGCGGTTACGACCACAACGTCTACCGCCGCCAGGTCCGTGAGCTGGGCATCCGCCCGCTCATCGCCCGGCGGGTCACCGAGCACGGAAGCGGCCCGGGCAAGAACCGCTGGGTCGTAGAAGCGGCCTTCGCACTTCTGCGCTGGTTCCGCCGACTGCGTATCCGCTGGGAAGTCCGCGCCGACATCCACCAGGGCCTTCCTCACTCTCGGCTGCGCAATCATCTGCTGGCGACGCCTCAAGAAAGCTGATCCGAGCCCTCAGCCCGAACCGCCGACCAGGGCCTCGCCGAGCGGCGTGCGCCGGTAGAGCACCGATCGTCCGGACCGGGCGCGGACGAGCAGCCCCGCGCCTCGCAGGATGGCGAGGTGGTCTCCTACCGCGCCGGGTGCCATGGCGAGGCTTCGGGCGAGGTGGCTGGTACTGGCCGGGGCGTCCAGCGCCAACAGCAGCCGGGCTCGGGCCCGGCCGACCAGAGCGGTCAGCGCGTCCGGTCGGGGGACGGCCTCCTGTTCGCCCCACAGGCCGGCGGTGCCGCGGGCACGATAGACCAAGGTCCTGGGCCAGGGGTCTTCCAGGTGGGCGGCGATATGCCCGACGAAGACCGAAGGGATCAGCAAGAGCCCGTCGCCGGCGAGGCGGACTGTTCCGCCTCGGAAGAAGCCGATCTCGATACCGCCGGCGCGCCAGGCGATGCCCGGGTGCAGGCTCTCGATGGTCGTGGCCCAGCCGTGTTCACCGATCACACCCACCCGGTGCACGACATCGCGCTCACAGATCGCGCGCAGTTGCGGCCAGTCCGCGGCGAGCAGCTCGTGCCACGCCTGGTCCATCGCCTCGGCGATCCTGGAGACGGCGTCCGGTGAGTCCAGCACTGCGCGTACGCGGGGGTCACGGGCGGACGGGCCGGTCGCGGTGGCGGCGAATTCGTGGCGGGCCGCTTCCAGCGATGTGGCCCGGATCATGGCCAGGTCGTCCGCCCAGGTCTGGTTGAGGCCGCGCGGGGGCGGGGCGACGAAGTTCGGTCCGCCTTGCGGGGCCTGCAGCGCGAGGGCGGCGTTCAGTTCGGTCTCGCGGCGAAGCCGTTCAAAGGCCGGCAGTAGCCGGGTGGCCCAGGCTCGCGGCAGCGGCCGGTCTTGGCCGACGAGCAAGCGCAACAGCAAGCAGAGGTCCAGCGCGGGCGACAGTGCGAAGCGGCTGCGCAGCAGGTCCTCGACGGAGACTTCGAAGCGGAGCACCTGGCCATGCTACCGCGGGGCGTCTGTTCAGATTCGTCCAGCGACGAATCATTGGTGAGTGACGTGGGCGCACGGCGAGGCTGGGCGTCATGACCCCAACCACCGAACCCGCGCAGGTCAACCACCGTGCCACCTACCGGGAGGTGCTGGCCGAGCCGCGCTTCCGGCTGCTCTTCTCAACCCGCACCGTCGCGATCACTGCGGACGCGCTGCGAATCACCACGTTCTCGGTTCTGGTTTTCTCGGCCACCGGCTCCGCGCTGCTGAGCGCACTGGCCTTCGGCATCGGCTTCCTCCCGCAGCTGTTCGGTTCGCTGTTGCTGGGCTCACTGGCCGACCGGCTGCCGCCCCGCGCGCTCATCACCGGCGGCTACGCCTTGACGTGCGCCGCCGCCCTGCTGCTCGCCCTGGTGCGGATGCCGATCGTGGCAAGCCTCGGTGTCGTGGCGCTGGTCGCCCTCGCCACACCGGTGTTTCACGGCGCGTCGAGTCGGCTGGTCGCGCAGTGGCTGGAGGGCGACGCCTATGTACTGGGCCGTTCACTGAACAACATCGCTGCCTCCGGCGCGCAATTGTTCGGTCTGGCGCTGGGAGGTGCGGCCGTCGCGGTGCTCGGCCCGCACCGGGCGCTCGCGGTAAGCGCCGCCCTCTACCTCGGCTGCGCACTCGCTATCCTCATCCGGCTACCCCGGCTGCAGCTGGGAGAGTTCGGCGGCACACCCGGCAGCGCCCGGGGCGCTGGCGGGGCCGTCCGGGCAAGCCTGCACGGTGCCGGCCTGCTGCTGCGCGGACACACGGTGCGACAACTGATGCTGGCCCAGTGGCTACCGCCCGCGTTCGTAGCGGGCGCGGAGGGCCTGATCGTCGCCTACGCGGGAGAACGCCACTTCGCGCCCGGCTGGTACGCGGTGCTGATGGGCTGTCTGCCGGTCGGCATGCTTGTCGGTGACCTGCTGGTGGGTCGATTCCTGCGCCCACCCACCCGGGAGCAACTGGTAGTCCCGTTGATTGTGCTGATGGGACTGCCGCTGGTCGGCTTCGCTGCCGAGCCCGGAGTGGGCGTCTCGTCCTGTCTGCTGCTGCTCTGCGGCTTCGGATTCGCCTCCGGTCTCGGCCTGTAACGGCCGTTCCTGGACGCCCTGCCGCAGGACGGCCAGGGCCAGGCCTTCGGTCTGCTCGGCTCCGGCAGCATGACCCTGCAGGGCGTCGGGCCGGCCTGCTTCGGCTCGGTGGCCGCAGGCATCGGAACAGGCGGCGCAATCGCCCTGGCAGGCGGCGCGACGGCGCTTACCGCCGGCTGGATTCTCACCTGGCACCCGCCCGCCTCCCCGGTCCCTGTCCCTGTCCCTGTCCCTGTCCCTGTCCCTGTCCCGAAATACTCAACGGAAGCGGAGAACGGCACCGAACAGCATGCGCGCAGCTCTCCAGCGCAGTAATCGTCGCAGGCCGGGTCGGCCACGAGCCGTCACGCACCCGGCGACACACGCAGAGGCGGCGGTACGTGACCGAGCCGGCCGACCCGTCGATCCTGATCATCCCGACCGACCCGAAACTACCGAGCCCTGGAGTTGACATGACTGACATGATCGTGCCCGACCCCGTCACGCGGGACATTCTCGCGATCTTCGAGAACGTGCGCTTCCGGCTGTTCGAGCGTATGAAGGACCTGACCGACGCCGAGTACCACTGGGAGCCGGTGAGCGACTGCATCAGCATCCGCCCCGGCGAGGACGGCGTCTTCCGCGTCGCCACGCTATTTCCGGAATCGAGTCCGGAGGTACCGGACCCCTTCACGACGATCGCCTGGCGCATCTGGCACATAGGCAGCCTCTGCCTGCGCGGCTATGTGATCCACTTCTTCGAGGACATCCCCGAGTTCGGTGACCGCCACGAGTGGCCGGGCACCGCGAAAGAGGGCGTCCAGGCGCTCGCCGAGGACTGGGAGCACTTCACTTCCCGTATCGCGGCCCTCGGCGACAAGCGCCTGTTGGCGCCGATAGGCATGGGCCCCGGCGGTTGGGCCGATGAGACCTATCTGAAGCTCGCGCTGCACGCTCTGAAAGAGGTCACACATCACGGCGGCGAGATCGGCCTGCTGCGCGACCTGTACCTGCGCGAAGGCGTCTGATTTCGGCGGTGTGCGACCTTGTCCGGCGGCCGTATGCCGCCAGACAACGGCCGGGGTCGGCAGCGATCCCCTTCCTCCCGGTCCACTCATCGGCCGCGTCCGGGGCACGCAGCGACCTCATACCGCCGGGCAGATCGGGCAGCCGCAAGGAGGAGCGGCCCAGCATCTCCTTATCTGGACACCTTCGAGTGACGCCTGAACCGGCGCCGTGGCCGCGGAGGTACAGGTCTCGTTGGGCCGTCCGAGTGCAGGCTTGGGGAGGCCTGTGTGCGGGTGGTCAAGGAACGCGATGACGGTGTCGTACGGCTTGTGCGGTTGGTCGACGGGGACGGTGAACAGGTCACGGCGGCCTGCCGGTTCCTGGATCATCTGGTCGACCGGGGTTTCTCTCCGCACACGATCTGCGCGTACGCGTACGACCTGCGGCGCCTGTTCACCTTCCTCACTGCTGAGGGCATGGACTGGCGCCAGTTCCGGGGCCCGGACGCCCTGCGACTGCTGGCATTCCTGCGGCGGGCACCGTCGCGCCGCCCCGCCCAGCGGCTGGGCCTGACGGTCGTGGTCGGCGGTCCGGAGGCACCGGGCAGTCTGCTCGCGCCGGCGACGGTGAACCGGATCTTGGCTGCCGTCTCCAGCTTCTACGACTGGGCGGTGATTGCCGAGGAGTACGACGGCGACTCCCCAATGCAAAAGCGCCTTGACCCGGCACTTGCCCGGGTGCCGGACCGGCATCAGCCGTTCATGGGCCGCGCGAGCCGTCAACAGCCGACACGCCGCACGGTGACGGTCAAGCAGCCGCGGCGGCTGCCGCGTCCGGTGGACGAGGCAGTGCTGGAGAAGTTCATCGGGAGTCTGAAGCGGCTGCGGGACCTGGCGGTGTTCTTGCTGATGCTGGACGGCGGGCTGCGGCCGGGCACCGAACGGGTGGTGGACCTGCACGAGCCTCGCACCCTGGAGGCGGTCAGCCGTTATGTGATGCACAAGCGTCCCCTCGATGCGACCAGCCCGTTCGTGTTCTTGGTCGGAGGGAAGGGCACCCACCGTCTGGAGCCGCTGGGCTACGACGCGGTGGTGCGGCTGTTCGCGCGGCGGCTGGACAAGCTCGGCCTGCGCACGCCGGAGACCACGCCACACGCGCTGCGGCACACTCACGCCACGGCGATGTGGGAGGGCGGGATGCGGGAGCTGTCGCTGCAAAAGCGATTGGGGCACGCGTCGCCGGAGTCGACGAAGGTTTACACCCGGGTCTCCGACGAGGCCGTGCTGGCCGACTACACCCGCGCGCTGGAGAACAAACGGTGACCGTACTCGCCCTGGCGCCGGCCTCGGAACCGGACCGCCGTCGGTGCCACGCGCCGAGGGAGGAGTACTTCGCATGGGTCCGTGCGACGTTCGCCGATGCTCCGGCGTCGATCAAGTCCCGCCGCTACTCCTACAACCGCTTCCTCAAGCACTGGCAGGACCTGGAGGACTGGTTCGCCGAGCCGTTGCTGGTCCGCCTGGACCTGCACGAACGCGTCGCGCACGAGCCAGGCAAACGCACCGGGCCGTCCCACGACGCAGGCCCCTATCTCGCCTACCTCTCGCTGGTGCACGGCATCCGGCTGGACGCCGACTACGTCCTCAGCCGGAACTTCGACAGCCTGTTCGTCCCCAAGGCGGCCGCCGACCTCGGGCTGGACCTGGATCTGCTCGATTCGTTCTCCGCCCGCATGCTCCAGCTCGGTTATGCGCCCGTCAGCGGCCGGTCCGTCCTGACCTGGACCTTCACCCGCCTTCTCCTGATGCGTGGTGACCCCGATCTGCACGCGATCCGGCTCGACGACCTCACCGCGCTCGCCGAAGAGATCAAACGCTACTGCGCCCGGCCGGAGGCCGGGTTCGTGCGAGCCAGCCATGTCTCCAACGCACGCCGCCGCCTGCCCATGGACCAGCTCGCCGAGATCTACCAGAAGGCGTGTCTGACCAGGCTTCACGGCGTCCATGTGCTGCTGTTCAACATCGGACAGGTCCCCGAGCCGCCGTTCCACGGCCTGAAGACCGCCGAACTCTGGCGGGCCGAACTCACCCCTCCCGAGACGCCGCCAGGGCTCGCCGCCCCGGTGAAGCGCTGGCTTTCGGGCCGATTGCAGACCAGCGACCGCGCGGAGTCCGTCCGCCACTCACGCGACGCCTTCCGCTACTTCCTGCGTTGGCTCGCCCAGGCCCACCCCGACATCGATGCGATGACCCAGCTGGAGCGGCGGCACATCGAGGGCTTCATGGCCCACCTGCACGAGCACATCAACACCCGCACCGGACGGCCGCTGACGGCACGGTCCCGCTACACCTACCTCAGCCCGCTGCTTCAGTTCTTCCGCGAGACCAGCCAATGGGGCTGGAACGATGTCCCGGGCCGGCCCCTGCTCGGCCGCTCGGACATGCCCAAGCTCCCCTCCGCGCTGCCGCGATTCATCCCCCGGGCCGAGCTGGACCGCCTCATGGATGCCGTTGAGGAACTCGAAGACCCGCACCAACGCGCCGCTCTGCTTCTGCTGCGCTGGAGCGGCGCCCGGCGCGGGGAGATCGCACGGCTGACCCTGGACTGCCGCAAGGCCGGGCTCTTCGACAGCGACGGCAACCCCACCGTGCCCCCCACCCCCACCACCGGTTTCGCCACACGGTCGGCACCCAGCTCGCCGAAGGCGGCGCCCAGATCCAGACGATCATGGCGATCCTCGGGCACCGCAACGCGCAGATGTCGGCCACCTACTCCCACATCAGCAACCCCGTCCTGAAGGAGCAGTACGAGAAAGTCATCGCCGCCGGCGGACGGATCGCGGGACCAGCCGCCGAGGAACTCCTCACCAGCAGGATCGGCGAGGACACCCTGAACTGGCTCAAGACCAACTTCTTCAAGACCGAACTCGAACTCGGCCACTGCCTGCGGGCACCCGCCGAAGGACCCTGCGAGTGCGATCTTTACCTTCGTTGCTCGAAGTTCCTCACCACGAGCGAGTACGCCCCGCGCCTGCGGTCCCGCCTCGCCCGTGAGCAGCAACTCGCCCAGGACGCCGTTGAACGCGGCTGGCCCCGCGAGGTCGAACGACACAACGCCATCGCCGACCGAATCCGCGGCCTCCTCGCAGACCTCGGCGAGACCCCCGAACCCAGCCCTGACGACCACTGCTGACCAACCCATCCTCAACAGAGGAAAGCCGATCCGCCCCACCTACAGGTCTGCCCGCGAACCCGTGCAAGATCTTCGCTATGAACTCGCTGAACGACACCACCTGGGTAACAACACGGGCGGACCTCGTCTCCTACATCAGACAGCTCAGCCAAGAGGCCGGGGTCCCTTCCAGCGGTTGGGAGAACCAATCACTTGACCGCTACCTCGAAGCGCTCAGTTCCTGGACCAACGATATGGACGGCTACTTCATCAACCGCGGAGAGTCCGTTCCCGACCGGCCCGACTGGAGCTTGATCGCCAGCATGTTGAGAGCGGCTTGCTTCTACGAGTGAGCCCTCACTGTCCCAGAAATCGTCCAGATAAATGTTGATGTGGTGCCGCCCGAACGGCGGGAGACGGGCCACGTCCAGAGATCGCAGACGTCGTGCTCCTGGTGCTCGCCGCCGATCGACTGGCCGACGCCGACGCCGACGCCGTGCCGCACGTCGGCCGGACGACGCGCTCGCAGTACCAGTCCCGCCACCACGCAGCGCTGACCGCTCTGTTCGGCTCGCGTACACGCAGAGCGCGAGGAAGCGGCCCCTTGTCGATGGACACCGAGAAGGGGTCGCCGTCTGTCGCCGGGCAGGATCAGGTACTGCTCGGGGACGGCATCGGCCCGGCCGGAACGGACGCGTCGTCGACCATCGACTGCGGGATCCCCGTGGTGGGGGAACTCCCGGCCGGATGCGGTCAACGACCGGGGACAGCTCTTTGTGCATGCGACGCGCAATGGGATCGGAGCGTCTCCCAGTCGGCCTGCATGCCCGCCGCTGGTGTTCTCTGAAGAGTGAAAGCGGCCAACTTACCGGTGAAGAATGACTGCTGGCATCTGGCAGGTCCGGACACCCGGCAGAGGCAGGTCCGAGCTGCGGATGTTCGCCGAGGAGCACTGTTCCCTGTCAAGTTTGTCTGTTCAGGACGCTGAGCCCTCGTCGGCTTGCTTCCTAGCCCAGCGCGGGCTCCACCACACCAGGTCGAACTGCACGCCTTGCGGCAGCGGCTCGCCTGGTCCCGAGAGCCGATCGAGGCCATGAAACTCGAAGGATGGCGTCCTGATGAATGGTGCGGTGGGGACCGTAAATCCCGCAGTCCGTGACCTGGACAAGGCGATCGGTTCGGCGGCGCGTCGGATCTACCGGTGCCGCACGCGCCGGCGGCTCATATCCGTACGGTGACGGTCATGGCACAGGCCTCACCGGTCTGTCGGTGAGGCCATGATGCGCCTACATTCCGGCCTTGGCGCTGCACACCGGCCAGGCCCCCGGGCCCTGTGCGGCCAGGACCTTCTCGGCGACGGCGATCTGCTGCTGCGCGGTGGCCTGGTGGGCGGACGCGGCGTACTGATGACCGCCGAAGGCCTGCCACGTGGACGGGGTGAACTGCAGGCCGCCGGAGAAGCCGTTGCCCGTGTTGGCGGACCAGTTTCCCGACGCTTCACAGTTCACCAAGGCGTCCCACTGGCTGTTTCCGGTGGTGGCCGCGGAGGCGCTGCCGGCGCCCGTGAGCGCGACCGCCGCGCCGGCGGCGGCGACGGCCGCACTCACGGCCATACGGCGGAACAGGGAAGAACGACGGATGGCCGGGCGCGCGGAGTGATGAGCCGGCGTGCTGGTGGTGCTGAACAATTCAGGTGCTCCGTTCGGAGGCGGCAGGGACTGTCGCGCCGTCGGCGCCGGGTGTTGCCGGTGCGCTGGGCGACCCCTCCACTCTGGCGGCCGCGACGGCTGGTTCCGAGAGGCTTCCAGCACGCCGCGAAGGCCCTCAGTCATCGGCTCCCGGCCTGCCCGTCGGGACTTCGGCCCTGGGTCGAAGGTCCCGGGCCCGTGGGCTCGGGCGCCATTCCGAGAGGGGTGCGCACAGCTGACGACCGGGACGTTCTGCCTTCGGCACGGCGTATGTGACGCCGTTCACCCATCACCCGGGAAACAGGCACAGAACATCACCTGAACTGCGACAACGTGCACCGGGGTCACCGCGAGGTGACCCCCCTCACGGCAAGGCTGCCGCGGGCGAGATCCACGTCGGCCGTCAGGACAGCGACGATGCCGTTGCCCGGGGCCGCGTGCACGGCCGCCAGGGCGACGGTCGGGCGCCCGACGGGGTCGTGGCGTGGTCGAACGGGCCGGCCCAGCAGGTCGCTGGGCACGGTCTGCGGAACCCCGGTCAGGTCGTCTTTCGGCTGGGGCGAGATCGCGGTGCTGGTCCAGGTGACGTCGTGCCGCTCTTCGCCGGTCAGATCGACCGGCTCGGGCGAGCAGCGCAGCCGGTGGTGAGGAAGGGGAGGCAGTCACGGGCAGCCGATCTGGCTGATGGAATCTCGCTTTCGATCACACTCCCCTTGTAGGCGAGGACGTTCGGCGTGATGTGCCGGTGGACTTGTGGAAGTCCTTCGAGGGCAACCTCAGAGTTCTTCGCCGCCCTGGTGGCGGTCATCGGCGGCGCGGTCGGGACGAAGACGCAGGCGAACGGCGGCAGGGCTCAGACGGCGGCGCGGGAAGCGGCAAACATTGCTGCCGAGGTTCAGCGTGTGACAACGCTGTCGGGCGTTGGGCAGGTCCAGGTCGCCGAGTTCGTCCAGAGTGTCCGCGAGGCGGTTCGGCTGAGCGACCGTTTGCATCTGGAGCCAGACGACGGAGACCTGTACAACCGGGTGCACGCCGCATATCAGACGGGTTCACGAGTCCCGGTTCTGGCTCACTTTCCGGATGCTGTTGGCGATCCTGGGTGGACAGGTCGCGGCGGAGCCGCTGGGAGCGGTCCCGGGCCACGCTCTGCGGGACGGTGCGATGCCCGGTGAGAAGTAGCCGCTGAGTCGGACGATGTCTCATCCCGGCTACCGTCAGCTCATGTTGGACTTGGGTTCTGGCCAGCCTCGGTAGCGGCAGTTCCGCAGGTCGTGGGCATGAGCGGTCTCGGAGACGGTGGCCTCGCTGCCTGCGCGGATTGCGTTTCCGGCGCCCTTCGGTCGTCGTCTGTTCGGCCCTGTTCCGCGTCTGGATTTCTTGGAGAGGTTGCGGCATCAGGAAGACGTGACGGCCCTTGCCTCCGACGTTGCCGGTGCGTTTGAGCCGGTCGACGCCTTCGCGGCAGGCGTTACGCGGCCGGTGAACGGCCCGGCTTCGCCACGCAGGACTTCCGCATCAACGGGCAAGCCGACAGAAACTGCCCCACTCAACAACGGCAGCACACCACCCCCAGCGCGAACAGCCCCTCGGAGGAAGGCTTCACCCCACCGAGCGAAGATCACCATCAGCATCCAGAATGTGTGCCAGAACTCAGCGAGGTTCTGGCACACATTCTGGAAAGACCCTGCTGGCTCGGCTTCGGTCTGAGGAGCGAGGCACACGACCAGCACCGATCGGACGCCGCGGAGTTCGCTGAAGCCCAAATCAAGATCGCCTCAGCCTGCGGAGCCGTGCCACTCGGCCGTGGCATCGATGTTGGCGTCGGCCTGGCGGGCGGCCGCGGCCGGGTCGTGGTCGTACAGGGCGGCCATCAGGTCCTCGTGCCCGGCGGGGGCCGCTCCGTCGAATCCGGGCAGCTTCCAGAATTCGGACATCGAGGCGCGCAGCGGTTCGGCGAGGTTGCCGTAGAGCTCAGCGAGTAGTGCGTTGCCCGAAGCCTCGACGACACGGATGTGGAACTCCCAGTCCGCGGTGACCCATCCTTCGAAGTCCTTGGCCGTCCAGGCTTCGGCGCGGCGCTCCAGCGCGGCGGTCAGGGCAGCCAGGTCCTTGTCGGTGGCGCGGGTGGCGGCGAGCCGGGCGGCCTTGCCCTCCAGGGCGGCGCGGACTTCGAGGAGCTCGGTGGAGGCCCGGTCGGCGTAGAGGCGCTGGACCGCGCCGGAGAGCTCGCTGGCCGCCCGCACGTAGGTGCCGTCGCCCTGGCGGACTTCCAGGAGGCCCGCGTGGGCGAGGGCACGCACGGCTTCGCGGAGGGTTCCACGGGCGACCTGGAGCTGGCGCATCAGCTCGGGTTCCGGCGGGATCCGGGTACCTACGGGCCATTCGCCGGCCGTGATCTGTCGGCGGAGCGTGTCGAGCACCTCGGCGGACAGCGTGGGGCGGCGTACCGGTTCCAGCGTCATGAGGGGATCATACATTGGATGATTTGACCTTCAAACGTCAGACGTTTTACGTTTGATCCATGGCTGAGACCACCTTCACTCCCAGCAGGCCCGTTGGCCGCACCCGTGCCGCCTGGCTCGCCGGAGCGGGCGTGGTGCTCATCGCGCTCAACCTCCGTCTCGGCATCAGCAGCGCCTCAGCACTGCTCGACGCCCTGCGGACCGACCTCGGCTTCGGCTCGGCAGCCGCCGCAGCACTGCCCGCCCTGCCGACCCTGAGCTTCGCCGCCGCCGGCTTCTTCACCGGCCGCGTCGTCGGCCGGCTCGGGGCCGAGCGGACCGTGCTGCTCGCGCTCGCGGCGCTCACGGCCGGTCTCGCTCTCCGGGGCATCCCCGCCACCTGGGCGTTGCTCGGCGGAACCGTCGTCGCCATGTCCGGCCTCGCACTGTGCAACGTCCTGCTGCCGACACTGCTCCGGGCCCACTTCCCGGCCAAGGTCGCGCTGCTCACCGGCGTGTACACGACCGTGATGGCGCTCGGTTCGACGCTGGGCGCGGCTGCCGCCGTACCACTGGCCGTGTGGGCGGGTTCGCCCTCCCTGGGGCTGGCCGGGTGGGCGCTGCCTGCGCTGCTCGCCACGCTGGTATGGGCGTTCGTACGAGCTCCCGCGGCTCGATCCGTGTCGGCCGCGGATACACGCGGGACATACGTGTCGCCATGGGCGATGGCGCGTACCCGGCTCGGGGCGCTGGTGACCGCGTACTTCGCACTCCAGGCGCTGAACTGTTACGCCATCATCGGCTGGCTGCCCACGATGCTGTCCGAGCAGGGCATGTCGGGCGGCGGCGCGGGCGCCGTCCTCGCGGTCTCCCAGGCCGTCGGGATTCCGGCGACTTTCCTGGTGCTCGCCTTCGCACGCGCGCCGGGCCGGCTACGGCCCGCCTTCATGACGATCTCGGCGGCCATGCTCGCCGGATTCACCGGACTTCTCGTCGCTCCAGTGGCCCTGCCGGTTGTATGGGCCGTACTGGTCGGGCTGGGATTGTGTTCCTTCCCCCTGGTGCTGGCAGTAATCGGCAGCAGCGGCAGCAGCCCCGCCGAGACCACCGCCCTGTCCAGCCTGTCCCAGTCGCTCGGCTACCTGGTCGCCGCTCTCGGCCCCTTCGCCGTCGGCCTGCTGCACAGCACCTCCGGCGGCTGGACCCTGCCGATGGCCGCGCTGCTCGTAACAGCGGCCGCACAGCTCGTCATCGGGATGGCGCTCTCCGCCCACCGGCGCTGACCCTGCGGAACCTGGGGAGCAGGGCTCGCATGTGGGGAGGGACCGCCCAGGCTCACGCCGCCTGAGAGGGCGTCAAGACCGTTTCCGGTGGCGGCCTCGTCCGAGTTGGGTGAGGAAGCCTTGGCGGACGGAGCGTCCGAGGCGGCTGCGGGTGATGTTGACGGTCGCCTCGTCGGTGGGCATGCCGAGGGGTTCGTACAGTTCACGGGCTGACGCGACGAAGGCACTCACTTGGTGGGCTCGCGATTGTAGAGCTTCTTGGCCCACAGGTAGCCGCCCACAACGATCAGGGCGCACCAACTGATGGTCAGGATTGCACTGTTATCGATCGGGGTGCCCATCAGTAGCGCACGCAGAGTTTCGATGAACGGGGTGAACGGCTGGTATTCGGCGAACCACTTCAGCCCGGCCGGCATCGAGTCGGTAGGGGCGAACCCACTGCCCATCATGGGCAGGATCATCAGCGGCGTCAGCATGTTGCTCGCGGTGGCGACGCTCTTGGCGACCATGGCCAGTGCGACCGACAGCCAGGTGAGCGCGAGGATGATCATTACGAGCACGCCTACCGCGCCGAGCCATTCGCCGAAGTCCGCGGTCGGCTCGAATCCCACCAGCAGCGCGACCCCGAAGACGGCAGCGATACTCAGCAGGGTCTGGATCAGGCTGCCCAGCACATGGCCGGTGAGCACCGAGACCCGGGCGATGGCCATCGTGCGGAATCGGGCGACGATACCCTCGGTCATGTCGATGGCTACCGAGATCGCCGTGCCCTGGGCCGCGGTCGCCACAGTCATCAGGACGACACCGGGGACGACGTAGTTCACGTAGGCGTCCCGGCCGCCCGACGGCCCGCCAAGGCCGTTGCCGAGGATGCCGCCGAGAACGTAGACGAACAGCAGCAGGAAGACCACCGGAACCCCGGCGGCCGTCAGGATGAGCGCCGGGTAACGCAGCATGTGCCGCAACTGGCGGCGCAACATGGTCGCCGAGTCGGCAAAGGCGCTGGAAACGCTGCTGGAAACGCTGCTGGAAACGCTGCTGGAAACGGTACTCACTGGCCGGCCTCCAGTTCCGTGACTGGGTTGCCCGTCAGGGCGAAGAAGACGTCATCGAGATCGGGGGTATGGACCTGCAGTTCGTCCACGGTGAGCGAGGCGTGGTCGAGCCAGTCCAGCAATGCGCGCAACGACCGGACATCGCCCTGGCTGGGGATCTGCAGGGTGCATGCCTCATCGTTGCGGGACACCACGTCCAGCGTCCGGGCTGCGTGGTCGTAACCGTGTGGGTCGGCGAACCGCAGGGTGACATGGCCGCCGCCTACCTGCCGCTTGAGCTCCTCGGGCGAGCCCTCCGCCACCAGCTTTCCCCCGTGCAGCACCGCGATCCGGTCGGCGAGTTGGTCGGCCTCCTCCAGGTATTGAGTGGTGAGGAAGATCGTGACGCCCTCGTCGTCCACCAGCCTGCGGATGATCTCCCACATGGTCCGCCTGCTGCGCGGGTCCAGCCCGGTGGTCGGCTCGTCGAGGAAGATCACCCGAGGCCGGCCGACCAGCGTCATCGCGAGGTCCAAGCGGCGGCGCATCCCACCGGAGTACGTCACCGCAGGCTTCCGGGCCGCGTCCACCAGATCGAACCGCGCCAGCAGGTCCGCGGCAGACTGCCGCCGTTCCCGGCGGGGCAGGTGGTTCAGGCAGGCCATCAACAGCAGGTTCTCCTCGCCGGTGAGGAAGCTGTCCACTGCGGAGAACTGGCCGGTGACGCCGATCGCGGCGCGCACCTCGTCCGGATCCCGGACCACATCGTGGCCGGCGACCCGCATCTCCCCCGCGTCGGCACGGATCAGCGTCGACAGGATCTGCACCACGGTGGTCTTGCCCGCACCGTTCGGGCCGAGCAACGCGAAGACGGACCCCGCGGGGATATCGAGGTCGATGCCGTCGAGCACCACGTGGTCGCCGTACACCTTGCGTACCGCAGTCGCCACGACTGCGGATTGACCGAGATCGGTAGTCATGGGTTTCACTCCCGTTGGTGAGATCCGGCGCCACACGAGCACTTTCACAACTCGGCGAAAGTTACGTTGCATCCACAGGACCGTCAATCATTTCTATGCGAAGCGGCCGCGTAATTGCAGGTCAACGGGGGCAAATCATTGCGTGAGCCCTGCCGACTAATGCAACGGCGTTGCGTTGCATTAAGCTGGCCTCGACGGCCGACAGCGGAGGACACCCGATGCCTGGTGACAGACTCACTCTCCAGGACCGACAGCAGATCGCCGCAGGCCTGCGCGAGGAGCTGACCTACGCCGCCATCGGCCGCCGCATCGGGCGGCCGACCTCCACCGTCACCCGCGAAGTGATGCGCAACGGCGGGCCGCGCGGCTATCACGCCGAGGCGGCCAACCGGGCCGGCACACGACACGCGCGTCAGCGAAAGACCACTCCGCCGACGCCGTCACCAGGAAGGGCCCACCTCGGCGGGCGCGATCCACGGCTCGTGGACGAGGTGGACACGCAGAGCATGGAACTGATGATTCGGGCCGGGCTCCCACAGATGATGGCCAGGGTGCTCTCCGCGCTGTTCACCACCGACAGCGGCAGCCTCACCTCCGCGGAACTCGTGCGACGCCTGCACGTCAGCCCCGCCTCCATCTCCAAGGCCGTCGGCTACCTGGAAAACCAGGCACTCGTCAAACGCGAACGCGACCCCCGCAGCCGCGCCGACCGCTACGCCATCGACGACGACGTAGCGTTCCAGTCCATCGTGGCCAGCGCGCGCAACCAAACCCGGATCGCCGAGGCTTGCAAGATCGCAGCCCAGAAACTCGGCACCACCACCCCCGCCGGCGCCCGACTGGAGAACACGAGCCAGTTCCTCCTCCACGTCATCGACGACCTGGTCCGCTCAGCCCAGCACTGGCACGAGATCTACCCCACCCACCCTCGGAAGACGTCCGAAACCGACGACTGAACAGCTCACGTTGGCCTCAGATAGCGTTAAGCCCGATCTTCCCCGGTATGTGATCG
The DNA here is from genome assembly GCF_026341775.1 of Streptomyces sp. NBC_00654. Classification (NCBI taxonomy): domain Bacteria; kingdom Bacillati; phylum Actinomycetota; class Actinomycetes; order Kitasatosporales; family Streptomycetaceae; genus Streptomyces; species Streptomyces sp. NBC_00654. The sequence goes on along the minus strand of NZ_JAPEOB010000001.1, from coordinate 4,224,664 downwards.
CTCGATCGTGGTACTGATCGCTGCGCGGGCCGCCTGATGGGCATGTCCATTGAGATGCGGGCTGTGGAGAGAGAGCCGTACCCCAGCGATTTATCGGATGCGCAGTGGGCGCCGATCGATCCGATGATCACGGCCTGGAAGCGGGGCAGGGTGACGCGGTCGGCGACCGGAGATCCTGGGTCCTGTGACCTACGGGAGGCGGTGAACGCGATCTTCTGTCAGAACCGGACGGGCTGCCAGTGGCGCTATCCGCCCCATGACTTCCCGGGCCTGGTCGGCGGTGTTCTACTACTTCGCCTGTGGCGCGAGGACGGGCTCGACCAGCCGATCCAGGAACTCCTGTGCTGCCAGGCGCGGGAGAGAGCCCGCCGGCTGGAGGACCCATTCCTCGTGATCATCGACACCCAGTCCGTTCGCGCGGCCGCCGGTGTCCCGAAGGCCACGACGGGACTGGACGCCAACAAGAAGGTGTCGGGCCGCAAGCGGGGGAATGGCCGCAGACGTTCTGGGACTGATCATCGGCGTCGTCGTGCCGGCCGCCTCCACCCACGACAACCCCGCCCCCCCCTGCTTGACCAGGCCGCCGAACGGTGCGGGATGCGCCGGGAGAAGGCCCTGGTGGATCAGGGCTTCAAGGACGAGGTCATCATCCACGGGGCGCTGATGGACATCGACGTCAAGGTCGTCCGCCGCAACCCCGAAGACGGGGGCAAGGGTTTCGTCCCGCAGCCCAAGCGGTGGGTGGTCGAGCAGGTCAACGGCGCATTGATGTCGCATCGCCGCCTGGCCCGCGAGTACAGCCACCGCCCCGGCACCCCCGCCTCACGCGTCCACTGGGCTTCCATCGCGAACATGACTCGCCGCCTCACCACACCCGCCCCCCACCTGACGCGACACGCTCGGGCTGGCCGCGTGAACGTCATCGAGTTCCTGGCTCAACGCGTCCCACCCGGGGACCGAGCCCGATCCACCCACCGCCTACCAGGCCATCGTGAACGCCTTCAAGCAGCTCCCCGACCAGGCATTCAGAGCCCGCGAGCTGAACGGACTTCCCAGCATGCCCACCGACGAGGCGACCGTCAACATCACCCGCAGCCGCCTCGGACGCCTCATCCGCCAAGGCTTCCTCACGCAACCCGGACGAGGCCGCTACCGGAAACGGACTTGCTGACTTCGGCGTCTTGGGGTCTGGATCTGTGCCGGGACCGGTGATGCGGGCCGTTGACCTCTTCGAGGAGGACGGGGAAGTCCCGTGCATCGCACGGGAGTTACGGGTGAGTGAGAAGTCGGTCTACCAGTGGCGCCGTAGCTGGAGGGCGGGCGGACGCGAGGCGCTGCGTTCCAAGGGCCCCTCCGGCTACGACCGCCACCTCGGCCCACACCTGCAGGCCGAGCTCGCGATGTGGCTGGAGGAGGGGCCGGCCGCGCACGGCTGGGCGGATGACCAGGTATGGACTGCCGCCCGGGTACGCACGCTGATTGGGCGGAAGTTCCACTTCTCCTACAGCGTCTCCGGGGTCACTCGGCTGCTGCATCGCATGGGCTACAGCGTGCAGATGCCCGCCCGGCCCGCCGCCGAACGCGACGAGGACGCGATCACCGCATGGCGGGAGGTGAACTGGCCGGAGGTAGAACCCTCCGAGCGGGACTGGCTGACAGTGGTCCTGCTGCCCGGATACGCACCCGAGCTCAACCCGGTCGAGGGCCTGTGGGCGCGCATCAGGTGGAGCCTGGCCAACCTGGCCGCACGCGCCCTCAGCGAGCTGGAGGCTGTGCTCCGCAGGCGACTCAATGCGCTGCAGTACTGGCACGCCGTCCTCGGCGGATTCCTCGCCGGAACCGGCCTCGCTCTCGAAGGACCGAACTGACCCAGATATGCCGAAGTCAGGTAACGGGCAGTCCACACACTGCCCGACTCGCCGGAAAGTTACGGGGCCATGATCACTCGCCCCGAAGCAGCTCCACCGACCTCACTATCCGCTGCTGCGTCATGACCGATGCAAGGTCCGGTCACTGCGCAGCGGTATGTAGTTCCAGTCCAGCCTCTGCTCCTCGTCAACTACCGGCGTGTAGCCATTGAGGGGCTGGTTGGTCTCGAGAGACGTGACGATCGCCTCCATGAGCAGCGGCAGGGACGTCCACATCTCGTGTGATACGCGCATAACGCCTTCCACGGCCTCGGCTTCGTGGACGCGCCCCCGGTCGATCTCGGGACGGTGGTCCAGTACGAGGCAACCCCCGCCGACGTTCCGCGCGATGGGGATCACCTGCGGATGTCCGTACAGGAGGCTGCTGACCCCGATCTTCATGAAGTCGTACTCCGCCTCCTCTCCTTCCTCATCCGCCGTGCGCTTGTCGTAGAATCCGGTGAAAAGTTGCCACGCGGCCGCTATCTCGCGTGCACTCATCGGTCTGTAGAACCCTGGCAGCAGCGAGCCCCGCTGATCGGGGAGACCATCGTGCCGCAGCAGCGACATCACCAAGGGCTTCAGCAGTGGCCGGCCGATGACGCGTTCGGTCGCGGCGATGTCCGCCGGATCCGCGGGCGGCGCCAGCGCGGCGTAGGTCGCCGGGGCGTGCTCGGCCAGCCAGTTCTCGATTCGCGTCCACGACTCACTGATCGGTGCGGTCATAGCACGGCATCCTGCCACCTGGTACTGACAACGCCGCCGACAGGGAGCGGGGTGCCGGGGCGCGGTCGGGTGCCGTGGCGGCGAGGCTCTCGATCAGCTCGGCTACGTGCGGACCGGCCAGACGCAGGTAGTGGTGGCGGCCCTGCCGTTCCTCGGCAAGCAGGTTTCCGCGCACGAGCGCGTGCAAGTGCTCGGTCGCGGTCGAGGGCGCCACCCCCCGCACGACGCGCCACCCCCCGCACGACGCGCCACCCCCCGCACGACGCGCCACTTCCGTTGCCGTCCATGCCCGGCCGTCGAGCAGGGCCAGTCGCCGCAAGGCCGCCCGTATGCCATCGGCCAGCAGCCTGGCCACGGAGGCCAGATCGGGGCCGGTCGCGTGTGCGCGCCGTGTGTTCATGCGGTCCGTTGTCACCCGTGACACTTCGGCCCCGGCCGAAGCGACCCGAATTTAGGCTGCCCACCATGCACACATCGCCTACCAGCACTCTGCCCGCAGGGACCGTCGTCACCCACCTGGAGATCGAGCCGAGCGTCTTGTACTTCGGGACGCCGGTGGTACTCCTGTCGACGGAGAATCAGGACGGCTCGTTCAATCTCGCCCCGATATCCTCCGCATGGGCACTCGGACAGACGGTCGTGATCGGACTGGGCCGCGACGGGCAGACCGCGCACAACCTCGGCAGCCGGCCCGAGCTGGTGATCAACCTGCCGGCCCCCTCCCAGTGGCCGGCGGTGGAGAGACTGGCGCCACTGACCGGCCGGAACCCAGTGCCATCGACCAAGGCCGAGGGCTGCCGCTTCGAGCCGGACAAGTTCACCGCAGCCGGCCTGACCGGCAACCCGTCCCACCTGGTCCGACCGCCTCGTGTCGCCGAATGCCCGATCCAGCTGGAAGCCCGCGCGGAGCGGGTGCAGCCGGACGTCTCCGGGGAATTCGTCATCGTCGAGGCCGTCGTACACAAGGTCCACGCCGACTCCCGCATCGTCGTTCCCGGCACCGACCACATCGACCCCGCCGCTTGGAGCCCTCTCATCTACAACTTCCGCCACTACTTCGGACTCGGTCCGGAACGCGGCCATTCCTACCGCACCCGGACACCGCGCAGCCCCGGCGGTCCTGCCGCGGAGCGCGCGCTCGCCGGCACCGCGCCCATCTGAGTTCAGGCGGCCCGGCCGAGGCCCGGGGCGGTCAGGTCCTGGTCGCGCGGCGGGGTGAAGCCGACGTCGCGTTTCGTCTCGTACGCGCCGGGCTGGGTGCCGGGGTCGTGCGTGGAGTACTCGCCGAACCGGTGATCCTTCGCCGGGCGGCCGTGCTTGTCGACGGCCCCGGTGTGCGTGACCGCCACCCGAGCCGTCGCCGAGCACCTCGGTTTGGACACGGTCGCGTCCGAGGCCGTCGGCGTCCCGGTCGATGTCGCCGGGCTTGCAGGAGCCGTCGCGAGCAGGGCGTCGAGCCCGCAGTTCAGCTTCCGGACGGTTCCGGTGCTCATCGGGCGGTGGCCGAGGTGTCCGAGTGCCAGTGGCTCCGACCGTCCCCGAGCACTCGGCGCCGGGCCCGGGCCATCGACTCCTCATCGACGCCGATGGCACAGATCAGGCACTGAAGTCGGGTCAGGAGCTGCTGCGCAGTGCCTTCTTGTCGATCTTCCCGAGGGCGGTATGCGGCAGTTCGGCGCACAGACGCACCCGTTTGGGCGCCCAGACGGCGCCTTTGGCCTCGCGTACATGGGCGGCCAGTTCGGTGGGAGTGGCAGGGAACCCGGAGCGGAGTACAACGGCGGCGACGACCGCTTCGCCCCATTGAGGATCGGGCACTCCGTAAACGGCACAGTGGGCGACGGCAGGGTGGCCTGCGAGGGCGTCTTCGACTTCACGAGGGTAGACATTGAATCCACCAGTGATGATGGTGTCCTTGATGCGGTCGACGATGGTCAGGAGGCCCGTGGAATCCGCTCGTGCGATGTCTCCCGTGTGCAGCCAGCCGTCCTGCAGCGCAGCACGGGTCTGGTCCGGCTTGTTCCAGTAGCCGTTCATGACCAGGGGACCCCGTACGCACAACTCGCCCGGTTCGCCGGTGGCGACCGGGTGGCCGGCGGGATCGATCAGGATGATCTCGTTTCCCGGCATCGGCCGTCCGCAACTGGTGAGTACGGCCGGGTCGTCGCTGAGGTGTTCGTCAGGGTCCAGGACCGTCAGTGCGTTGGGCGCTTCGGCCTGCCCGTAGTGCTGGCTGAGGATCGGGCCGAATCGGTCTCCGGCCTGTACCAGGCGGGCCCGGTCGATGGGGGCGGCGCCATAGAGGATCCATCGCAGGCCCGACAGATCGGCGCCGGTTGTCCGGGGGTGGTCGAGGAGCGTGTAGAGCATGGTCGGCACGAGGAAGGTGGTGTTCACGCCGCCTTCCTCGATCGCGTCGATGACTTCGTCGGGGTCGAATCCCGGATGGATGACGAAAGTTGCGCCGCGTAGAAAGCCGGGTGCTACGAGAAGACCGGCCGCGTGGGACATCGGAGTGGTGATGAGGAAGGTCGTCTTCTCCGGCCAGGCCCACGTGGTGCAGGCCCACGCGTTCGCCGCCAGGGAGCGGTCACCGAGTACTACGCCCTTGGGCTCTCCGGTGGTGCCGCCGGTGTAGAAGAGGTAGCAGGCTTCCGCGAGAGGGTCCACCGCTGCGGGGGGTGTGCGTTCGGCGAGATCGGAGAGAACGGAGAGGGAAACGACCTCGGTTCCGGCGCGGGCCGCGGCGGCGCGGCCGGCGAACCGAGCCTCGTCGACGATGAGAAGTCCGGCGCCGCTGTCACGCAGCACGTAGGCGTCGTTCTCACTGTTGCCGAGCGGGTGCAGGGCCGCGAAACGGATGCCCGCCAGACAGGCGGCTGCCATGACGACGAAGGCTTCGGGTCTGGGGCCGGTGAGCAGCGCGACCGCGCTTCCGGGTACCGGCCGGAGGCGGGCGAGGGCTGCGGCGGTCCGCTCGATCATGTCTGCGGTGGCCTGGTAGGTCAGTGATCGTTCTCGGTCGTCCTCCCGCCAGCGGAATGCCAGGTGGTCGGGGCGGCGCCGGAGTGCGGTCAGGATCAGTTGGGCGTAGCCGGGGGCGCTGTGGAGTGAGTCCTGTGGCGTGGTCAGGGGCGCGTTCATCGGATTGCTCCCAGGAGGGTGACTGCGGCGACGGCTTCCTCGATGCCGTAGAGGCCGCCGCCGTTCTCCGCGGCGGCGACTCGTGCTCCGGCGACTTGCCGGGCACCGGCTTCGCCGCGTAGCTGGCCAACGAGTTCGTATATCTGCGCGAGGCCGGTGGCTGAGACGGGGTGTCCGCGGGACACCAGGCCGCCGGAGGGGTTGACCGGGAGAGTGCCGCCGAGTGCGCCGGCTCCCGAGAGAGACCAGCGGCCGCCGTCGCCGATGGCGCAGAATCCGAGATTCTCGACTTGCTGGATCTCTCCGAAGGCCGTGGCGTCGTGCACCTCGGCGACATCGATGTCGGCCGGGGTGATACCTGCCTGTTCATAGGCGGCGAGTGCTGCTCTGCGGCCGATGTGTTCCTCTGGCTGCTCGGCGGTGCGGTCGCTGCCGGAGACAAGGGCGGTGGCCAGAACCCGCACAGCCCGGTCGTACCCGGCGCGGGTGCCGGCGGCCTCGGCGCGCATGACCACGACCGCTGCGGCCCCGTCACTGACCGGCGAGCACATGGGAACGGTCAGAGGCCATGCCACCTCCCGCGCGGCGAGGATCTCTTCAGGGGTCAGCGCCTTGCGGTAGTGGGCGCGGGGGTTGTGCACGGAGTGGGTGTGGTTCTTGGCGGCGACGAAGGCGAGTTGCTCGCGGGTGGTGGCGAACTTCTGCATGTGGGCGCGGGCCAGTGAAGCGTAGATGTCCATGAACACCGATCGGCCCGCGCTGTCGTCGTCCGTGACTGTGGCGCCGGACAGGTTGCGGAGCGCGGCGAGGGTCTCTTCGCGGTGCTGTACATCCATGGCCCCGTCGAAGACCGCCAGCCCGCGCGCCGGGTCGGCGCACACGAGTTTGTCGACGCCGACGGCGAGGGCGGCATCGGACAGGCCCGCGCGTACGTGGGAGACTGCCAGCCACAGGGCGGTGGCGCCGCCCGCGCAGGCGTTCTCGACATTGACGAGCGGAGCGTGCGTGAGGCCCAGGGGGCGCAGCGACACCTGGCCGGGGATCATGTGCTGGCCGTCGAGGGCCTTCTGGCTGACATTGGCATAGAAGACCGCCCCGATCTCGTCGCGCGAGACCTGTCCGTCGGCGAGTGCTTCGGTCACCGCCTGTCGGGCCAGGTCGGAGGCGGTACGGTCGGGGTGCCGGCCGAACGGGGTGGAGCCGACGCCCAGAATGACGATGTCGTCGGCGGCGGTTGGACGGGCGGGCGCGCTCATGTCGTGATGACCTTGTTGCGCAGGACGCCTATGCCGGACACTTCCAGTTCGACGGTGTCGCCCGGCTGGAGGAACCTGCCGTGCTCCACGCCGCAGCCGGTGGGTACGGTGCCGGAGCACAGCACCTCGCCCGGATACAGCCGAGTGCTGGTGGAGGTGAAGGCGATCATGTCGGCGAAGGTGTGGTCCATGTCCGCGCTGGTGCCGCGGCTGACTTCGACGCCGTTGATCCGCGCGGTCATCTGAAGCTGATACGGGTCACCCAGTTCGTCAGCGGTGACGATCCACGGGCCCAGGACGTTCGCGTCGGCGAAGTCCTTGCTCTTGCTCAGCCCGAGACCGGTGGAGATCTCCTCCCGTTGGGTGTCGCGGGCGGTGAAGTCGTTGAAGATGGTGTAGCCGAAGATGTGGGACCCCGCCGCTTCACGGGTGATGTCCATGCCTCCGCGGCCGAGCACGCAGGCGAACTCCAGTTCGTAGTCGATCACTGAGGAGTAGAGCGGCCAGCGCACCTCGGCTTCGTGTCCGGCTACCGCCAGTCGGTTGGCGACGTAGTACAGAGGGCGTTCCTGTTGAATGGGCGGCAGTTCGACGCGCTCAACCGGTACGCCCTCCATACGTGCGCGAGCATTGCGGAAATGGTCCATGAAACCGCCGAAGTCCCGTATCTGCGGGGGGCGGGGCAGCGGGGACCGCCACACCACGTCGTCGAACCGCACGACGGCTTCCTCCGGCGGATCGGCGACGATACGGTCGGCCGCGGCGCGGGCCGCGGCTCCTCCCTCAATGATCGCCAGCACTGACTGCAGCGTCGGATCGGGCTCGGGTGACAGGATGCGGGCTGCGCGGTCGAGCAGGATGACGCGGCGCTCTTCTTCGAGTACCGCCGCAGGGTGCTCGCCCGTGTCATGGATGACAGTGGCCAGTTTCATCACAAACTCCTCAGGGGGGGATCAGCAGGTCATACGAACGCGACGACGCGAGCGGGGGCCGCGCTGGCGCGGGCGAGCTTCAGGGGGAAGAACGCGACCCGGAAACCGGTCGGGGGGAGCGCGGCCAGGTTGGCCAGCTGTTGGACGATGAAGACTTCCCGCTCACGGCCCGCCCGGTGCCCGTCCCACAGCACCGCGTTGTCGCCACTGGCCCGGAACGCCTCGGCCATCACCGGGAAGGGCAGGTCCCAGCCTGCGGCGTCGGAGCCGAGCACCTTCGCGCCCAGTTCGGCCAGGAACAGGGTCCCCTCCCGGCTCATTCCCGGATACTGGAAGAACTCCGCGTCCCGCAGCCCGAACTCTTCCTGGCCCGTGCGCAGCAGCACCGCCCCGTTCCGCGGCACCGCTCCGCCGATCTCGTCGACGGCGTCCCGGAGCGCCGATACCGGGATCGCGGTGTTTGCCGTGCATCGGCCACGTAGATCCAGCACGACCGCCTCGCACCACAGCTCCCGGAGCGCAATGTCGGTAATGGTGCGTGCGGGGCGGCCCTCGCAGGTCGATCCGTAGTGCAGCGGCGCGTCCACGTGCGTACCCAGGTGCGAGCTGAAACCGTTCAGGATCTCCGAGCCCCATCCCTCGCCACCCGGCAGATCCTCCACCCCGCACGCCATCGCCGCGGCGAACTCCTGACGGCCCGCGCCGGCCGGATGGGCGTAGGTGACGTCGGGCGCCAGGACCCCTCCCAACGTACGCATTTCCGGCGGCAGCCGCTCAAGATCGTCCGGGTCCAGAGTCCTCGTGAGATCTATGAGGTCCACGACGGAACCACCTTTCTATGTTGGACGTCCAACATAGAACCGAGTGGCCGAACTCGCAAGAGACGCAGTAGCTACTCTCCGTTACTTGCCGTGTCCCCTGTTGACGCCAGCGCCGCGTCATAGAGCGCCTCCACCACGTGGACCGCGCCTGCGCGGTCCACCGCGTCCGGGTCGAGCCGGTGCTGGATGTTGATGCCCAGGGTGGTGCCGAGCATGGCTACGGCCAGGGCATCGGCATCGAACATCGCGGTCAGTTCCGGGGTCACTGAACGCAGGTAGTCGGAGTACACACGCCGAAGGGCGACGTACTGCCGCGCATAGGTCTCCCCGACCTCGGACTCCCTCGTGACCGCTTCCAGGAGAAGCGTGGAAAAGATCCGGGCCTCCGGGCGCGACATCAGCGCGTGGTTCGCCCGCATCAACGCTGTGGCACCACGCGGTTCCGTCTCAAGACGCTGGACCAGGAACTCGGTACCACGGCGGAAAGCCTCCTCGACCACAGCCACCAGCAACCCGTCCTTCGAGCCGAAGTGCCAGGCCACAGACCCCCGGCTGATACCGGAACGTACAGCCACCGCCTGAATCGACATGGCCGCCGCGCCCCCGTCCGCGACGAGTTCGAATGCCGCCTCCATCAACCGCCTGCGGGTCTCCTCCGAGATCTCTTGCTTCCGTGACACCATCACTGCCCTCTCACCGTGTGACACCTGCGCGCGAGCTTGTGCCCGGCACACGTCCACGAACTGGACGCACAGCCGAACAGTACGGAATCGCGCCTCGGCCCCCGCGCACGGCGACGGCCCCTCGGGCCTGGGCGACGTCGGCTACCGGCCCGTCACTGGTATTCGGGGACGGCGGCAGCGGGCGCCGTGTTCGCGTCCGCCGGAACGGCCGCGGCCGAGGGCACGGACGCGGCACAGTCGACCGCGGTGGAGTTCTCGCCGGGGTCCAAGTTCGAGGCCAGCTCCAGCATGGCCGGGTCCGACCTCATGATGGAAATGACGTTCAGCGTGCGGGTGGACTGGCCCAACGGCTACCCGTCGGCGCATGACATCACCCCCCTGGAGATCGCCAACGCGCTGTCCGCGATCGCCGAGGCGAAGGGCTGGCCGCCGCTCACGTTCTACGGCCCGCAGCCCCCCGCACCGCTGAACTGAGGTACCCACGAAGAGGGCCGGGGGGTGCGTCCGTTCATGGAAGAGCTCCCTCGGCCGCTCTGCCGCGCCTTCGGCAACGTCCTCAGCAACACCACCCGCCCCACCGACTCCCCCGGCCGAACCCGCCACCACCTGGATCGGCACAGTGCCGCTCCGGACGTCCCAGCGGCCGCCCGAATCACCCGCTACGGCTGGGCGTGCCGGACTTCAGCCGTGTTGCGGCCATGCGCGGGTACAGCCGGTTCGTGATTCCGAAGCGTCTGGGATGCGTGGGGCGGTGGGCTCGGTCGCGACAGTCTCTGCTCAGAGGGGCAAGAGGGGGCTCGGTGACCACCCGACAAAGAGGGTGCGGAGAATGTCGGGTGTTCGGGCCCGGTGTCGCCACACGATGGGGGCATGGATGACACGACCTTGGTATCCCGTTTCCTCCGCGACGGCTTCGTGAAGTTGGAAGGCGCCGTCGCGCCGCGCGTGGCCACGGACTGTACGCGGCTGCTGTGGCGGGAAACGGGCTGCGACCCGGACGATCCAGCGACATGGACGCGGCCCGTGCACTGGGTGGCAGGCATGGCGCAGGGGCCGTTCGCCGCCGCACCCAACTCCCCGTCCCTGCACCGCGCGTACGAGCTGCTCGTCGGTGCGGGAGGCTGGGAGCCGCGCTACTCGCTGGGCACGTTCCCCCTGCGCTTCCCGCACGAGGAGGAGCCGGACGACGCCGGCTGGCACATCGAGGGGAGCTATCTGCCGGAGGGCGAGAGCTGGTACTTCACGAATCTGCGCTCCCGGGGCCGGGCACTGCTGATGCTGTTCCTGTTCAGCGAGGTCGGTGAGGAGGACGCCCCGACCCGGATCCGGGTCGGCTCACACCTCGACGTGCCGAAGGTGCTCGAGAAGTACGGGGAGGACGGGGCGAGCGGGCTGACCCTCGCGCCCGATCTGGTGGCGGCGTCCGACCACCGGCCGCTCGCCCTCGCCACCGGGTCCCCGGGCGACGTCTTCCTGTGCCATCCGTTCCTGGTGCACGCGGCGCAACCGCACCACGGGGCGCGGCCGCGCTTCATGGCCCAGCCGCCGCTGATGCCGGCCGCACCGTACGAACTGGAGCGGGCCGACGGCGCGTACTCACCCGTGGAGACCGCGATCCGTCGGGGCCTGGGACACGACGCCCCCATTCAGTGAGGCACCAAGGTCGGTCTCCCGGCCGAGGGACGCGCCGGATACGCCGGATGCCCTCCGGGCGCGGTCCCTGCGGCCGTACGCCGCCGCATCGGTGCCGGAGTGAGGCGCCAGTACGGCGGCGGAGGTGGCCGGCCCGGGGCGTAGTGCGGATGTCCGGGCGGGCCCGAACCCGTCAGGTTGTCCCGGGAAAGTGGCAGGCGGCCTTGCGGGCGCCGGGACCCACGATGTCGAGCAGTGGTCGCTCGGTGCGGCAGACTGCCTGCGCCTTCGGGCAACGCGGATGGAAGCTGCAGCCACTGGGGGGTGCAGCGGGGCTCGGCGGGTCGCCGAGCAGGATGATCCGTTCCCGGCGCCGCTCCGCCGCCGGGTCCGGCAACGGGACGGCCGAGAGCAGCGCCCGGGTGTAGGGGTGGGCGGGCGTGTCGTACACCTCGTGCTTGTCGCCGATCTCGACGATGCGGCCCAGGTACATCACCGCCACGCGGTCGCACACCCGTTTCACGACGGACAGGTCGTGGGCGATGAAGAGGAAGGACAGGCCAAGTTCGTGGCGCAGGCGCTCCATCAGGTTGACTACCTGGGCCTGGACGGACACGTCGAGAGCGGAGACCGGTTCGTCGGCGACGATCAGGCGGGGGCCGGTCGCGAGGGCGCGGGCGATGCCGATGCGCTGGGCCTGGCCACCGGAGAACTGGTGCGGATGCCGGTCGAGGTGCTGGGCACCCAGGCCCACCAGGTCCAGCAGTTCGGCGGCCTTCTCCCGGGCGGCCCGGTCCGTGCTTCCCTGCACCAGCAGCGGTTCGGCGATGATCCGGGCCACTGTCTGCCGGGGGTTCAGCGAGGCATAGGGGTCCTGGAAGATGATCTGGAGGTGGCGGCGGGTGGGCCGCAGCCGGCGCGGGGACAGATGGGTGATGTCCTGACCGTCGAACTCGACGGTGCCGGCGGTGGGTTCCAGCAGCCGGACCAGCATCCGGCCGGTGGTGGACTTGCCGCAGCCGGACTCTCCGACCAGGCCGAGGGTCTCACCCGCGGCGAGTTCGAAATCGACGCCGTCCACCGCGCGGACCGGTGCGGCGGGGCGTCCCAGGACGCGGCGGCCGGGGAAGGTCTTCACCAGGTCGCGTACGGACAGCAGGGGCGCCGCCCCTCCGGCCGCGGGGGCGGTTTCCGGGGCCGCGGCCGGTGCGGATCCTTCCTCCCGTGAACGCGGGGGCGTGTGGGTGGACTTCGGGAGTGGGGGTTTCATCGGGCCTCCTCGGCCGGTACGGGGGCCCTGCCGGGCGAGCCGGAGTGCGACGTGCCCGGGACGGCCGTCAGGGGCAGATGACAGGCGACCAGCCGGCCGCCCTCGCCGGGAACGTCCCTCGGCAGGGGCTTTTCCTCCGCGCAGCGGGTCCGCTCGGGCTCGGTGGCTTCGGCCGCCCGTGGGCAGCGGGGCGCGAAGGGGCAGCCCGGTATCGGGTCTGCGGGCGACGGCGGGCTGCCGGGAATGGCGCGCAGCGGTGCGTCGTCGGGATCGTCCAGCCGGGGCAGGGAGTCCAGGAGGCCCCGGGTGTAGGGGTGCGCGGGGCTGCGGAACAGTTCATCGACCGTTGCCTGTTCGGCGCCGCGCCCCCCGTACATGACGAGGACGTCGTGGGCGACGCGCGCCACCACGCCCAGGTCGTGGGTGATCATCAGGACGCCCAGTCCTCGTTCCTGCTGGAGCCGGGCGATCAGTTCGAGGATCTGCGCCTGGACGGTGACGTCGAGCGCGGTGGTCGGTTCGTCGGCGATCAGCAGTTCGGGTTCGCAGGAAAGAGCCATGGCGATCACGGCGCGTTGGCGCATCCCGCCGGAGAACTGGTGCGGGTATTCTCCCGCCCGGCGTGCCGGTTCGGGGATGCCGACCTCGCCGAGCATGTCCACGGCCCGTTTGCGGGCGGCCCGTCGGCCGCTGCCGAAGTGGTGGCGGTGGGCCTCGGCGATCTGCTCGCCGACCGTGTAGGCGGGGTGCAGCGCGGACAGCGGATCCTGGAAGACCATGGCCATCCGGCGCCCGCGCAGCCGGCCGAACCGACGGTCGGTCAGGTCGAGGAGTTCCTGCCCGGCAAAGGTGATCGACCCGCTCACCCGGGCTCGGCGGTGCAGGCCCATCACGGCCAGGGAGGTGACCGACTTGCCCGAGCCGGATTCGCCGACCAGGCCCAGGGTGCGGCCGGCCTCCACGGTGAAGGAGACTCCGTCGACCGCCTGGACCGCTCCGGTGGGGGTGTCGAAGGCGACCCGCAGATCGCTGACGCGCAGCAGGGGTTGGGCCGGTTCAGTGGTGGTCCGCACGGTTCAGTTCCTCACTCTGGGGTCGACGACGGCGTACAGGAGGTCGATGACGACGTTGGCGGCCACGATGAAGAACGCCGCCAGCAGAGTGACGCCGAGTACGACGGGCTGGTCGGAGCGTTGGAGGGCGTCGTAGAACAGTCGGCCCACACCGGGGATACCGAAGATGGACTCGGTGATGACGGCGCCGGCCAGCAGCGCGCCGAGGTCCATGCCGAAGAGCGTGAGCACCGGCATCAGCGCGGAGCGCAGTCCGTGTTTGACCACGACGACGCGGGCGGGCATGCCCTTGGCGCGGGCGGTCCGGATGTATGGCTGTGCCATCGTCTCGATCATCGAACTGCGGCTCTGGCGGGCGTACATCGCGGCGTAGAGCAGCGCCAGGGCGATCCACGGCAGCACCAGGTTGGTCGCCCAGCCCAGTGGGTCGTCGGTGAGCGGTACGTAGGTGGGGTAGGGCAGCAGCCCGGTCAGCCTGACCAGGCCGTACAGGAGCATCACCGCGGTGAAGTAGACGGGCAGCGAGGCGGTGGCCACGGCGCCGACCATGAGTGTGCGGTCGAGCAGTCCCCCCTTTCGCAGGGCGGCGGTCACTCCGGCGCTCAGCCCGAGCACCAGCCACAGGCAGGCGGCGCCGAAGGCCAGGGAGGCGGAGACGGGCAGGCGGTCCATCAACAGGTCCCACACCGGCAGGGCGTTCTCGTAGGAGTAGCCCAGGCAGGGGAAGCCGCACTGCAGCGCGTGGGGGCCGCTGCCGAGCTCCCGGCCGGTGAAGATCCCGACGAGGTAGTCGCCGAACTGTCTCCAGACGGGCTGGTCGAGCCCCATGAAGTGGCGTACCTCGGCCAGCCGTTCGGGGCTGCATGTCTTGCCGCACGCCGCTGCCGCAGGATCGGCGGGCAGCAAGTAGAAGATGACGAAGGTGACGGCGCAGATGGCGAGCAGGACTCCGGCCACGCCGAGTCCTCTGCGGACCAGGTAGGCGATCACGGGCGGCCTCCCTGGGGGTCGAGGATGTCGCGCAGGGCATCGCCGAGCACCGTGAAGGCGAGGACGGCGACGAAGAGGAAGGCGCTGGGAACGATGAAGTACATCGGGTCCGTCTCGTAGTAGGTGACGGCCTCGGCGATCATCTGGCCCCAGGAGGAGGTGGGCGGGCGCACGCCCACCCCGAGGAAGCTGAGCGCCGCCTCCGTACTGATCATTCCGGGGATCAGCAGTGTGGTGTACGCGATGATGGGCCCGGAGATGTTGGGCAGGACCTGCCGGGTGAGGATGCGCCACGGTCCGGAGCCGCAGGCACGGGCGGCCTCGACATACTCGCGGTGACGCAGGGAAAGGGCCTCGGCACGAACGACCCGGGCGATGCCCGGCCAGCCGAAGACACCGATGACGACGGTCATCAGCACCACCCGGTTGACGTCCTGGGCCACCGACATCATCGCGATCATGAAGATGAGCGAGGGGAAGGACATGGTCAGGTCCATCAGCCGGCTCAGGACGGTGTCGATGCGGCCACCGAAGTAGCCGGCCGCGATGCCTGCGGCGGTGCCGGTGACGACGACGATCGCGGTGGCGGCGAAGGCGATCGTCAAGGACACCTGGGCGCCGTGGACCACGCGGGCGAACAGGTCGCGGCCGGTGACCGGTTCCACGCCGAGCCAGTGGTCGGCGCCCATGCCACCGAGCGGGCCGCGGGGCAGGCCACCGAGGTAGGGATCGATGGCGGAGGGGTCGAAGGCGGTCGGCGACCAGCCGCCCAGCCGGCTGAGCAGGGGCGCGGCGAGGGCGACCAGGATCAGCAGCGCGGCGGCCAGCAGGGCGGTCCGGCTGCCGCGGTCGCTCCACAGGCGGCGCCAGGTGGTCCGCCAGGGGGCGTCGGGCGGCGGGGAGCCGGGTCCATCGGCCGCCGGGGCGTCGCCCGGTCCGGCGGTCTGCGCGGTGAGGCTCATGATGATGTGTCCTCGCCCTTTCAGCCCTGGCTCCGGGACGGGTCCTTCAGACCGATGACCGCGAAGTCGAACTGGCCGGTCCAGGAGGGGTGTCCGAAGGCTCCGGCGATGTTGTCGCCGACGAGCAGCGGCTTGCGCTCCCAGAGCAGGGGGACGGCCGGGGACTTGCTCTGGATCACCGTGTCCAGTTCGGCCCAGGCCTTGTTGGCGGCGGCCGCGTCGGGCATCCCGGCGATCTCGTCCATGCGCTTCTCGACGGCCTTGTCGCGGAACTGGGAGACGTTGCCCTGGTTGCCCTTGGGCCGGATGGTGCGGCCGTCGAAGACGAACGGCAGGAAGGTGGCGGCGGACGGGTAGTCGGGGCACCAGCCGCTGATGGCCATGTCCGGAGCGTTGGCGGTGTCGCCGATGGTGTCGTAGTAGACCGAGGGGTCGGCGGTCTCGATCCGCAGCCGTACGCCGACCCGGGACAGGCTCTGCTGGAGGGCCTCGGCGCGGTTCTTGTCGCCCGTGGACACGGTGATCGTCGTGTCGAAGCCGCCTGGCTTGCCCCCCTCGGCGAGGAGCTTCTCGGCCCGCTTCACATCGCCGGTGGCGGACCGGCCATGGACCGGGTCGGCGGCCTTGCCGCCCATGAGGGAGGGCGGCAGATAGCCGGTGGCGATGTCGTTGAGGGCGGGTCCGCCGTTGGCGGTCACCTGCGCCTCCTTGTCGACGGCGTACTGCATCGCCTGACGGAGCTTCAGGTTGTCGAAGGGCGGCCGGGAGGTGTTCAGCGCGAGCATGTCGGTGCAGCCCGTGCGCTCGGCGGACAGCCGCTGCTTGACCTCGGGCCGCGGAAGGACCTTGGCGACGCTGGAGGGCTGCAGGTCGGACCACTCGATCGCGGAGGCGTCGGCGCCCGCGCCCGCGATGATCCGGTCGTCGATCTGGCCGCCCTTGAGGCCCTGGATCACGACGATCCGGTCGGGGTACGCCTTGCGCACCGAGTCGGTCGCCGCGTCCCAGTGGGGATTGCGGACCAGCACCATCTTCTTGCCGCGCGCATAGCTCTCGATGCGGTACGGCCCGGAGGAGAAGGGCCGCAGGTCGTACTGGACACCCTTCTCCCGGGACTCGGGCACGGGCGAGAAGGTGGAGAGCGTGACCGTGTAGGAGAACTCGGCGACTGGTCTGCGCAGCGAGAAGACGATGGTGCGGTCGTCCGGGGTGCTGATCGAGTCGAGGTGCTTGCCGCCCAGCGGGCCGTCGTACCCCTCGGTGTCGGCCAGGTAGCGCTGGGCGTAGTCGGGGCCGCCCGCGAGATCCGGGGCGAAGGAGCGTTCCACGTTGTACTTGATGTCGCGCGCCCGTATGGGGGTCCCGTCCTCGTAGACGAGGCCGGGCTTGAGGGTGAAGGTCCAGGTACGGCCGCCGTCGGAGGGCGTACCGAGGTCGGTCGCGAGGTCCGGGACGACTTCGCCGCCCTTCTCTCCGGGAGCCGCCCGGAAGGTGGTCAGGGTGCGGTAGAGCAGCCTGGTGCCGAAGTCCATGGCCGGCAGGACCCAGTTGCGGGCCGGGTCCAGGTGGGCGAAGTCCTGGTTGGACAGCACGGTCAGGGTGCCGCCCCGCTTCGGAGTGCCGCCGATGACGGTGCCGGTGGCCACGCCGGGCTGTCCCTTCTCCGAGCCGCCGTCGTCACCTCCCTGAGTGGTGCAGGCCCCCAGCAGGGCCAGGGAGAGCGTGGCGCTCAGGGATGCGGACAGCGCACGGGTGCGACGGGACATGGGGGCACTCCTCGGTACAGGTACGGGGAAGACACGGCAGACGCGGAACAGGCCGGGTGGAAGGGATGGTCCGGAGGGATCTCGTGATCCGGGGTGGCCGGACGGCCCGGGGCAGGCGCTGCGGACCGTCCGGCCCGGGGCAACTGCTGGGGCGTGTGGTGTGTGACCTGTAAAATAGTAATGTGACATTGCACAGCCAAGGAGTAGGTCACCCTGTTATCGAACCGTGTCCCAAAGCCCCGGCCCCTGAGGGCCCCCGGGAGCTCCGCACCCCGGCGCGCACGGCCGGAGACACCCCGCGTCGGCCTGCGGCGGACGATGCGGATTCTGCGCAACGTGACATTGTATAGTGCGGGGACAAACCGCTGAAAGGGAATGCATGAGTGGGCTGACGTCCCGCAAACTCCTCTCGGTGCAGGAGCACCTGCGCGACCGGGTGGCCAACGCCCTGCGCGCCGCGCTGATCTCGGGAGATCTCCAGCCCGGCGTGATCTACTCGGCGCCCACGCTGGCCGCCGAGTACGGCGTCTCCGCCACGCCCGTGCGCGAGGCGATGCTGGATCTGGCCCGCGAGGGCCTGGTCGAGGCGGTGCGCAACAAGGGGTTCCGGGTCACCGAGCTCTCCGACCGCGACCTGGACGAGTACACCGAGATCCGCGCGCTCATCGAGATCCCCACCATCGGCCGCGTGGTCCGGTCCGCCACACGCGAGCAGTTGGAGGCGCTGCGCCCGGTGGCCGAGGAGATCGTGGCCGCCGCCGACCGGGGCGACCTGATCGCCTACCTGGAGTCGGACCGCCGCTTCCATCTCGACCTGCTCGCCCTCGCGGGCAACGCCCGTCTCGTGGAGACGGTGGCCGAACTGCGCAAGCGCTCCCGGCTCTACGGACTCGCCGATCTGTCCCAGGAAGGGTCGCTGGCGGGTTCGGCGCAGGAGCACACAGCACTTCTGGACATCATGATCGCCGGGGATGCGGCGGGCGCCGAGGAGCACATGCGCAGCCATCTCGCGCATGTGCGGACCCTGTGGTCGGCGCGGAAGCGGGAAGCCGGGCACGTGTCCCCGGCCCTCGGGCGCGGAACCCGCTGACACCGGGGCACGTGCGGTACGACCGGTGGTCCCGACCGGATCATCGGGCGCCTACGGACCGGACGGTCAGGTCCGCTCCCCCGGAGTTCCCCCCTTCCGCCCGTAGGCCGCGACGGCGACCACCAGGTCCTGCCAGGCCATCCCGCACGTCTTCACGACCAGCGGGCGGTCGGCCGGGGCAACGGCCCGCGAGGAGATCAGGTCCGCCATGCTCACCAGCGAGTCCGGGGTGAGCGAGCCCTCGCGCATCGCCATCACGACATCGCCCGCCTCGCGGAGGGCGGTCTCCCGGCTCTCCACGACGACCGTCGCACGGCCCATCAGCGCGCCGTCGAGTTCCCGTACATCCGGTTCGTGCGAGCCGACCGCCAGCACCACCGCCCCGTCGCGCACCAGACGTCCGTCGACCACCGGTTCGCGGGCGGAGGTCGCGGTGACGACGACGTCCGCGCGGGACACCGGAGCAGCCGTTTCCGCGCCGTCCGCCGTCGTATGCCGGTCCGCCCAGCCGGGAACGGGTCCCCCGCGCCGGGTGACGACCGTGACATCGGCCACCGGGACGTGGGCCCGGACAGTGGCGACGTGCCCCTCGCCCTGGGGGCCCGCGCCGAAGACCACCAGACGCAGGCCCCCGCGGGCGTCCGCGAGCGCGCGCAGCCGGTCCAGGCAGGCCGCGACCGAGACGGCCGGGGTCCGCAGGGTCGTCAGTGCCACCCCGTCCAGGATCGCCACCGGGGTCAGGGTCTCGCTGTCGTGCAGCAGATACGTGGCGTTGATGCGCCGCAGCCCGCGCGCGGCGTTGCCCGGCGCGACGGTCGCGATCTTCACACCGAACCAGCCGCCGGATTCCGAGGGCATGAGCAGTCCCTGACCATGTGCCAGCGGAATGATCGCCCGCGGCACGCCGCCGTCCGGGTCGAGTCCCCCGGCCAGCGCTTCCCGGACCGCGGCGACCGCGCCGACCGGGCCGAGCGCGAGCACGTCCTTCTCGTCGAGCATCGTCGTCATCGCAGCACGAACCCCGGCAGGAGGGTGTCGTCGGGGTCGACGGTGAAGCGGCAGGTCCCGGTGGCGTACGCCGTGCCCGTCACGGCCGGTACGACCGCGGGGAGGCCGTGGGCGGTGGTCGGGCGGGCGATCCTGGCGTGGAAGACCGATCCCACCACCGACTCGTGCAGCAGTTCGTCGCCGGGGCGCAGTTCCCCGGCACCGGCGAGCAGCGCGACCCGGGCCGCGGTGCCCGAGCCGCACGGGGAGCGGTCGACCTCACCGTCCGCGAACACGGTGACATTGCGGTGGTGCAACCGCCGGGTGCCGTCGGACCGGTGGGCCGGTGGGCCGGCCTCCTCGGTGAACACCGTCCCGTAGACACCGGACAGCCGGGGGTCCTCCGGGTGTTCGGCCGCGCCGGCCGCGTTCAGCGCGTCACGGATCTCGCGGCCCGCCGCGATGAGCAGGGGAATGTCCTCCGGCCGGACCCCCAGTCCGAACCGCTCGGCCGGAAGCACCGCGTACATGGCGCCGCCGAAGGCGATGTCGACGGCGACGGTTCCGCGCGAGGTCGCCACCTCGACGCCGCGCGCGTGGACGTAGCCGGGGACGTTGATGAACGTCACGTCCGCGACCCGGCCGCCGACGGTGCGCACGCTCGCCGTGACACGGCCGGAGGGTACGTCGATCACGACGTCCGTCGTTCCGTCGGCGGACGCCGGGACCAGGCCCGAGGCGACCGCCCATGCTCCGAGGGCGATCGTGCCGTGGCCGCAGGCCGTGGAGAATCCGTCCTTGTGCCAGAAGAGGGCACCGAGGTGGGCACCGTCGTCGTCCGGCGGCACCAGGAAGGCCCCGTACATGTCGGCGTGGCCGCGCGGTTCGCCGCACAGCAGGGCCCGCGTCCACTGGACCTCGTCGCTGGCCATGGCGGCCGTGCGCCGCTCGGCGACGGTGAGCCCGGCCCGGGTCAGGGCCGGCGGGGCCTGCGGCACGATCCGGAACGGTTCGCCCCCGGTGTGCCAGTCCACCGTCTCGATCGGTTCGGTGCGCAGCGGCCCGCGCGTCTCCGGCGTCACGGTCGCCATCGGATGTTCCGCCCTCCTGTTCACTTGCGGTGTGTCAGCCACCGTCGGACTCTCCCGTGTCACTCGATCACGCTCCCTGATGTGTCTCTGTCTGCGTGTTTGTGGGCCGTTCCGCCGTGCGGCGTCCGGGCGGACCTGCACGGCGGGCCGGCCGCCGATCGGCGGCCGGCCCGTCGCACACGCCCCTCGGCCGGTTCACATGGTGAACCCGGCCGGGAAGGGGTCCGTGGGATCGAGCAGGTACTGCGCGGTCCCGGTGATCCAGGCGCGGCCGGTGACGGAGGGCAGTACGGCGGGCCGGCCGCCGACCGTGGTCTCTCCCAGGATCCGGCCGGTGAAGCGGGAGCCGATGAAGGACTCGTTGACGACGTCCCGCCCGGTCGTCAGCAGCCCCCGCGCGTGCAGTTGCGCCAGCCGGGCGCTGGTTCCCGTCCCGCACGGCGAGCGGTCGAACCACCCGGGGTGGACCACCATGGCGTGCCGCGAGTGCCCGGCGGTCGAGTCGGGGGCCTCCAGATAGACGTGATGACAGACGTCTATCGCGGGGTCCTCCGGATGAGCCACCGGGTTCTGCGTGTTGATCGCGTCCATGACGGCCACGCCCGCGTCGAGCAGTCGCTGCTTCTCCACCCGGGCGAAGGGGATGCCGAGGTCCTCGGTGCGCACGAAGGCGCAGAAGTTGCCGCCGTAGGCGATGTCGTAGCGGACCGGGCCGAAGCCCTCGACCTCGACCACCTGGTCCAGCGCGTGGCTGAAGGACGCGACGTTCTCCAGGGTGACCGACTCGGCGCGGCCGTCCCGCACGGCGACCCGAGCCGTGACCAGCCCTGCGGGTGTGTCGAGGCGGATGAGGGTCTCCGGCTCGACCACCTCGACCATGCCCGTCTCCACGAGCACCGTCGCCACGCCGATGGTGCCGTGCCCGCACATGGGCAGGCAGCCGGAGACCTCGATGTACAGGACGCCGAAGTCTGCGTCCGGCCGGGTCGGGGGCTGGAGTATCGCCCCGGACATCGACGCGTGCCCGCGCGGCTCGCACATGAGCAGGGTGCGCAGCCGGTCGCGTTGCTCGACGAACAGCTGCCGTCGCTCGGCCATCGTCGCGCCCGGCAGGACGCCGACCCCGCCGGTGATGACCCGGGTCGGCATCCCCTCGGTGTGCGAGTCGACGGCGTGATAACAGGCGACCGAACGCATCTCAGTTCACTCCGGCGTCGATGAGGGCCTGGGTGGCGGCGCGCACGAAGGCCTCGGTCTCGGGGTCCAGCGCCTGCCGGGGCGGACGGCAGGCGCCGCCGGTCCGGCCGATCATGTCCTGGCCGAGCTTGATGGCCTGTACGAACTCGGTGTTGCTGTCCCAGCGCAGCACGGAGTGAAGCCGGCGGTAGAGCGGGAGCGCGGTGTCGAGATCGCCTGCCAGCGAGGCGTTGTAGAGGTCGAGGCACGCGCGCGGGAAGATCTGGGGGTAGCCCGCGACCCAGCCCTTGGCGCCGGCGAGACCGACTTCCACGAGGGTGTCGTCGGTGCCGACCAGGAGGTCGAGCCCCGGGGCCAGCTCACTGATGGCGTAGCAGCGCCGGACGTCGCCGGAGAACTCCTTCACGCCCACGATGTACCCCTCGGCGTGCAGCTTGGCCAGCAGCTCCGGGCGCAGGTCGACCTTGGTGTCGATGGGGTTGTTGTAGGCGGTGACGGGGAGTCCGGCCGACGCCACCATCCGGTAGTGCTCCAGAACGGCGCGGTCATCGGCTCTGTAGGCGTTGGGCGGCAGGCACATGACGGCCTGGCAGCCGGCGTCCTTGGCGAACTGTGCGTGCCGCTTCGCCTCGACCGCGCCGTAGGCTCCCACACCCGGCATGACGGTGAAGCCCTCGGGGGCGTTCGCGACGGCGGTCTCCACGACGCGGTCGCGTTCCTCGTACGTCAGGGTCTGGTACTCGCCCAGCGAGCCGTTGGGCGCGACGCCGTGCAGGCCCTGTTCGGCGAGCCAGGCGACGTTGTCCCCGAAGGCACCGTGGTCGACGGCGAGGTCTTGGTCGAACGGAAGGCTCGTCGCGACGATGACGCCGTGCCAGGGCATGCGGTTCTGGTTCATGTGAACTCCTCAGGTGTGATCGGTGGTGGACTCGTCAAGACCGGCGAGCCCGCCGAGGGTGATGGGGGTCGCGATCAGCCGTTCCGCGGATGCGTACGGCTGATCGCGGGCCACGAGACAGTGCACGGCGGGCCCGCACATCCGGCCCTGGCACCACCCCATGCCGGCCCTGGTCAGCTGTTTGACCTGCCGGTGGTCGGACGCCGGTCCGTCGGCGTGGGCGGCTCGGACCGCCCCTGCGGTGACCTCTTCGCACCGGCAGACCAGCGTGTCGTCGGTCAGCCACGCGGACCAGGCAGGTGGCAGGGGGTGCGCCTGTGCCATCGCGCGGGCGAAGACTCGGTGCCTGGCCACCGCGGCACGCTTCGCGGCCAGGCGCCGGACGTTCGGCAGGCCGGACGCCCGCAGGTCGGTGAGCACCGACACAGCGGCGATCGCCCCCTCGTTCACCGCGAGCGCGGCACCGCCGACGCCGCAGGTCTCGCCCGCCGCGTAGAGGCCGGGCACATCGGTGCGCTGTCCGTCGTCGACTGCGGCAGCCATGGTGCCGTCGCCCGCGTCGGCGAGGGTGCAGCCGAGAGGGACGAGGAGGTCGAGCTGGGGTGCGAAGCCCCAGCCGACTCCCACCGTGTCGGCCTCGATCCGGCGCTCGGTACCCGGGAGCGGGGTGCCGTCGGCGTCCAGGGAGGCGACACGCACCACGGCGACCCTCCCGTCGCCTTCGGCGCCGACGATCGCGGTGCGCGTACGGACAGGGACGCGGTGCCGGGCGAGTGTGCCCGCGTACCGTGCGCCCTCGGCCCACTTGGCGGGGTTGCGCAACAGCGGTACGGGGTGTCGCAGCCAGGCCGAGGGCGCGGCCGCCTCGCACACCGCGGCGACCTCGGCCCCCCGCGCGGCGAGGGCCGCGGCCACCGGCAGCAGGAACGGTCCCGTACCGCCGAGCACCACCCGGCGGCCGGCGGCGACTCCCCCGCCCTTGAGCAGCGCCTGGAGACCCCCGATGGTGAGCACGCCGGGCAGATCCCAGCCCGGGAAGGGAAGTTGACGATCATAGGCGCCGGTCGCCACCAGCAGTGCCGGGGCGCGCAGCACTACGGGGGTCTCCTCGGGTGCCCGGCTCCGGTCCACGGCGTGGACGGCGAACCCCTCGCCCTCGCGGACCGCGCTCCACACATGGTGGTTCAGCAGCAGCGTGAGCCGGCCGGTGCGCGCGTGGGCGGACAGTGTCGCGCACAGCGCCCGGTACTCGCGCAGTCCGTGGTGCAGATCCGCGGTCGGGATGGCCTGACGCGCCTGTCGCGGGGGGTGACGCCAGAACTGGCCGCCCAGGGCGGCTCCCGAGTCGACGAGAACGACACGCAGTCCACCGTCCAGGGCGGTGGCGGCAGCCGCCATGCCGGCCGGGCCCGCGCCCACCACCACAAAGTCACCGGATTCAGTCATCGTCACCCTCCCCGGTCGTGATGGCCATGCCCGTGCGGGCCTGTACGAGGCAGGCCCGTTGCCCGCCCTGTCCGTCGATGGTCACCAGACAGTCGAAACAGACACCGATCCCGCAGAAGACTCCGCGGGGCCGCTGTCCGAGCCGGGTGACCCTCCAGGCGACCCGGCCCGAGGCGACGAGCGCGGCGGCCAGGGTCTGTCCCGGCACGAACGGCAGCAGTTCGCCGTCCACGGTGAACTCGCTCATTTCGGCACACCTCCGGTGGTGAGGAATCGGTCGGGCAGGAGGCCGGTGTGGGCGGCCGGGTCGGCGCCGCGCCAGGGGCGGCCGAGCAGATGGGCGGTGACCAGGGCTCCGGTTCCGGGAGCGAGGCCGATACCGGCACCCTCGTGGCCGCACGCGTGGATGACGCCCGGCACCCGGGAGTCGGGGCCGATGACCGGCAGATGGTCCGGGCAGTACGGCCGGAAGCCCCGGTAGGCGCGGAGCAGGTGGGTGCCGCGCAGGAACGGGAACAGCCGGCACGCCTGCGCGGCGAGCGCGGCGACCACGGCGGGGTTCATGGCGGTGTCGAAGCCGACGCGCTCGCGGCTGGCGCCGATCAGAATGGTGCCCGCCCGGGTGCCCTCGACGACACACGAGGTCTCCAGCCCCGCGTCGCCGGAGGCGACGTTGGCGACGTAGTCGGCGGAGTAGACCTTGTGCCGGATCATCGGCGGCAGCGGCTCGGTGACGAGGACGAAGCCCCTGCGCGGCAGGATCTCGATGGGGGCGCCGAGCCGGCGGCCGACTTCGCCGCCCCAGGTCCCCGCGGCGTTCACCACGGCGTCGGCGGGCAGCACGGTGCCGTCGCCGGTGCGGACTCCGGCGATCCGGCCGCCCGGTCCGGTGATCGCGGCGACGGCTTCGCCGGTGTGCGTCCGTGCGCCGCGCCGGATGGCGGCGCGCAGCAGTCCGGCTGCCGCGAGGACGGGCTGTACCTGGGCGTCCTGCGGGTAGTGGACGCCGCCGGGAAGTCCGGGCGCGATGTGCGGTTCGAGATCGCGGACGCGTTCGACGGGTTCGGTGCGGACGCCGGCCGCTGCCTGGCTCGCGGCGAACGCGTGCAGGGCGGTGAGGGCGCCTGGTGTGCTCGCGACGACCAGGCCGCCCTTGGCTTCCAGTTCGAGGGTGTCCGGACCGAGTTCCTCGCCTGCCTCGTCCCACAGATCACGGCTGAGCCGGGCCAGTTCCAGTTCGGGTCCCGGCTCCTTGTCGGAGAGGAGGATGTTGCCCTCCCCCCGGCTGGTCGTGCCGGCGCCGACCGGCCCCCGGTCGAGAACCGTGACGTCGAGGCCCGCCGCGGCGGCGTGGAACGCGCACGCGGCGCCCACAATGCCCGCACCCACGACAACGACTTTCATAGCCACCCCCTCAGTGCAATGTCACATTCCACAGCTAGGCTATACATCGGACTGATCCGAAGACAACGCCGTCGGCCGGGTGATCTTCACCCGAAGCCCGTTGACGGCACGTCGCCCACCGTGCACACAGGGAGATGAATCGTTGTGAACCTGACCGGACACTCGATCCTGGCCGGCCGTGACGCCCCCGGAACGGGGGACGCCTGGCAGGCGGTCACCGCCGCGACCGGCGAGCCGACCGGCCCTCCGCTCCGGGACGCGTCGGCGGAGCAGATCGCCGAGGCCGCCCGGCTCGCCGAGGCTGACACCCGCGCCTTCCGCGCCCTGCCCGCCGAGCGCCGGGCGGCCTTCCTCGACGCCTGCGCGGAGGAGATCGAAGCACTCGGTGACGCCCTTGTCGAACGTGCGGCCCACGAGACCGGGCTCTCCCGGGTCCGGCTGGCCGGTGAACGGGGGCGGACCTGCGGGCAACTGCGCCTGTTCGCCGATCTGGTCAGAAGCGGAACCGCGCTCGGCGTGCGCATCGACTCCGGGGCCTCCCGGACGGATGTACGGCTGCGTCGGATTCCCGTGGGTCCGGTAGCGGTGTTCGGCGCGAGCAACTTCCCGCTGGCGTTCTCGGTCGCGGGCGGGGACACCGCGTCCGCGCTGGCCGCCGGCTGCCCCGTGGTGGTCAAGGCGCACCCGTCCCACCCGGGCACCAGCGAGGCGGTGGCCCGCGCCGTCACGACGGCCGCCGCGCGAACAGGCGTGCCGGCCGGTGTGTTCTCGCTGCTGGTGGGCCGGGGCAACGAGGTCGGTCTCGCCCTGGTCGGTGATCCACGGATCGCCGCGGTGGGCTTCACCGGCTCCCGGGCCGGCGGGCTGGCGCTGGTCGCCGCCGCGCAGTCCCGCCCGGTGCCCGTACCGGTCCACGCCGAGATGTCCGCGATCAATCCCGTGATCATGCTCGACGGGGCCCTCGCCGAGCCGGGACCGGCGGCCGACGGGTACGTGGCCTCGCTGACCAGCGGCGCCGGCCAGTTCTGCACGAACCCCGGCCTTCTGCTGCTGCCGGCCGGGCCGGCGGGCGATGCCTTCCTCTCCTCGGTGGCTCAGGCCATGGCGAGCGCAGAGGGCCAGGTCATGCTCAATCCGGGGATCTCCCGGGCGTACACCGAGGGCGTACAGCGGTGGGCGGCTGTCGAGGGAGTGCGGGAGGTTGCCCGGGGCACAGCCGGGGACGGCCCGTACGCCCCCGCCCCCGTGGTCCTCGAATGCGACGCGGCCACGTACGCCGCACACGAGGAACTCACCGGCGAGGTCTTCGGCGCCGCGGGGCTCATCGTGCGCTGGTCCGGGACGGATGAACTTCTCTCTCTTCTGGAGAATCTGGAGGGCCAGCTGACGGCCACCCTGCAGGGAACCGACGCCGATCGGGCCACGGCCCTGCGACTGCTGCCCGTGCTGGAGGAACGGGCGGGCCGCATCCTGTGGGGCGGCTGGCCCACCGGGGTCGAGGTCGGCCACGCGATGGTGCACGGGGGGCCGTGGCCCGCGACGAGTTCACCCGGAACGACGAGCGTCGGCACCCTCGCCATCGAGCGCTGGCTCCGCCCGGTCTGCTACCAGTCCTTCCCCGGCCCCCTCCTGCCCCCCGAACTCCGCGACGACAGCCCCCTGCGGGCCCCCCACCTCACACATGGCGCCCATCCCCCCCACCCGCCCCGGTAGGCCGGCGGAGCAGATACAGGCCGACGCTCAGGGCGAGGGCCGTCACCACGGCCGTGAAGACCAAGCTCGCGGTCCGCAGCCCCAGCCGGAGCGTCAGCGCTCCCACACCCACCACGGGCACGGCGATTCCGATGTAGGCGACGACGAAGTACGCCGAGAGGGTACCGCCGCGGTGCTCGCGCGGGGTGGCATCACCGACCGCCGTCAGACCGGCCCGGAAGGCCAGGCCCTGACCGAAACCACCGACGAGCGCACCCGCCAGCAGCAGTGGCAGCGACTCCGCCACGACGGACGCGCCCACGAGCAGCAGTCCTGCCACGAGAGTCAGACATCCGGCGGGCAGCGCTCGGCGCACACCCAGTCGTCCGGTCAGCAGCTGCCCCAGGGTGGAGGCGAGAAAGGCGGAGAAGGCCACCGCCCCGGACAGGGCCAGATCATTGATCCTCAGCACCTCGGCCACAAAACTCGGCGCGATCGCGGTGAACAGACCGAGCAGCGCGAAGCCCGCGAACGCGGCGATCGCCGCCGAGGGGAACACTCCCCGCGCCTGAGGCGCCACGGCCATCCCCTGCGGCCGCCCGTGAGGCAGCCGCCGGGGACGGGCCACGGTCTCGGGCAGCAGCCGGGCCGGGACGCAGGCCGCGACCACCAGGGCCAGATGCACCGCGAAAGGCAGCCGCAACGGCGCCGGAGCGTACTGCGCGAGCAGGCCGCCCAGCAGCGCTCCGCAGCCCAGGCCGCCCATGTTCGCCGCGGTGGCCGCGAACCCGGCCCGGGCCGCGCGGTCCGGCGGGGCGAGTTCCATGACGGCGGCGGTCGCAGCCCCGGTGAGCAGTCCGGCCGAGAACCCCGACAGCAGTCGGGCCGCGAAGAGCAGGGGCAGACCGCCCTCGAACAGGAAGCACAGATCGGCGGCGGCGGCGAAACCCAGGGCGCACAGGACAACAGGACGACGGCCCACCTGGTCGGAGTAGTCGCCCGCGAGCAGGAGGGAGGCGATGACGCCGACCGCGTACACAGCGAACACCACCGTCACGATCAGCTCGGAGAACCCGATCTGGGCGCGGTAGAGCCCGTACAGCGGTGTGGGCAGGGTGGTGCCCGCCATGCCCACGGCGAACACCGCCGCCGCCACGAGGTACCCGGGGCGGCGGCTCCTGCGGTGACGTGCGGTCATGCGAGCACGGTACGAGCCACCTTGCCGGAATCCGCCGCACCGGCTGGTCCCGGCGGCGGCGACCAGCCATCCGGCCCCGTGATGACGGCCGGCAGATCACGCAGGCCCACCCGGTGCCACGGGCGACGACGGCCCAGCGGATCAGCGGGCCCGGCCGGCCGTCGCCGCGCTCCACCCACTGTCGCCGATATCAGGTACGGGCCTCGATCATGCGCGATATGCTGATGCAGATTGTGCAAGCGATTTGCAAAATGAGGAGGGTCATGGCTACGCGGGCGACCGATGTCGGGACGAACCAGAGCGTCGAACGAGCGGTCTCGGTGCTGCGCGCACTCGACTCCGGTCGGGCCGAACTGCGCGTCTCCGACGTCGCCGAGCTCACCGGACTGGGCTCGTCGACCACCTCTCGCCTGCTGTCCACCCTGGAGCGCCTCGACATGGTCGAACGCGATCCGGTCAGCAACCTCTACCGGCTCAGCCTCGGTCTCCTGACCCTCGCCGCCACCGCCACCAACCGCCACCCGGTGCACCGGGCCGCCCGCATGGTGCTCCAGGACCTCGCCAGCCGCACCGGGCTCGGGGCCAACGTGGCCGTCCGGCGTGGCACCGAGCTGATGTTCCTGTGCAATTTCGAGGGAACGCGCACCCCCAAGTCCTATACGCAGGCCGGACACACCGCCCCGCTGCATGCCACGAGCATCGGCAAGTGCCTCCTCACCGGGCTCGCTCCCAAAGAGCGTCGCAAGCTGCTGACCGAACCGCTCGACGCGCTCACCGAGTACACGACCACCAGTCACGACCTCCTCGACACCGAGATCGACACCGTCCGGCGCACCGGTTACGCCGTCGAGGCCGAGGAGCGCGCCCTGGGCCGCGCGTCCCTGGCCGCGCCCGTCCGGGACGCTTCGGGGGACGTCGTCGCCGCCATCTCCCTGTGGGGCCCCACCTCGCTGCTCGGGGACCGCTCCGACACGGAGGGGCAGCGCCTCGCCCTCGTACGGGAGGTCATCGAGGCCGCCGACGCCATCAGTCAGGCACTCGGCGCGCTCTGACGCACATGACGGAGGGGTCCGGTGAAGGCTGATCAGCCTTCACCGGACCCCTCCGCCGTGCGGCTACGCGCCGTACGCCTTGAAGGCGATCACATGCGCGTGCCGTGCCCCGTGCGTCGCGTCGACCACGAGCCGCAGCGCGTCGGTGCGTACGGGGCGGCCGTCCGCGGCCTTCAGTTCGTGTACGCGGTGGCGGCGCCGGTTGTCCGTCACCGTCAGGAGTGTGTGCCAGGTGCCGTCGGGGTCACGGCTCTGGACGCGGTAGTCGCGCACGAGTTCCGGCATGACCTCGTACGGGGTGCGGTGGCGGTGCAGGTTGTTGAGGTACTCGTCGACGTCGTCGTCGAACACCAGGCGCGTCCCGGTGAGTTCTCGCTCCTCTTCCCAGTCGAGACGGAGCCACTGGGGGGCGCCTTCCGGCTCGGAGGACCACATGTGCGGGCCGCCGTAGGGGCGTTGGTATCCGCCCACGGCCCGTTCGGGGTGGAATGCGGTGGTGTCGGGGGTCGCGCGGAAGGCGAAGGTCTGACGGCGCAGTCCGCGGGCCTGCCACTCCAGGACCGGCTGGCCGTCCTCCTCCGGGATGTCGTGGTCGACGGCCGCGTCTCCCTCGGCCTTCCTGCGCAGGGCGAGGACACCGTCGGTGCGTTCGGGGAGGAGGACCAGGGCCGTGTCCGGGCAGGCGCGGGCGATGAGGATCGTGTTGCGGGGGGTGTCCGGATGGTGGTCCAGACGGGCCGTGACCCAGTGGGGGCCGTCCGGCGGGACGGTGACGGTGGTCGTGAGGATGTGGTCGGTGGGGACCGCGTTCTCGGGGTGGCCCGTACCCCACAGTTCCACGGTGAGTTCGCGGGACCGGCCGTCCGGGGCGCCCTGGACGAAGAGGTCGACCGCGTCCAGTGCGGGGTCGACCGGCAGCAGGAGGGCGAGGTCCCGGGTGAGGGGGTACGGGGCGCCGGGCGCGGTCGCTGTGGGTTCGGCGGCCAGGCGGGTCAGATGGGAGGAGGCGGTGACACGGGCCGCGCGCGCCAGGTTGTCGGGATCGTCGTCGGCGAGGCCGATCACGGAGGCGTCCTGGCGCAGCAGGGTGTGGCGTACCAGTTCCGGTCGCCGGGTGGCGAGTTCGCGTGGGGTGAGGCCCTCGGCGACACAGAGGGCGGCAGCGGTGCCCGCGGCCTCGCCGAGTGTCGCGCAGGTGGCCATGACGCGGGTGGCCCCGAAGGCGATGTGGGTGGCGGAGATGTTGCGCCCGGCGAAGTGGAGGTTCGTGACGTTCGCCGAGTACAGGGAGCGCAGCGGGATGTGGAAGATGCCGTCCGCGTAGCGCTGGCGGGCGCCGGGCTCATCCGCGTACATGCCCTGTACGGGATGGAGGTCGACGGACCAGCCGCCGAAGGCGATCCGGTCGGCGAACTGGCGCTGTTCGAGGATGTCCTGCTGGGTCAGGACGTGGTCGCCGACGAAGCGGCGGTACTCGCGCTTGCCGGGGAGACTGCCCACCCATTCCAGGGTGAGGTTCGCCGCGTCGGGGAACTCGCCGGAGTTCTTGATGTGGTCCCAGATGCCCATGATCACGGCCTGGAGCTCGTCGCGGATGCGCTCGTTGTCGTGGACGGTGTCGAGTTCGCCGCCCCACTCGATCCACCAGTAGTCGCAGCCGTTGTCCCCGGTGCGCAGGATGCGGTTGCGCAGGATGGGCGTGGTCGACAGGTCCTTGGTGCAGGCGGGTGGTACGAACTTCGCCGGCCGGCCCGTGTCCCTGGTGTGGAAGAGGATCGTCGAGCCGAGCAGTGCCTGGTCCGCCTCGGCCGGCGCCCAGGGCTCGTCGAACTCGGCCCGCGCCTCGCGGCCTATGCGGTAGCGGGCGCCGACGAGGTGGCCGAGCAGGCCGTCACCGGTGCAGTCGAGGAACTGGCGCGCGTGGAAGGTGATGCGGCGTTCCGAGCCCATCATCCAGCCGGTGCAGGAGTGCACCTCACGGCTGTCGGCGGGGCCGCTCGCGTCGGCCTCGCGTACGTCGGTGTTGAGGTAGAGGTCGATGTTCGGTTCGGCGCGGACGGCGTCGAGGACGACCTGGTCCCAGTAGTAGGGGTTGCCCTCGGGGTTGCGGTACTGGTTCTCGGTGTACAGCTCGCCCATGATTCCGGTCTCGCGGGCCCAGCGGTGCACGCCGTGCGCGGTGGCGCCGCAGACCCAGACGCGGATCTCGCTGCTGGCGTTGCCGCCCAGGACGGGCCGGTTGTTGACCAGTGCGACGCGTCGGCCGAGGCGGGCCGCGGCGATGGCCGCGCAGGTCCCCGCCAATCCGCCACCGATCACGGCGATGTCGTAATGGACCTCTTCTTCCCGCACGGTGCGGCCTCCTTGGTGGTGAAGCTCGGATACTCCCCGCCCTAGCGGAGCCGCCATGAACGTACATCACATCCATATTGTGCAACCACTGTTCAGCCAGTGGGATCCGTTGTAAGTTTCGGTCACGGCCATCGACCTGGCTGTCGCGAGCCGAAGTGCACGTTCAGAGCAGGTGGGGCGAGTTCGCCGGCCCTGCGCAGAACCGGCGAGTCACCACCCACAAGGGTTGACGCCATCGCACGATATGGAGAACGATCCCGCATGCTGCAACTTGCATTCATTGGAGCATGGATGGCGTTCACGCAGGGCCCCGGCGCTCCCGCCCCGTTCGAGAGGACACACCCATGAGTACGGCCGCACCTCCCCAGAAGGCGCCCCCGCCCCGCGAGCGGACCGGCGGACGGCTCTCCAACGGTGCGTTCGCCCTGCTGCTGACCGCACCGGGACTCGCCCTGTTCGCGGCGATCATCTTCTACCCGCTGCTGTCCGCGCTGTTCACCGGTTTCTTCAAGCAGGATCTGCGGCTGCCGGGCCGGGAGTTCGTGGGCCTGGACAACTTCACGTACTGGCTGGACGGCGACTTCCTCACGATCCTCAAGCAGACGCTGGTCTTCACCGTCGGCGCGACGCTCGTCCCCTTCGTGTTCGGCTTCGCGCTCGCGCTCGCGCTGAACACCGGCCTCAAGGGCAGCGGCTTCCTGCGCGGCCTGTTCCTGTTTCCCTGGGTGATCCCGGGCGTGGTGGTCTCCTTCCTGTGGATGTGGATCTTCAACGCGAACTACGGGGTGCTGAACGGTGTCCTCATGGAGACCGGGATCATCGACGAGTCCGTCGCCTGGCTCGGCCGGCCCGGCACCGCGATGATCGCCGTCATCGTCACCAAGACCTGGGCGAGTTTCCCCTGGATGATGGTGATGCTCCTGGCCGGTCTGCAGACCGTGCCCAGGGAGCTGCACGAGGCGGCCTCGATGGACGGGGCGGGCTCGATCCGGCGCTTCTTCGCCGTCACCTGGCCGCAGGTCCGCGGTGTCGCCTCGATCGTTCTGCTGCTGGAGTTCATCTGGAACTTCCAGCACTTCGACACCATCTACGTCCTCACCGGCGGTGGACCGGCCGGCACGACCGAGACGTTCGCGACCGCCGTGTACCAGACCGCCTTCAAGGGCTTCGACATCGGCCGGGCGACCGCGCTGGGCGGGCTGTGGATGCTGCTCCTGCTCCTCCTCGTCGCCATCCACCTCAGGATCACCGAGCGGAAGGGCGACGCCTGATGACCTCCACCACCTCCACCCCGCTGTCCGCCGCCGGCCGTCCGCGGCCGTCCGCCACGCGGGCCGAGCGCACCACACGGCGCCGTATGCGCAAGGACCTGCTGCGCTCGCGGATCGCCGCCTGGAGCGCGGTCGTCGTCATCGGCGCCTTCGGCCTGCTGCCGGTCTACTGGCTGCTCGTCACCGCGCTGAGCACCCCCGAGTCGACCTTCCAGTTCCCGCCGAAGCTGATACCCACCGACCTCACCCTCAGCAACTTCACGGCCCTCGCCGAGAACGACCAGCTGATCACATACATGGTCAACTCGCTCATCGTGGCCTCGATCACCGCCGTGCTGAGCGTGGTCGTGGCCACATACATGGGCTACTCGTTCTCCAAGTTCCGCTACCGCGGGCGCCGGTCGCTGATGCATCTGGTGCTGGCCTCCCAGATGTTCCCCCAGGCCCTCCTGCTGGTGACGCTGTACACCGTGTTCTCCAGCTTCGGCATGCTCAACACGTACACGGCCCTGGTGCTCTCCTTCACCACGTTCACCATGCCGCTGTGCGTCTGGATGCTGAAGGGCATCTTCGACACCATCCCGGACGCCCTGCTGGAGGCGGCGTCCATCGACGGTGCGTCCCGGTGGCGCACGCTGCACTCCATCGTGGCGCCGCTGGCCGCGCCCGGGATGATCGCCGCCGGGCTGTTCGCCTTCGTGCGCGGCTGGAACGACTTCATCTTCGCGCTGACCCTGGCCGACAAGGAGAAGCAGACCCTGCCTCCCGGCCTCGTCTCCACCTACATCGGCGAGTTCCAGACCGCCTGGCCCCAGTTGATGGCGGCCTCGCTCATCGTGTCCATCCCGGTGGTCGTCGCCTTCATGTTCCTGCAGCGCTACCTCGTCGGCGGCATGACCGCCGGCTCGGTCAAGAGCTGAACCCGCGGCATCGGCCCGCCCCCTCCCCCACGTACTTCCCCTTCCGCCCACTCCCTCATGGAGAGATCATGACCACCTCTGGCATCAGCCGGCGCGGCGCGCTGCGTATGTTCGGCATCGGCGCGCTCGGTGTGGCCGGCGCCGGTGTGCTCGGCGCGTGCGCCCCGTCCGGCGCCGGCAGCACCTCCAACGGCGGCGACCCGAAGTCCAAGAACTTCGACTTCACCTCCTGGTCGCTCAACGAGGAAGCGGCCAAGCCCTCGATCGAGAAGATCATCACGGCGTGGGAGAAGGCCGAGAAGTCCAAGATCCGAGCGGTCTCGTACCCGTACAACGAGTACCTGAGCCAGCTCACCCTCAAGCTCGGCGGCGGGGAGACGACGGGTGCGGTGCACCTCGACCTCGCCTGGCTGGCCGCGGTGGCGCAGATGGGCAAGCTCGCCGACCTGGGATCGGCGGCGGGCAAGGGCGGCTACACGGACGTGGCGCTGAACAGCGGAAAGTACGACGGCAAGCAGTACGGCCTGCCGTGGAACACCGGATCGATCGGTGTGATCGCCAACTCCCGGCTTCTGGAGAAGGCCGGGATCAAGAAGCACCCCACCACCATCGAGGAGTTCGAGGCCGCCCTGCGGGAGCTGAAGGGGCTCGGCGGCGGTGTCGTACCGTATGCCGCGGCCACCAAGGTCGCGCAGCTCAAGGACATCTTCCCGTGGATGCAGACCTTCGGCTGCACGCTGCTCGACGGCGGGAAGGTCACGATCGGCGACGACGCCTCGGTCGACGCGGTCACCTGGTACAAGAAGCTGCACGACGAGAAGCTGATCGCCGCCGACGTGGACCGCTTCGACGCGCGCGCCCTGTTCGGGCAGGGCAAGGCGGCTTTCTACGACGACGCCATCATCGGCAAGGGCGTGACCTCCGCCCAGTCCAAGGACAAGACGCTGGCCGATGCCATGCAGCCCATGGAGCGTCCGGTGCTGAAGGCCGGGGACACACCGCAGGCACTGCTGTGGGGCGGCGTGATCGCGATCGTGAAGGGCAAGGGCCAGGACGCGGCAACCGAGTTCGCGCTGCACACCACCAGCGACCGGGCCACCACGTCCGAGTACTTCACCGCGCGCGCACTGCCGCCGTCCACCACGGCGGGTCTGGCCGACCCGAAGGTCGCCCAGGACACCTTCACCACGGAGTGGACCGAGAAGATCACCAGGACGGCGACCGGCAACCCGTTCTGGCAGTTCGCGCAGAACGCCCAGATCGAGGAGGCCGTCGCCAAGCAGGTGCAGGCCGTCCTCG
This sequence comes from Streptomyces sp. NBC_00654, assembly GCF_026341775.1. Lineage (NCBI taxonomy): Bacteria > Bacillati > Actinomycetota > Actinomycetes > Kitasatosporales > Streptomycetaceae > Streptomyces > Streptomyces sp. NBC_00654. The sequence goes on along the minus strand of NZ_JAPEOB010000001.1, from coordinate 4,189,605 downwards.
TGGGCACGTCGAAGCCGAAGGACGCGATGAAGCAGGCCGGCGAGGAGGCCGCCGCACTCATCAAGCGCTGAGAGGCAGCGCCGTTGTCCGGGCCCGGTGAATGTCGAACGACCCTCGCCGGGCCCTGCTCCGTACCCCGTACGACGACCGCGCCGGCCGGCCCTCGGGCCGCTGCCGTCCGCGTCATCTCCACGCCCGAGCACGCACCCGCGAAGGAGCTCACCTTGCGACGTCCCACGGCACGCACGTACACCGCCTCGGCCGCGGCCCTGGCCGCCCTGCTCTCACCCGTCACAGCCGCCCGTGCCGACACCGGGCAGAGCACGGCAGCCGCGGCGACGGTGCTGGAGAAGGTCCCGTACGCGATGGACTCGTCGAACCAGGCCGCCTGGTGGACGCCGGTCGCCACGTACAAGGGCCGGGGCCAGTACACGTACTTCGCCTTCAACGAGCCGGGCTCGACGGCCGCCACGCACCGGCCCGCCATCGCGCGGCGCGACCCGGACGGGGTCTGGAGCCTTCTGCCGCTGCGCGACCGGAGCGGGGCGCGGGCCGAGTTCCCCGACGACAACGGCCACAACCAGCCGTCCGTGGCGCGGGACGGCAGTGGCCGTCTGCACGTGTTCGCCTCCATGCACGCCGACGCCTGGCGCTACTTCCGTACCGAGGCCCCGGGCGGGGACGTCACCGACCACGCGGCCGAACTGCCCGACCAGGGCCAGGGCATCACCTACCCGATCGTCGCCACGGCCCCCAACGGCGATCTGTACCTGGCAGCCCGTGTCGGCGCCGGTGCCGACCAGCGCCCCGGCAAGCTCTATCGCTGGGACAACTCGGCGGCGCGCTGGAGTGTGGTCGCCACCTTCGCCGGCGCGCCGAACCGCTCCGTGTATCCCGACGACCTGACGGTGGACGGCGAGGGACGTTTGCACCTGTTGTACGAGTGGGCCAAGGCGCCGGCGACCGGGTTCCGCCACAAGCTGTCCTACCTGCGCTACGACCCGGCGACCGGCGGCTTCGCCGACAGCACGGGGGCGGCGCTCACCGTCCCGGTGACGCCCGACACCTCCGACGTGATTCAGCAGCTCACCGCGGGCGAGGAGTGGAGCATCGACAACGCGTACACCGGTCCCGCGGTCCAGAGCGCCAAGCTCACCCTCGACGGCTCCGTCCCGAAGGTCGCCTACCGCTACCGCTCGGCCGACAGCGGCGGCAACTTCCGTGTGTACTACTCCTATCCGAGCGGCAGCGACTGGGTCAGCAAGACCGTGTACGCCGGCGGCCAGACCTCGGCCGCCCTCGGCATCACGTGGGACGGGACGGACACCAAGCGGATCTACTACGTGACCGCTTCCGGCACCGACCGGGTCTTCGCCGCGACGCAGTCGGCGGACGGGGCCTGGAGCGCGCAGTCCGCCGCGCCGGGCGTGAGCGCGGACCGGCTCGCGGTGCGGCGGGACTCGGACGGCCACGATGTGCTCTATCTTCCGGACACCACGCACAACTCCCTCTACTACGGACTTCGTTGAAGCCGGAACGCCGCCGGCGCGTCCTGTACGGGGACGGAGCCGTCCCCGTACGGTGCCCACGAGCGGTCAGGTCGCGGGCCTGCTCGCCAGATACTCGTCCAGCCCTTCACCGGTGAGCGGATAGTAGTCGGAGAGCAGGCCGCCCTCGTCGAGGCGGCGGCGCGCGAAGGCCTCACGGTCCTGGTGCAGGAGCGAGTCCTCCGCCAGCGGGACCGCGCGGTCCTGCGGTACGACCACGGCTCCGTCCTCGTCGGCCACGATCAGGTCGCCCGGCGTCACCAGGGTGCCGCCGACACCCACCGGCACGTTGAACGCGGAGGGGAAGAGCTCCGTCTGCGAAGCGTAGTGCGGGGTGACTCCGGTGCACCAGACCGGGACGCCGAGGGCACGGATCCGCGCCGCGTCCCGTACCCGCCCGTCCACGACGATCCCGGCGCCGCCGCGCAGCTTGAAGTAACGCACCAGCATGTCGCCGAGACAGCCGGTGAAGTGGCTCGCCTGCGCCGAGATCACCAGCACGTCGCCGGGTGTGATCGACTCCAGTACCCCCCACAGCGGGGTCTTGCGCTCGATGTCCTCCTGTGCGGCGCCGTTGAAGACGTCCTCGCGCTGCGGCAGGAACTGCAGGGTGACCGCACCGCCGGTGACCTTGACGTCCGGTTCCCGGTGCAGCGGCACGGGCCCGTCGATGAAAGTCCTGGTGATGCCCATCTGGTGCAGCTTCGCGCAGGCCGTCGCCGCGCTCACATCCTCCAGCGCCTCCACCATCCGCCGGGTCGGCCGCCGGAAGGACGAGGTGTGGACCGGCGACCGCATCGACTCGTAGGCCGGGGTCTCCCCCGCCGACGACGTTCCTTGTTCCCTGCTCTGGTTCATTCACGTGCCTCTCCGCGCGCTCCCCGCACGCAACGCCAGTGACATCATCGTCTATCGATGGTAGATAACAGCCAATCGATTAGTGCTGTCAATCCGTCAGGAGTCCTCCATGTCCACTGCACCGCGGCCGCTCGCCCCGGCATGGGCGCGGGCGTTCCACGACGGAGAGCGCGATCCCCACCGAGGCCCCGGCCCGGGATCCGCGGGACCGCGGATGCCCGCCGCTGCCGGACAGTTGGGGGCGCTCGACCCGTCCGGTCCAGACGCTTCCCCGACCCCTGACCAGCGGACCGTGTCGCCGTGCACCGGCAGCGGGCGATCGGGAGCAAGCGGTTTCGGCAGCACCCTTGAACATGCGGGGTGCCACCCATAGCATCAGCAATCGATAGGCGATTGCCATGGGCGCCTACCGGGCCCCGTCCGCACCGTTCGGACCGCGGCGCCCCTCCCCTTCCTGCCGAACTCGCACGAACACCTGCAACTGCACCTCAGCTATCGATTATTCACGACTACGCAATGGAGCGTGTCCGATGAGAACCATGTGGCACCGAGCCTCCGCGGTCGCGCTGGCTCCGCTCGTGCTGGCCTCCGCGGTCGGCTGCGGGGGAAGCGGTTCCGACGGGGCCGCGGAGGGCACGACTCTCCGTGTCATCGTCAACATCTCGCCGAACCTGACAGAGCAGTACTGGAAAGGCCTCTTCGCGACGTACGAGAAGAGCCACCCCGGAGTGAAGGTGAAGCTGGAGCTGACCGGGACGATCTCGGCCAACGCCAAGCTCACCCAGGACCTCGCCGCCGGCGACCCGCCCGACATCGCCCAGCAGATCATCCCGGCCCCCGACACGGTCAAACTCTTCACGGACCTGTCCGACCAGGCCTGGACGAAGGACACACCGCTGGCCGGCCAGTACGCCGTCGGCGGCAGGACGTACATGGTCGGCGTCGGCGAGCAGATCCAGTCGCTGGTCTTCTACAACAAGGCGGCCTTCGCGAAGGCCGGCGTGAACGCGTCGAAGATCCGGACGCTGAGTCAGTTCACCGCCGCCATGGACAGCCTGAAGTCCGCGGGCTACAAGCCGTTGCAGACCGCCGGCCAGTGGGTGACGGGCGGGCAGTTCTCGATGATGGCCGACGCGGGTGTGCTCACCGGGAACCCGCGGTGGATCAAGCAGCGCAACGACGGCGAGGTCTCCTTCGCCGACAGCGGCTATGTGCCGTACCTGAAGCGCTACGAGCAGTGGATCGACAAGGGCTACCTCGACAAGAGCGCGCTGGGTCTGACGTACGCCGACGGGCAGACCGCCTTCCTCAACGGCAAGTCGGCGATGTACATGATGGGTTCCTTCTTCGTGCCCGCGGCGGACGCGGCGAAGAAGAGCGACGAGATCGGTGTCTTCACGATGCCGACCGACGGCGCCTACCCGTCCGGCCAGTTCGGCAACATCTCGAACCCCTACACCGTGGTCAAACAGTCGCGCCACCAGGCCGAGGCCATCGACCTCGTGAAGTGGCTGGTCACCGACGAGGAAGCGATCAAGAGCCAGCTCGCCGCCGACGGCAATCTGCGCACGGGATTCGGCTACCCGATGTCCAGCCTCGGCACCTCGGTGCAGAAGATCCTCGACGGGACTCCGTCGGTACTCGTCAAGTCCGGCGAGAACCAGCCGGTCGCCGGGTTCAGCGACGAGCTCAACAAGCAGATCCAGTCCCTGTACACAGGCACCTCCGCGAAGGACGCCGCGGGCGGATTGGACAAGTGGTGGAACTCGCAGAACTGACGCGGCGGGAGCCGCGCTCCTGCGCCGCCTCGGCGGCACCCGGCTCCGGCCGCAGGCGGGCCCACGTCCGCGAGGCGGCCGTCACGTTCGGCATGATGGGCCCGGCCGTGCTCCTGTACACCGTGCTGACGGTCGTGCCCGTGGGTGTGGCGATCTACCTCAGCTTCACGGACTGGGACGGTTTCTCCACGGCGAAGGTCATCGGGTGGGAGAACTACCAGCACCTCTTCGACGACCCGAGTTCGACGGACGCCTGGTACGTGACCGCGATGATCACCGCGATCGGCACCGCTTCGATGGTCGGCGCGGGCCTGATGTACGCGCTGATCCTCAAGGGCCGATCGCGTACGAACTCGTTCTTCCGCGCCGTCGCCTACTTCCCGCACGTGATCAGCGCGTTGATCCTCGGCTATCTCTGGGCGGCGATCCTCGGCACGAACGGGGCGGTCAACAACACCCTCGCCACGTTCGGCATGGAGCCGATCGGCTTTCTCTTCGACGAGAAGTTCGCGCTGTACACGTTGATCGGTGTCATCGTGTGGGCCGGCTTCGGCTTCAACGTCGTGCTGTTCGTGGCCGCCCTGCAGACCGTCCCGGCGGAGCTCCTGGAAGCCGCGGCGATGGACGGCGCCAGCAGGCGGCAGATCAATCTGCGCATCGTGGTCCCGATGATCGCGCCCGTGATCACCGTGGCGACCGTACTGAACCTGGTCGGCCTGCTGAGGGCGTACGACATCGTGGTCAGCCTCACCGGCGGAGGGCCGGCCGGCTCCACGCAGACCTTCACCTATCTCATTCTCGCCCGGTCCTTCGAGGGCACCAAGGTCGGTTACGCGACGGCTCAGGCGGTGTTCCTGATGGTCGTCTCCGCCGCGCTCGCCCTCGTCGTGACCGCGCTGCGCAACCGCCAGGACCAAGCTGCGACCGGTTAGGAGCCGATGGTGGTCGTCACTGAACCAAAGGTCCGCGACAGACCGCGGACCGCACCGGCTTCCGCACCGGAGGTCTCACGGACGGAACGGCGGGAGTCCCGCTCCCCCCTGCGCTGGGCGCTCCTGGGCCTGCTGTTCGTCGTCATGATCGTGCCCGTGTACCTGCTCGTCGTGAACGCCTTCAAGTCGCAGCAGGACATCCTCGACAGCCCGTTCTCGATCCCCTTGAGCGGGATGACCTTCGAGCACATGTCTGCCGCCATCAGCAATCCGCAGTACAACGTCATCGGCGGTTACGGTTTCACGCTGTTCCTCGTCATCACGGTGGACGTGCTCTGCATCGCGCTTGCGGGACCGGCGGCGTACGCGATAGCCCGCAGCCTCAAGAAGCGGACGCAGCTGGTGCTGCTGTACTTCCTGGCCGGCACGTTCATCCCCGGCGCCGCCGTGATCATTCCGGTGATCTACGTACTGCGCGAGATCGGTCTCGCCAACACCGTGACCGGTCTGGTCGCACACGATGTGGCCTCCACGCTGCCGGTCAGCATCTTCCTGTTCGTGGGCTTCATCCGCACGATTCCGGTGGACATCGACCATGCGGCGACGATCGACGGCGCGGGCCGCTACCGGACCTTCTGGACCATCATCTTCCCGCTGATGCGTCCGGCGGTCGTCACCGTTCTGATCCTCAACTCGATCGGGATCTGGAACGACTTCATCTCGCCGCAGATCCTGCTCAGCCCCTCGTCCGGGCACTACACGGTGACGACGGCGATCTACGCCGGCATCAGCCAGTACTCCACCGACCTGACGAAGGTGTTCCCCAACCTTCTGCTCGCCATCGCGCCCGTGATCATCTTCTTCATCTACATGCAGCGCCACATCATCAGCGGTCTGACGGTGGGCGCGGTGAAGGGATGAGCGGGCGGACCGCATTCCGCCAGAGAAGAAAGGACCGTCCAGTGTCGAGGAAATGGTGGCCACGTCCCGGTAAGGGGTCGTGGTCCGCAGCCGCCCTGCTCGCGTCGCTGTCCGTGGTGGCGGCCGCCGTTCCGGCCGCCGCGCTTCCGCACAAGTCCCGGGCCGGAGAGGTGTATTACGTCGCTCCCTCGGGCCGGGACTCCGACAAGGGCACCCGTACGGATCGTGCGTTCCAGCACATCCAGCGGTGCGCCGACGTCATGGAGCCCGGGGACACCTGTCTGATCCAATCCGGTACGTACGCCGAGACGGTCGTGCCGGCCCGGTCGGGCACCGCCGGGCTGCCGATCACCTACCGGGCGGCGCCCGGGGCGAAGGTGACGCTGAGCGGGACCGCGCCGGTGCGCGGCTTCGCGCCCGTCACCGGCGCGGACGTCGCGGAGATCGCCAAAAGTGATCCGTACGCCCAGGACTCGGCGTTCAGTGACGCCGTGGCCGCCGGACACGTCTACAGCACCTCCGTCGACCTGGGATCCGACGTGACCACCGTGCAGGTCTTCACCGACAAGAAGGCGAACGTCGAGGCGCAGTGGCCCTACCCGGGGCTCGATCTGCTCGACCCCACGCTGCAGTACGCGGGCGCGGGCAGCGCGGAGGCGACGATCAGGGACGAGGCGTTGACCCGGCCCGCCGGGTACTGGGACGGCGCGCGGGCCCTGACCGGCTACTGGTACGTCTCGGCGACCGGCACGGTGAAGAGTTCCGCCGCCGGCTCGGTGACGCTGGACGCCGCGCCGCCGTGCGTGCACAAGGTCGTACCGAAGGAGACGCGGTACGCCCTCGCCGGGAAGATCGGCGAACTCGCCCGCCCCGGGGAGTGGTTCTACGACCCGGCCGCGAAGCGCCTGTACCTCTACAGCGAGGACAGCCCCGCCGCGCACACCATCGAGGCGAAGGCCCGGTCCCTGGCCTTCGATCTGACGGCCGCGAGCCACACCACGGTGGCGGGCGTCGGACTGTTCGCCTCCACCATCAGGACCGGACCGACCAGCACCGGCGTGACGCTGGACGGCATCACCGGTACGTATCTGTCGCACTACACCGACATCACGCGCGGCACGACGGACTGCGGCAGCACGGTGACGCGGGGCGTCGGAGACACGGGCATCGTCCTGGACGGCACGTACAACAGGATCGTGAACAGCGATCTGTCGCTGAGCGCGGGCAACGGGATCGCGCTGCGCGGGCAGAACAACACCGCCACGGACAACGTGATCCACGACGTGGACTACATGGGGACGTACGCGGCGGGCATCGCCGTCCAGGGCAACAGCCAGACGGTCACCCACAACACGATCAGCCGGGTCGGCCGCAGCGGCATCAACCTCCAGTGGAACACCGTGGAGGGCCTCACCCCGGGCAAGGACCTGATCGCGTACAACGACATCTCCGGGTACGCCCGGCTCAGTCTCGACGTCGCCGCGATCTACACCTGCTGCAGCGCCTCGATGATGGGGACGTCCATCGATCACAACGTGCTGCACGATCCGGAGCCGGCCACGACTCTCACCACGTTCGGGATCTCGGGTGTCTACGCCGACAACGGCCAGAGCGACCTGGTGATCGCGAACAACGTGGGCTGGGGCAACCGGGAGGGCACGGTGATGCTCAACGGTCTGGGCACCGGCTCGCACAACAACGGCGTGTACAACAACACGGGTGGAATGACGCTGTTCTACGTCAAGGAACCGGGGCAGTCGACCGGCACGAAGATCTACAACAACATCGGCACCATTCGCGGTCTGGCCGGTGCCACCGACGGCGGGCTCGTCCTCTCGAACAACCTGCCCGGCGAGACCGATCCGCTCTTCGCCGACCCGGCCGGGAACGACTACCGGCTGACCGCCGATTCTCCCGCGCGCCACCAGGCGATCGCGCTGCCGGGCATCAACGACGGCTCGACGGATGCGACGCCCAGCCTCGGCGCCTACCAGTACGGGGCGCCGAAATGGACGGCGGGCGCGCGCCGCTGACGGCTGTCCCGTCGCCCCCGGCGGATCGGCGCGCGGCGTCGGATGCGGTGCGTCGCACGGCGGAGGGACGTCCGCATACGGGATGTATGCGGACGTTCCGACAACGCCGCGAGGTACCGTGACTCTCGTCGCGCGCCCGTCAGGGATGACGGGACAGCGTTGAGCCACGCACCAGCTCGTCAGCCCCGACCGCTTCCCCGTGAGAAGGCCCGAGCCGGAATCCGGCTCGGGCCTGTGGTGCTGGGGCGGTGCTCACTTCTTGGCCGCGGCTTTGCGCGGCTTCCTCTTCACCTCGCGCGCGTCCGGCACGGGCCCGCGGCCGGCCGCGTGGTCGGCGAACGCCGCGGCCGCCAGATCGGCGTCCCCGGACCGCAACAGGCCGACGAGCCGGCCGTGCTCCTCGGCCATGGCGCTCCAGTCGCCCTCGAAGAGGGGGTCGGAGATGGCCCGCAGGGTCCGCAGGCTCGGCTCGATGACCTCCCACATCCGGGCCAGGAACGGATTGCCCGCGATCTGGCTGACCACCGTGTGGAACTCGATGTCGGCATCACGGAATCGGCTCACATCACTCGCGGCGACGGCGTCCCGCATCCGCTCGACCAGCGCGTCGAGCTCGCGGAGGTGGTCGTCGGTGAGGTGTTCGGTGGCGAGCTGGGCGGCGAGTCGCTCCAGCGGTTCGCGTACCTGCCGGGCGTACTCGGCGTCCTGCGCGGAGATCTCGACGACGAAGTGGCCGCGACGCGGGACGTGCATGAGCAGGCCCTCGCGGGCCAGCCGCTTGACCGCCTCCCGCACCGGGGCCTGGCTCACCCCCAGGCGTCGGGCGATCTCCGACTCGACCACGCGCTCGTTCGGCGCGAGGTCGCCCCCGACGACGGCCTGGCGGAGCAGGTCGTAGACCTGGTCGGAGATCAGAGTCTTGCGGAACCGGTCCTTGTTGGTGGCCAGCGTGGAGACGAATCCAGCCGACGCATTCGATGCCATGAATTCCCAATCCTGCGATGAGGCGAGCCAGTTGCGCCATGGTACGCGGTCATCGCCTATCGATGGAATCTCGGTGGGGCGCAAGTGTCGAAAATCCCGAGAATTGTCGGGTTCCGCACCGTCCAGCCGCGTGGCCCGGCCGTTGAACGGATGGCGCGCGTATGCGCTTGTCAGTCCGATCCACCTGCCTTCGAGTCCCGTAGTGGTCGAACGCCGCGTACACCGTCGAGGGCGGCGGTTCCGGTCCCGCCGTATCCGGCGGACGTCACGTCGTGCGTGTCGATCGCCGCCGGTCCGGGCCTGACTTCATCGTCTATCGATCATCATCGTAGGAATCGAATCAGGGTGACGCTACGGCTGCCGACCCCGGAGCCCGTACACACGGACGGCGTTCGTGTGCAGTGCCGTCTCGCGCTGGTCGTCCGACAGCCGGTCGAGACCGCGCACGGAGAGTTCGAGCGAATCGGCGCGGCTGCCGCGGGGCAGGCAGATCGGCCAGTCGGAGCCGATGAGGATGCGGTCGGGGCCGAGCGCGTCCACCGCACGCCGGACCAGGTCGGCGGTCCGGTCGGGCGGCACGCCGTGCTGCTGGGTGAGCAGGCCGGAGACCTTGACGACCACGTTGGGCGCCGCAGCGGCCCGCTCCAGGTCCCGATACCACTCTCCCGGGTCCGCACGGAGGTTCGGCGGGTTCCCGAGGTGGTCGACGACCACGGTGAGCCCGGGGTACCGGGTGGCCGTTCCGGCCGCCGCCCGCAGCGCCCCGGCACCCAGATTGAGCTCCAGCACCATCCCGGCCGCGGCCAGTTCCGGGACGAGCGCACGGGCCGATTCCGGGGTGTCCGCCCAGCTCGCACCGCCCAGGCGCATGCCGTTCGGCCGACTGTCGCCGAGATCGTTCAGCAGGGCGCGGAAGCGGTGGGGGCCACCGTCGCCGTGCACGTGCAGATTCGCCACGTACCCCGCGACGAGGTCGGGGCGGCGAAGGCTCCACTCGCGCAGGGCGAGCGTCTCACCGGCGTCGCCGCGGGACGCCTCGATCAGGATCGCCCCGGTCACGGCGGGGGCAGGCCCCGAGGCCGCCAGGTCGTCGATGCCGAACGCCCTGTGGTGTGCGCTCCCGGGGCGGATCCAGGGGAACCCCGCCGACGGGTCCCACAGGTGCACATGGCAGTCGATCATGGTCGGGATCCTCCTGAGGTGCCGTCCCGGAGTATTGACACAGTGGCTCGCGCCGGTGAGTCTAACCATCGGCTATCGATGGGCGATTGCGAGGGGCATGTGTTCTCGATGTTCAGGAACCAATGGACCAGCGGCTCGAACACAGGGGAAGGAGCGCGTCGATGACGCCCGTCACCGTGCCCGGCCCCCGGCTCCGGGCGACCCGCCGCATCGCCGAGGCGCCCCGATGGGCCACACTCCAGCGGGAGTTGCTCGCCCGTCAGGACAAGGCCTGGCGCCTCTTCGCCGACCGCTACACCGAGGGCGACGGCCGCCTCGTCTTCCGGGACAGGCTCGGCGTGGGCCCGGACGGCCGCGATGGCGTGGACGACTTCTACGAGCCGTTCTTCAACTGGCCGACGCTGTACCTCCTCGGCGGCAGCGCGGATCTCCTGCCGGCGGCGCGCCGTCACTGGAGCGGCGTATCCGCGCAGCTCACCGAGATGGGCATGCTCCAGGGCGGTTCGGAGCGCGGCTACGACTGGTTCCACCAGGGCGAGGGCATGCTGCTCTTCTACGGTCTGTGCCTGGCCGATCCCGGCGACCCCCAACTGCGCGAACTGGCCCGCCGCTTCGCCGGCCTCTATCTGCCCGGCGGGCCGAACTACGACCCCGAGCACCGGGTCGTGCGCGCACCGCACAACGGATCGGCGGGTCCGCGCCCGGGATTCAGCGACGAGGAGCCGTACTTCCCGTGGAGCCTCGCCCTGCACCCGTACGGTCTGCCGCTCGACGGGATGGACGACGTCACGTCCTTCGATCAGCTCGTGGCCGACCCCGAGCGCGCCCGCTCCTACGGCCGCGCGATGTGGGACCGGATGGGCCGCGGTGACACGATCGTCAACCTGGCCGCGACCGGACTGGCCACCAACGCCTTCCTCCTCAGCGGTGAGCAGCGGTACGCGGACTGGGTGGCCGAGTACGTCGGCGCCTGGCGCGAACGGCTCGACGGACGGGACGTCGTCCCCGACAACGCGGGCCTGAGCGGTACGGTCGGCGAGTATCTGGGCGGCCGGTGGTACGGCGCGCACTACGGCTGGTCATGGCCGCACGGCCTCTCCCCCGTGGGCAGCGCCACCCTCGTCGGGGCCTCGAACGCGGCCCTGCTGACCGGCGACGCGGCCTTCCTCGACCTGGCCCGCAACCCGCTCGACGCCGTACTGCGCCAGGGCGAGCAGCGCGGCGCCGGGGGACGCGGCACCCTGGGCAAACGCTGGGATCCGCACCTGCGCGCGATGGACGCCGACCGGACACTGATGGTGCCGCAGCGGCACAACGACTCCGGCTGGTTCGACTTCACCGTGATGCCGGGCCAACTGCCGGTGTCCCTGTGGCACTTCAGCCGCGAGTCGCAGGACCAGGAGCGCATCGAGCGGCTGCGGGCGGGCGCGAGGTGGGACTGGACGACGGTGCACACCCAGCGGATCAAGGATGAGGCCGGACACGAGGAGCCGTGGTACGAGTTCCTGCAGGGCCGCAACCCGGGTTTCCCCGAGCGCATGCTGCGCAGCGCTCTCGACTCCTGTGCCGAACGCGTCGAGGCCATCGAGAACGACCCGGTGGACCCGGCCGTCGGCCCGGACGTTCTTGGCATACACCACTGGCAGGACCTCAACCCCGTCGTCACCGAGGCGCTGTTGCAACTGACCACCGGCTCCCCCCAGGTCCTCTACAACGGGGGTCTCGCCCATATGCATCTGCGCTACCACGACGCCGCCGGGCAGCGGCCCGGGCTTCCCGCGGACGTCGCGGCACTCGTCTCCGACATCCGCCCCGACCGCACCGTCGTGGAACTGGTCAACCTCGGTGGCACCGCGCGCTCGCTGGTGGTGCAGGCGGGCTCGTTCGCCGAGCACGTCATGCACACCGCGCAGGTCGACGACGGTCCCGCACAGGACGTCGGTGGTCCGTACTGCCGTGTGGAGCTGCCCGGAGGCACGCAGGTCCGGCTGACTCTGACGATGATCCTGCGCGGTGGCCGGCCCACCTGCGACGCCCCGGTCGGGGAGGTGGCGTGATGACCGGCCGGCTGTCCTTCGAGCTGCCCCGCCTGGGGATCGGCACCGCACCGCTGGGCGGCCTCTTCGAGGAGGTGACGGAGGCGGACGCCGCGGCCACGCTGAAGGCCGCGGCCCGCGAAGGGATCACGTACTTCGACACGGCACCGCGCTACGGGCACGGCCAGGCCGAGGACAGGCTCGGCCGCCTCCTGGCACCGGCAGGTGTCACCGCGCCGCTGATCTCCACGAAGACGGGCTGGCTGCTGCGGCCGCGGCCCGACGGGACGCCCGGCGAGGTGGTCCCGGACTGGACGGAGGCCGGTATCCGCAGGTCCTTGGAGTCGAGCCTGGACCGCCTGGGGCGGTCGTCCGTCGACATTCTCTATCTGCACGACGCGGACGACTTCCCGGACGAGGTCCGGCGCACGGCCTACCCGGCGCTGCGCCGGCTCCGGGACGAGGGACTGGTACGGGCGATCGGGTTCGGCATGAACCACAGTGCGCCGCTCGCCGCGTACGTGGCGGAGTTCGACGTGGACGTCGTGCTCATCGCGGGGCGGTTCTCGCTCCTTGACCATGACGCGCTCGGAGCGCTGCTGCCCCTGTGCGCGAGGACCGGCACCTCGGTCGTCGTCGGCGGGGTCTTCAACACCGGTCTGCTCGCGGGCCCCTCCCCCGGTGCGATGTTCAACTACCGCCCGGTCCCGGAGCGGGAACTGCTCCGCGCGCGGCGATGCAGACGACTATGTGCGGAGTTCGACGTTCCGCTCTCCGCGGCGGCCATCCAGTTCCCGTCGCTGCATCCGGCCGTCGGGTCGGTGATCGTGGGCTGCCGGTCGGCCGCGGAGGTCACGGCGAACGCGGCGGGGGCCCGCTGTGCTGTCCCGCCCGAACTGTGGCAGCGACTGGCCGAAGAGGGCTTCGTGCCGCAGGAGTTGGTGCCCGCCCCAGGGCTCGCGGAACATTGAGTCGCGCACTTCCACTCCGGACATCACAGGTCGGGCCGACGGCGGTGGCCCATGCGTCCCAGCTGTCGATGAGGCCACGCACGCGCGGTGCACGGTGCTCGGGTTCCGGCCGGCGTCGGGGTCTCGCCGGCCGGCCCGTGAGCCATGATTCTGCCCGGCCCCGCTCAGCTGTCCGGGCCGTCGGAGTGCCGCTTCCTCAGCCACGGTCCGAATGCGACAAGGGCGGCGGCGCCCGCCACGACGAGGACTCCCGTCGCCAGCACGAATGGATTCCTGGGGTTCAGATCATCGGCCGCGCTGTCGGTGGCGGCGTTGGTCGCATCGTCCTGTGGCGTATCCATGGCCGGTGCTCCTTGCGACGGGCTCGGAGTGCGGGGCGCGGACCCGGTCGAGCTGGGTGCCGGCGCCTTCTGCGTGGCCGAGGTGTCCGGCGAAGCCGACGCCGGACGACCGGACCCGGACCCGGTTCCGGGCCGCGTGCCCGCGGCCGTACCGGCAGTGGTTCCGGGACCCGATCCGGAGCCGGTTCCCCCTCCGGTCCCTCCGGAACCGCTCCCGTCTCCGGTCCCTCCGGAGGAGGTCCCGCCCGTCGCCGTCGCGGTTGCCTGCACCGGCTCGGTGATGGCGAGCGACTGCAGGACCGTGTTCTGCCCGGGTGCCAGTGTGCAGGATGCGTGGAGCCGGCCCACGGGGGTCGTGCTGCCGTTGGCACGCTTCGGGGTGAGGCTCAAGGTGAGGTTGCCGACACTGACCTCCGCGTTGCCCGGTCGGGTGAACGTGAGGGAGGGCGCGGTGCCCTTGGCGGTGACGTCGAACGAACCGGAGGCCGGTACAGCGGTCCGTGGGATCGTCATGGGCACGGCCAGGGGAATACTGCCCTGCGGTGCGGTCACGGTGGCGGTCCCGTCCAGGGAGCCCTCAACGGTCTTCGCGCCGACCGCGGCGGCCAGCCGCGTGATGCCCGCACTCACTGTCGCCACTCCGTTCAAGGCGGATCGTGGGCTGGCCCTGCCGACCCGGATCGAGTCCGGGATGTCTGAATCGAGCCGCATCGTCACGGGCTGGCTACCAAGTCCTGAGAACGCACAGGCGTAGCGCAGTGTGAGCCCGACCGGTTCCGCGGAAGCGGTCGGGGATCCCGGCACCCCCAGGATTCCGGCAGCGGCCGCCAGCGCCGCCGCGATGCCCAGCGCGGTCCCGGCCCCAAACCGCCTCGTGCCGCGTGCTGTTCGGTCCCCGTCGTTCATCAGCGGTCTCCTGTCGCTGTCGTCGGCATTTTGTGTTGCCCGTGGGCCTCGGCCAGGCGATCCCGGAGCCGCGCGTGGCGAAACTGATAGACCGCGCCGGCCCGACGCAGCACACCTCGCTCGTAGGCGTCGTCCAGAAAGGCGTTCACTGCCCGCGGAAGCCGCCCGGTCAGGGGCAGCCATATGCGGACCAGGACGACCCACCGGCCCCAGGCGGTCAACGTGCAGGCCCCGATGGCGACCATGACCCCCGTCACGATCCCACTCGCCACCCCAAGGGTGAGATTGTTGATGGTCGCGACGACGGTGCCGTACCCGAGACCGACCGTCAGGCCCATCGCGAGAACCTGGGCGAGCACGGTCGTACGGTTCGTGTTCAGCAGGTCCGACGGGCTGACCGAGGATTTCGTCTCGATGAGCGCCTCGACCCCGGTCATGAGCCCGAGTGTGAGCCCGGCTCCCAGCCCGATCCCGAGCCCGACCAGGGACCATTCCCCGAAGATCAGTAAAGCCACGAACCAGGGATGGCCCAGAGCGGTGAAGTAGACCGCGAGTCCGAAGCCGTACACGACCCCGAACACCAGGCCACCCGCGAGTCCACCGAAGATTCTGGGGAGAAGATTCTCTTTCACCCTCTTCGAGCCGCCGCGGATGCGTATGCGCATGCGCGACGGTTCGAATGCGCCGCCGACCCTGAGTTTCGACATGACTCCGTGTACAAGACCGAAGGCCAGTCCGATTCCCAGCACATGCAGCAGCAGATTGAAGGCTGTTTCTCGAAGTGTCGCAAACCCGGGGGCGAGTCCGAGCACGGTACCTGTCGCGAGCCCGGTCGTGATCCCGGAGACGAGCATGCGCGAAGGAAGACTCATGGCCGTTCCCAGCCGCCACCACTCGATGTCGTGGGTGTCGAGTTGCTTCAGGTGTGTGGCGAGGTATCCGAGCCAGTGCTGTGCGCGTTCGGAGCGCCAGGGCCGACGTTCCGTGTCAGGCCGGTGGCTGAGGAAGCGGGCGTACGCGGTGGGGACGAAGTTGTCCAGGAGGTGGTCCTCAAGGGCTTCGCGGGTGCTGAGCTCCTTGTCCGTCAGCAGCCGCGCCGGATCGCGGCCGGAGGAGTAGACGGTGCGGGCGAGCGTGACCATCAGTGGAGTGGTCAGCACTGCGGAAAGGTTGGCGCAGGCCGGTTCGTCGGGGTGGAGGCGCAGCCTGTTCAGGACGTACTCCCACCCGGTCGGGGCGGTGGTGCCCGCATCGGTGCGGCGGGCTGTGACGGACGTCGGCATCAGGTAGTCGACGGAGTCGTCGAGGGTGAGGTCGGTCAGTTCGATACCGGCGAAGAACATGGGTGTCTTCACGGCGTCTTCGAGTTCGGGGCGGCGGCTCGTCATCAGCAACGGCACGGTGGTGGTCGTGAGATCCCGCAGCGCGTCCTTGTGCAGGCCGTCGGCGATCTCGTCGAATCCGTCCAGGATCGCCAGAACGCGGTCGGCGCCGATCAGCGCTTCGGCCCACGTCGTCGACCCGTCGGGGCTGGCCCCGGCCAGAAAGGGATAGTCCCGCTCCAATCGGTCGATCAGCCAGTCCCGCAAGGGGGTGGTGGCCGGATTCCACGAGCCCAGGCTGAAGATCACCGGTACCGGAGCCTCGCCGGTCGGCGTGCGGGCCTCCAGCCGGGCCTTCGCGAAACGCCGGATCAGAATGGTCTTCCCCGAACCCGCCCGGCCCAGCACCAGAAGCCTGCCGGGCCTCGTCCCCTCGTAAACGACCGCGAGATCCTCCAATGGACCCTCCAGATCCAGTGGAAGCACAGCCTCCGCCCCGGCCCAGGGACCGGGACCGCTGTTCCGGCCGTCGGCCAACGTCCGTGGCACCGGCCGACAGCGCAACGGCAGCGGGACCGGATCCCACAACCGCAGTTGCTCCTCCTCGCGCTTCAGGAAGTCGCTGACCCTGTCCGCGAGCAGATTGGCCTTCCCGGCCACCGAGTTCTCGGCGGGCGGAGCCGGGGCTTCGATGAACACGTGTGCGTTGTCGCCGGTGCTGATGACGCCGTAGTTGTCGCGCACATGGACCGACCTGTCGCCGTCCGGCCGGACGGGTCCGGGTCCGGTGCGGTCAGGCTGCCGCGGGTCGGTACTGCCGTTCACCGGTGCAGCGTGTTGTGCGCACCGTCGCCGGTGGAAATGATCCCGGAGCTGTTTCCGGCCACTGCGACGCTGCGCTCACCCCCGGCCTGAGCGGCGGGACCTTCCGGCAGCAGCGCCGCAAGCTCTTCGGCGAGGCCCGGATGCTCTCTGAGCGCGTCCCGCAGAGCGATCCTCAACTCCATGCGCCGCAGCCCGAACACATCCCGGTCCTCGCCCGCCTCCGCCAGGCCGGTGACGGAGGCTTCAACGGCTTCGGCATTGGCACCGCGGTTCATGACCCTGGCGAGCAGCCGTTGCCCCAGCCGTACGGTCGCCCCGGCCGTCTCGTCCCGTGCCACGGTCAGCACACCCACACCGTAGGCGACGACGGCCGCTTCAGCCGCCGGCACGATCTGGTCGAGCAGCCCATCGATCTCGAGCACAGCATTCCCCCCGTCACGCAACCCAATACAGAATCAAATGCTACTGAAATCGGCCGGGCGCTATCAGCCCAATCGCCCAGCACGGGGCCCCGTCCCCGAATGATGCACACCTTTCACACATCCGTGCGGCGAATACCGAGTCCGCTGACTGTTGCCCGCAGGCGCACGGCACCTGTTACCCGTTCACCGAGTGCGTTCAACCAGTGGTGTGGTTCGGAGACGCGTGAGCACGTCGTCGCGCTGGTTGGCCTGGGCGTCGCGGCGAGCCCCGGTGCCCGCCGAATGAAGGGCCACCGGGATCGCCAGGGCCCTTCGGAACCCGTCCCCGTACGTCCGTAGGATCATGGTGAAGCCGACGAAGGGGCAGTTCAGGTGGCGGGGCAACGCAAGGGAACCAGGAAGAGCAGCCGCAAGGAAAACTGCGCCGACGCGTGCGGCGACAGCTGCTTCTGGAACCGTACGTGCTGCCCCGACGCGTGGGTCGCCCTCTTTCTCTTCGTTGTCCTGAGCCGGGGATCCGCATTCTCGAGATCCGCTGGAGCGGACCCGGCGGCGCCCCGTCCGGGCGGCCGGGCGGCAGGCAGGCTGTACGACGTGATCCGCCACTACCGGACCGCGGTCAGCCCGCGGCTGCCGGCGTGCTGTCCCTACACGCCGAGCTGCTCCACCTACGCCGTCAAGGCGCTGCACCGGCATGGGGCGCTGCGCGGGGGCCGGCTGGTGCTGGGGCGTCTGCTGCGGTGCCGGCCGGGAGCCGCCCGGCGGCGAGGCCTCCACGACCCGGTGCCCGGCTGACGGGCCGCGGTCAGCGCCGCGCGCCCGGATCGTCTGCGTCGGGATACTCACCGCCGTGGCGGAGGCCGCCCACGACAAGGGCGCCCTTCAGCGGACCAAGTCTAAACATCTGAACAGAATTCCTGACTCAGAAGACTAGTGCCCGGTCCGCCGCCAGGCGGTCCTTCCTGGCGGCCTCCGCCACCGCGACACCGTGTACTCACCGCGGCACGGTGTACTGCTCCGGAACCGACCCGTCTCATCAGATCTCGGCCCCGAGCGTTGGCCCGGCCCACCGAGCTGCAAGGCCGGATGAGACGTTGAGTCCCTGTCGTCCCACATGATGCTGTCGGTCGGTCGTCTCGCGGTTGCCGACCCAGATCACTCCGTCACAGGAAGGCACTCGGCGAGCAGGCCGACGATGTCGCGCCAGGCTCGCTGCGCGTGCTGTGGGTGGTAGCCGACGCCGGGGAGCACGGTGTGGTCGACCGGCGGGTGGTGGAAGGCGTGCAGGGCGCCGCCGTAGACCACGAGGCGCCAGTCGACGCCCGCGGCCTGCATCTCGGCGGTGAACGCGTCCCGTTGCGCGGGCGGCATGATCGGGTCTTCCGAACCGACTCCGGCCCACACCGGGCAGCGGATGTGGGCCGCCTCGCCCGGTCGGCCGGTGGTCACCGCGTTGACTGTCCCGATCGCCCGCAGGTTGGCGCCGTCGCGCCCGAGCTCCAGCCCGATGGCGCCCCCGGTGCCGTAGCCGATGGCGGCGATCCGGTCGGGGTCGGTCCGCGGTTCCGCGCGCAACACGTCGAGCGCCGCGTGGCCGATGCCCCGCATCCGGCCGGGGTCGGCGAGCAGCGGCATGCAATGGGCCAGCATCTCCTCGGGGTCGCTCAAGTAGCGCCCGCCGTGGAGGTCGAAGGCCAGCGCTACGTATCCCAGCTCGGCGAGCGCATCGGCCCGGCGGCGCTCGACGTCGCTGAGCCCCAGGCCCTCCGGTCCGACCAGCACCGCGGGCCGGCGGTCGCCACCGGCCGGGAGCGCGAGGTGCCCGATCATGGTCAGGCCGTCGGCCGAATACTCGACCGTGCGCGTTGTCATCGTCGTCATGAGACTGGACTGTAGTGATCGTCGAGCCCGATCGGGCCGGTGTTCTGCCGTTGGCAGAGCAGCCCGGTGTGCCTCTGAAATGCGGCGACAGCTCAACCGGGGCCGCGCACGAGGCGAACCGGCAAGATCAACAGGCACGCCCGACGCCGTCACGAGCACGCGCGGCCGTCGTCCAGCAGACGTCCGATTCCGCCGGCGCCGCGGGTGCTGGCCGCGCTCCGGCTCCCGCTCCAGTCCGGCCGACGGCGGCACCGTCCGCCGGAATCCCGGCTGCGCCGGACGCCGAGCGCCCTGCTGACCGTCTTTTGGCCCTGTCCGGGGACCGGAACAACGTGCCACCGTGCGCCGGCCCGGCTCGGGCAGCGATGGCCGTCACGATCGCGGTGCTGATGTTCGGGGGGCCTCCCCCGCCGGCACCCCCTCCGGTCAACCCCACTGGTTCGCTGATGTTCGCGTTGTCCCACGGCCCGTAGGACCCGAGCCGTGGACCGTGGCCCGAGGTGAAGGACCAGGGCTGTTGCGAGGGACCATCCGGTGTACGCCTTCACGTCGTTCCGGTGGACGCGAAGCAGGGGTCAGTGGTTGTGGCGGGCGATCGCGCGCAGGAAGGCGATGGTCTCCTCCTCGCCGCTGATGGCTTCGTCCGTGGACGTCCCGTACAGGCGGCTGGCGGAGAGCTTCACGATGGTGGTCCGGCCGACCGGATCGACGTAGACGAACTGGTTGTAGACGCCGACCGCGCTGAACTCGCCGCGGTCTCCCGCCGGGAGCCACCACTGGTAGCCGTAGCCGACTCCATCGGCTTGCTGGCCGCCGACGAGGGGGCGGCCGGGCTGCAGGTGCGGCGCGGTCGCGGTGACCGAGTCGCGCACCCACTGTGCGGGCACGATCTGCCGGCCCTGCCACACGCCCCCGTTGCGGTACAGCTCTCCGAGCCTGGCGAAGTCGCGGGCGGTCAGGTTGAGCCCGCCGAAGGCGAGTTCCGTCCCGGCGGGGTCCAGCAGCCAGTGACCCGCCGATGTCATGCCGAGCGGCTCGCACAGCTTCTCGTGCATGTAGTCGGCGACCGGGCGGCCGGTGGCCCGGGACACCAACGCGCCGAGTATCTGCGTCTCACCGGAGTTGTAGCGGCAGACGGTGCCGGGCGCGCTCTCGCGCACCATGCGGGCGACGAAGTCGTCGAGCGTGCCGCCGATGCCCGACGTCGCGGCGGTGAGCTGGAAGATGTCGGAGGCCGGGTCGTTGTAGTCCTCGTTCCACCGGGCGCCGGAGGACATCTGGAGCACGTCCTTGATGGACACACCGTCGTACGCGGAACCGGGCCTCACCGGCACGTAGGAGCTGATGGGCTCGTCGATGCCGGTGATGTGCCCCTCGGCGACCGCTATACCGACGAGCGCGGAGACGAAGCTCTTGGAAACCGACATGGACAGCCACGGCACGTCCGGGCCACCAGTCAGGAAGTAGCTCTCGTGCCTGATGGCCCCGTCGACGAGCACGAGGAGCGCGGACGTGTCGGTGCGGGCCAGGAACTCCTCGGTCACCCGTGACGTGCCGTCGTACTCGAAGCTCTCCGGCAGCGGGGTCGCCTCACCGCGCGGCCAGAGTTGGGGGTGAGCGGAGGGGGCCATCTCGCGGGTGTCGAGGAGGTCCTTCATCCGGCAGAAGTGCTCGTGCTGCGGCACACCGGTGAACAGGCCGAGGTCGGCCAGGGTCATGCGCTTCTGATCGGTCATTGCCGTCCTTCGGGCGGAACGGGGGATCCGCAAGGGGATGGAGGGAACGGGCAGGCCGGCGCCACTGCTGGGGCTCGTCCTGGGGCCGGAGGGAACCGGCTGCGATGCCGAGAAAGTAGCAGTACCACTCGGTTAGGGCAACCGAGTGGTACTGTTAAATCTCCATCAGCACAGAACAGGGCAAGGCGGCGATGAGTTCTTCCCACGTCGACGGTCGCACCCTCCGGTTCCAGCACCGGCGGCCCGAGCTGCTGGCCGCGGCGACCGACTACATCCTCGAACACGGCATCAGCGGCCTGTCCCTGCGCCCCGTGGCGCAGGCTCTCGGCGTCACCCACGCGACACTCCTACGCCACTTCTCCTCGAAGGACGCGCTGCTCCTGGCCGTCGCGGAGAAGGTCCGCACGGATCTGGCCGCATGGCTGACCTCGGACGCGGAACTCCATGAGGCACACTCGACGGCCGAACTCGTCAAGGCGCTGTGGCGTCGGCTGTGCGAACCGCAGGAGCAGCGCCAGTTCCTCCTGCTTTTCGAATTCGTCGGCCATCGTGGGGAAGGGTCCGGGGAGGACGAGGAACTCTCCCGGTCGATCGTCCACGACTGGATCGCGATCATCGCCAAAAGACTTGTCGCGGACGGCTGGTCACCCGAGGACGCCTCCGCTCTGTCCACCCTTGTCCTCGCACAGGTACGGGGCCTGCAGCTCGATCTCCTCGTCTCCGGGGACCGCGCACGAACGGACCGCGCCATCGACTTCGCCGTACGCCTCCTCGACCGCTCCCCCCTGGCCGGCGGTGCGGACGAGCACGGGTAGACAGCCACGTTCCGGCTCGCGCGATCATCACTCCCCTCGTCGGCCTGGGGCTCCGGGTGGGTCACCGCCACTCCGGGAGTCGGACGACCGGCCCCGCTCACCGCGCTCGGCAACGGCGTTGCTCCCCAACCATCACGCCAGGCACTGCAGTTGCTGGGACCACCGTTTCCGCGCTGCTCGTCTCTTGCCGCGGCTCCTCAATGAGGGCTCCCGGCCCCCGGGTCCGGCATGGCTGTTTCCCCTGTTGACCATGATCTGGGTGTGACCGGTCCCGGAGGCACTGGTGGGCCCGTTGACGGCGCGGGCGTTCGAGAATCGCCCGGCCGAAGTGGCGTCTTCACCCTGCGCCGGCCATCACTCGGGTAGCAGCACAGTGAAGCCCACTGCTCCGAGGCCCCTGCTGGGCGGTCGAGGGGACCCGTTCCGGACGGAACGGGTCCCCGGGGTCATCCGGCCAGCGAGGTCAGCACCGTGGCGGTCAGCGCGGACCGTGCGACCATGCCGGACACCGAGGTGTTCTCCGAGCGGGCGTGGGCGCCCGAGCCCACCGCGCCGATGCCGTCCAGGACGGGGGTTCCCGCGGCCACCACGAAGTTCCCGTCGCTGGCCCCTCCGACGGACGTCTCGCGCAGGTCCTCCCCCAGCAGTGCCGCGCAACGGCGGGCCAGTTCGGCGTACGCGGCGACTTGTTCGGTCCGCTCGAAGACGGGGCGGTTCCAGTTCCCGCCGACCTCCACGCGCGTCCGCGGGCCCACCGGACGCAGTGCGGCAAGGGCCTCGGTGATGCGTTTCCGCTCGGCCGCGGAGGCGACGCGCACGTCGATATGGCCGACGGCTCGTCCTGCGGTGACGTTGCTGCGGGTGCCGCCCTCCACCACGCCCACGTTGAGCGAGGTTCCGGCATCGGCGTCGCGCAGATCGGCCAGGCGCAGGATCTGGTGGGCCAGTTCGTCCACCGCGCTCGCTCCGGCGGTCGGATCGAGCCCGGCGTGGGCCTCCTCGCCCGTGACCGTGACGGTGAACAGGCCCACGCCCTTGCGGGCTGTTTTGAGCGCACCGTCGGCGGCTGCCTCGAAGACCATGGCGAGCCGGCTGTCGCGGGATTCGGCGACGACGGCCTCTCGGGAGCCGAGGCTGCCGGTCTCCTCATCGCCGTTCAGCATCAGGGTGCAGGCCGGCCGGGGCAGGTCCAGGGCGTCGAGGGCGCGCAGCGCCCACACCGCCTGTACCAGACCGGCCTTCATGTCGAAGACGCCCGGCCCGCTGATGTGGTCGCCGTCCCGTCGGAAGGGCCGGTTGTCGAGGGTGCCGGTCGGCCAGACAGTGTCGTAGTGGCCGAGGAGCAGGACCGGCCGGGTGTCCGCGGCGGTCGCGTCACGGGCCGGGTAGCGGCGGACGAGGATGTCCCCGGCGCTCGCGCGGTCAAGGATCTCCTCGGCGCGCGGTGTGCCCAGGCGCCGGTCGAGCCAGTCCCGCAGCCACCCGAGGCACGCGTCGAGTTCGTCCGGGTCGTCGCTGGCGCTGCCCTGGGAGGTGTACGCGGTGAGGTCGGCGGTCATCTCCTCGCGATGCTCGTCGAGCCAGCGCCGTACCGCCTCGGCCTGCTCCGCCTCCGGCAGGTGCCCGGGTATCGCGGGCTCGGCGAGGCGGTCCAGTTCCTCCAGCCGCGACTCCGACATCTTGTGCGGTGAGCCCTCCAGTTCGAGCAGACCGTCCATGACGGTACGCAGGAGGGTGGTGGGCAGCCCCTCGCGGGCCGCGTGGTCGAAGACGTCGGTGTAGTGGGTAGTGACCTCGACGGGCCGGTGGCCTACGGCGAGGTCGCGCCAGATGCCGCTGCGGTCCTTCGTCTGCGTACGCAGCCACGACGTCAGACGGTCGAAGGCGGCATCGCGTTCCGCCGGGTCCGTCCCCGGCCGCAGGGGGCGGGGATCGAAGGCGTCGAACGCCTCCAGGGTGACGCCGAGGCGGTCGGAAACGGCGAAGATCTCCTTGGTCAGTCCGGTCGTGGCGGCCCGGTGCCGGTCGATGAGACCGGCCATGGGGGCGTCGGCGAGGGCGGTGGCGGCGAGCATGGCACCGAAGCCGGCCTTGGCAAGGGCACTGAGTCCTTTTCAACCTGACCGTGGGGCTGTGGTGTTGGTTGGTGCGGGCTGTACGGAACGACGAAGCTCCTGGTAGACGGGTTCTCGACCAAGATCACCCGTGTCCGCCAGGAGCTTCGCGTGCTTGCCTACCCGTCGTCGATCGATCTTTCCAGCAGTACCTTGCAGCACCTGGCCGAGCAGCTTGCAGTCCGGCGACGGGAGATCGGTACCCGGTGGCGACGCCTGCCCGCCGGCCGCCAGGCCCTGCTCGCCCTGGCCCACCTGCGGTGCGGCGACACCTACGCCCAGCTTGCCGCCGGCTTCGGAATCGGCATCGCTACCGTCTACCGGTACATACACGGGGCCATCGAAGTCCTGGCCGTTCGCGCTCCGACCCTGGCCCAGGCGATGGAGACGGCCCGGACGAAAGCGTTCGTGATCCTGGACGGCACTCTGCTGCCGATCGACCGGATCGCCGCCGACACCCCCTACTACTCGGGAAAACACAAGCGGCACGGCATGAACGTCCAGGTCCTCACCGACCCATTCGGCCGACTGCTCTGGGCTTCCCCGGCTCTGCCTGGAGCCACTCACGACCTGACCGCGGCCCGAAGCCATGGCATCGTCGACGCGCTCGCGGCCGCAGGACTGAAGTGCTGGGCGGACAAGGCCTACCAAGGCGCCGGCCGGCACATTCGAGTCCCCTTCCGGGGCCGACGGCTCAAGCGCTGGAAGCGACGGCACAACAGCAGTCACGCCAAGATCCGCTGCGTCGGCGAGCAGGCCATGGCCGTGCTGAAAGGTTGGCGCCTCCTGCGGAAGCTCCGCTGCAGCACCAACCGGATCACCGACATCGTGAAGGCAGTCCTCGTCCTCCACCACGCCTCAACATGAGGTTGGAAAAGGCTCACTACCTCAACTCCCAGTTGGCGGACAAGGCCCTGGAACTGCTCGATCTGCCCGGCCAGGATCAGGTCCGGCGGGCGGGCCGCCAGTGGGTAGCCGACCGCTACACCGCCGAGGCCGCCACCGAGGCGCTGATCGAGGGCATCCGCCAAGCACGCGCCCTGCCCGGTGGCGCGGCTTCGGCCACCCATCCGACCGCCTGGATGGAGGAACTGCTGAGCCGCTTCCCCGTGCCACCGGAGACGAACACCCAGGTGGAACAGTCCGCCACTTCGTCGTGACGAACCTCTGGACGAGGATCCGGGCCGAACGGCGGCGGCCTCGGTCCGGCGACAGTCGGTGGCCTCTGTGCGACATCATCTGGCCCGGCTGCGTCTCGCCGCCGGCACCCAACCTTTCTAGGGTCGTGCCATGCCTATGAACTTTCTGCACCGCAGGCTCTGCAGCTCTCCGGGATGGGCCGCCGGGGTGGCCGAGCGCATGCCCGAGATGCTGGCCGATGTCGACCTCGGGGACGACGTCCTGGAGATCGGGCCCGGCTTCGGTGCCACCACCAGGGCCTTACTGCCCCGTACGACGAAACTGACCGCCGTGGAGATCGACGAGGCGTCGGTGGCCCTGCTGCGCGCCGAGTTCACCGACCGGGTCGAGATCGTCCATGGCAGCGGCGCCCAACTCCCCTTCCCCGATGGCCGGTTCTCCGCCGTCGTCTGCTTCACCATGCTGCACCACGTGCCCTCCGCCGACCTGCAGAATGCCCTGTTCGCCGAAGCCCGCCGAGTGCTGCGGCCGGGTGGGGTGTTCCGCGGGGTGGACAGCCTGCCCAGCCTCGGATTCCGGCTGCTGCACATCGGCGACACCATGGTGGTGCTCGATCCGGCGACCTTGCCCGGACGTCTGAGCCGGGCCGGTTTCGAAGGCGTCGAGTCACAGCACGAGCCGGGCCGGCAGATCCGTTTCCTGGCCCGCCGGGCCTGACGTCGCGCCGCCTTCCTCCTCGCACAGGATCAGGACGCCGGCGGCGCGGCTCCGGTGCCGGTTCAGCTCTGCTGGTGACCGGTGGGGGCTTCGGCGGTCTCCTTCAACTCACGCAGCCATCCTTCAAGGCCCTCGCGGAGGATCCTGGTGGCGGTGGGGACGTCCGCTTCGACCTGCTCTCCGGTGTGGGTCTCCTCGGTGCGCACGAGGACACCGCCCTTGACCTCGGTGAAGTTCCACACATGGACGCCGTCGATGTGCAGCCCCTCGGCAGTCGCGGGCCCGGTCCAGCGGATGCAGGAGTTGCGCTTGAGCTGCTTGACGGTGGAGGTGATGTCCAGGCTCGTGGCGGGGGTCGAGGGATTGGGGGGTATCGGGGTCGTCCATCGGAACGCCGAGCCCTTCCGGAAGGGGCCGTGATCGAGGCGCTCCGAGGTCGTGACCGGGGCTTGCCAGGACGGCCAGCGCTCCACATCGGTCTGGAGCCTCCATAGGGTGCTCAGCGGAGCCTGGATCACGGTCTCGGTCCTGGACCGGACGAGGGCCTCGGGGTCGACGCCCTCGCCACGGCAGGTGAGGGACCTGCCGGGATGAGGGGTGGCTCCGGCGGGCACGGCGGCACCGAGGACACCGGCGACGACGAGCGGAACGGTGAACAGTGCGGCGCGGACGCCGGTGCGGCGGATCCTGGACATGGGGTTCTCCTTGTCAGTTTCTGGGTGAGCGTGGCGCGTTGAGCGTGGGAGGCCGGTGCGGCGGCGCCGCGTATCGGGCGGGCTTCGGCTCGTCCGGCAGACGCGGCACCGGTCGAGCTACAAGGGCGTACGTTCGTTATAAGTTGTAACGCAACACGAGGTGAGCGGTCAATAGCTTTCGTGACACCCTCTAACGGGCCCCGGAAGGCACATCCGCCCGCACAGGGAGGGCCGAGCGGCCGCCGAGCGGTATGACCACCCATTCGGGCGGAACCGGAAGCCGGGGCGTCCGCCTGACCAGCACCCCCGCCGCACGCGACACCGCGAGCAGCTCTCCGGCGCGCGGAGCACTCCGCAAATTGGTCTAGTCCTTGTTTGGTTCAGACCATTGACACGCACATGATCACGGGGCTATTCCCTAAGGCAACGCCAGTGCGTCATACACCAGTTGACGCTCCCTCACATCTTGGATGGCCATGAGACGTATGCGTTCCCTCCGTGCCGCTCTCACCGCGGCGGCCACCGCAGTGGCCGCCTTGGGCCTGACCGCGGTCTCGGGTGCCCCCGCCCAGGCCGCGACCCCGCTCCCCGCTCATGTCTTCGCCCCCTACTTCGAGTCATGGACGGGCGAGAGCCCCGCCGCCCTCAGCGCGCAGTCCGGGGCCGAGCACCTGACGATGGCCTTCCTCCAGACAGCGACGAAGGGTTCCTGCACCACCTACTGGAACGGCGACACCTCGCTGCCCATCGCCTCGGCATCCTTCGGCGCCGACATCAAGACGATCCAGGGGCGCGGCGGGGACGTCATCCCGTCCTTCGGCGGCTACACGGCGGACACCACCGGAACCGAGATCGCCGACAGCTGTTCGGACGTCGACCAGGTCGCCGCCGTCTACCAGAAGGTCGTCACGACCTACGACATCCCCCGGCTCGACATGGACATCGAGGTCGACGCGCTGGAGAACACCGCCGGTATCGACCGGCGGAACAAGGCGATCAAGAAGGTCCAGGACTGGGCCGCCGCCTCCGGGCGCAAGCTGGAGATCTCGTACACCCTGCCGACCACGACCCGGGGCCTGGCGCCCAGCGGTCTCGCCGTACTCAAGAACGCGGTGACCAACGGCGCCCGGATCGATGTCGTCAACCTGATGACGTTCGACTACTACGACAACGCCGTCCATGACATGGCGCAGGACACCAGGACCGCCGCCCAGGGACTGTACGACCAGCTCGCCAAGCTCTACCCGGGCAAGACCGCGGCCCAGCTCTGGGGCATGATCGGCGTCACCGAGATGCCCGGCGTCGACGACTTCGGCCCGGCCGAGACCTTCACACTCGCCAACGCCAGGCAGGTGTACGACTGGGCGGTCTCCAAGGGAATCAACATGATTTCCTTCTGGGCGCTCCAGCGTGACAACGGAAGCTGCCCCGGCGGTGCCGCCGCGGACAACTGCTCCGGCATCGAGCAGAACACCTGGGACTTCTCCCGCATCTTCGCTCCCTTCACCAGCGGCAACACCGCGCCGAGCGACGACTTCTCGCTGACGGCGGCCCCGGCCGCCGCGACGGTCACGGCCGGCGGCTCCGTCAGCACCACGGTGAGGACCGCCGTGACCGCGGGCAGCGCCCGGACCGTGAACCTGACGGTCAGCGGTACGCCGGCCGGGGTCACCGCCTCGCTCAGCCCCGCCTCGGTGACGGCCGGAGGAACCGCGACCCTCACCCTCACCACGACCACGGCGGCCGTCAACGGCACCTACGGGATAGCGGTCAACGGCGCGAGCCCCTCGGCCGCGCACTCGGCCACGTACTCCCTGACCGTCACCGGCGGCAACGGCAACCAGTGCACGGCCGCGCCCTGGGCCCCCGGCACGGTCTACACCGGCAACCAGCAGGTGTCGCACAACGGCCACAGCTGGAAGGCCAAGTGGTGGACGACGGGCGAGGAGCCCGGCACCACCGGAGAGTGGGGCGTCTGGCAGGACCTCGGCGCCTGCTGAGCACTCCGCCGGGCCGGGACGTCGATCGGCCCGGCCCGGCGGGATCGTGCCGCATCCGGCTCGGCGTGGAGCATCCTGCACATCCCGCCCGGCCCGCGAAGCCCTCCGGGCGGGCGGCGCCCTGCCGGACATGCCCACTGCCGGACAGGGCCCTACGCCACCGTGATCGCCTGCACCGGGCAGACCCGTGCCGCCTCGCCCGCCAGAGGGTCGACGGTGTCGCCGTCCTCCGAACCCGGCAGCAGCTCGCCGTAGCCGTCGTCGTCCTGGGTGAACAGGTTCGGGGCGGTCAGCGCGCACTGTCCCGCGCCGATGCACACATCCGTGTCGATACTGATCCGCGTCATGGCTGAATCCTTTCCGGAGAGAGCCGTGTCACCAGGCCACGGGCAGTTCGAGCATGCCCTGGATCGTGTCGCCCGGCTTGAACGGAATGTCGTCGGCGGGCACCGCGAGCCGCAGTCCCGGCAGCCGGGCGAAGAGGGAGCGCAGAGCGATCTCGATCTCGGCCCGCGCCAGGTTCTGACCGAGGCACTGATGGATCCCGAAGCCGAAGGCGACGTGGTGGCGCGCCGGGCGGCCGAGGTCGAGCTCGTCCGGTGCGGGGTAGGCGGCGGCGTCGCGGTTGGCCGTCGACGCGGACATGACGACGCCTTCGCCGGCCCTGATGGTCACCCCGCCGATCTCGATGTCCTCGGTCGCCACCCGGGCCAGCGTGTCCGCGATCGACAGGAAGCGCAGCAACTCCTCCACCGCGGACGGCATCAGCTCCTCCTCGCTGCGCAACCGCGCGAGCTGATCCGGGTGCTGGAGCAGGGTGAAGGTGCCCAGCGAGATCATGTTCGCGGTCGTCTCGTGGCCCGCGACGAGCAGGATCTGCGCGAGCCGGACCAACTGGTCGCGGCCGACCGCCCCGGTGTCGAGGGGTCCGGCGATCAGCTCGTCGAGCAGGCCGTCACCCCTGACGGCCCGTTTGTGCTCGATGAGCTGCCGGAAGTACTCGTCGAGGTCGTCCCGCGCAGCCTGGACATCGACGGCCCCGGGCCCGCGCAGTAACTTCCGCGAACGGGATTCGAAGAAGTCGTGGTCGGAGTACGGGACACCGAGCAGCGCACAGATCACCATCGAGGGAACGGGCAGCGCGAACGCGTTCACCAGGTCGACGGGGGGTCCCTGCGCGATCATCCTGTCCAGCAGCCGGTCCACGGTCTCCTGGATCCGGGGGCGCAGGGTCTCGGTCCGCTTGAGAGTGAAGCTCGGTACCAGCATCCGGCGTTGCGTGCGGTGTTCCGGGTCGTCGACTCCGAGGAGTTCGACACGGCGCGAGGCGATCTTCGCCAACCGCTCGGTGGGGATGGGAAACGCGGGGTTCTCCCGGTCGGCGGACAGCCGCGGGTCGGCCAGGAGTGCTCGGGCCTCGGCATGCCCGGTGACCAGCCAGACGGTCCGGCCGTCGAAGAGTGTGGCGGACGACAGCGGTCGTTGTTCCGCGCCGGGGGACGGCCGGTATCCCGTCGGCGGGTGGTACGGGCAGGTGCGGTCCTGGGGGAAGGCGATGGTGCCGGTCCGAACGCCGGCGCCGGTGTCGGTGTCTGCCATGACGAGCCTCGCAAGAGCAGAAGGGAAGAGTCCTACCGATCACTCCCTACTAGATGCCTCAGTCACCTATTTGGTCTATGCACTGTTCGGCCAACTCGCGTCCGCCCCGAGGCGTGACGGCCTGTGCGGCTCATGCCCGACGCCGCCTCCGGAGCTCCGCCGCCGGCCGCCCCCGCCCCCCGCCCCCATGACTGCGGCGGGGGCGGGGGCGGGCCGTGGCCCGCATCGGATGTGTCACGGCTTCCTTGCCTGGGTACGGGGCAGCCTCGTCGCCCCCGCGGCGGCGAGCAGGCAGAAGCCGAGCACCCACCAGAAGGTGTCGGCGAAGGCCGAGGAGATGTCCTGGCCCCGGGCGGACAGCCGGTTCTCCAGGACCACCGCGAGGGCGGCGGTCCCGACCGAACCGCCCACCGTATTGAGCAGATTGAGCGCCCCGGACGCGCGAGGGAGATGCTCGGGTTCGATGCGGCTGTAGACGATGTTCATCACGGGCGCGCCGACCATGGCCATCCCGATGCCCCGGACCGCGAGCGACGAGGCGATCACGAGGTCCGGAAGATCGTGGCCGAGCCGGGTGAACGGAACAGTCCCCGCGAGGATCAGCACGATGCCGGTGACCACCAGGGTCCGCGGCGCGACTTTGCTGATGGTGCGGGTCACCAGCACGGAACCGGCCGCCGCCCCCAGCCCCTGGGGAGCGAGCAGGAGCCCGGCCTCCCACGCCGTCAGCCCGCGGGCCGTCTGGAAGTACAGCGGCAGCAGGAACATCGTGCCGAACACCGACGCGCCCAGTACGAGCAGCGCGAGGGCGGCGGCGCCGAAGGGCGGCCGGGTGAACAGCCGGGGGTCGACCAGTGGCGTACCGCGGGTCCGCAGCCCGTGCACGGTGAAGCCCGCCAGCATCGCCAGCCCCGCCGTCACACCGACCGCGGCCGGGAGCGTGCGGCCGTGGGCGACCTCGGTCAGCCCGTACACCAGCACGGCGAGGCCGGGCGAGAGCAGCGCCGCCCCCCGCAGGTCGAACGCGGTCCGCCGCGTCGACGGCGGGACCGCGGGAACGTAGCGGCGGGCGAGCACCGCCGCGACCGCGCCGATCGGCAGATTGACCAGGAACAGCCACGGCCATGGCGCCACGCCGAGGATGGAGCCGCCGGCCAGCGGGCCGAACACCGGGGACAGCAGCGGGACGACCGCGACGACGCTGATCACCCGTCCGGTGCGGTGGGGCCCCGCGACGCGGGCCAGCAGTGCCTGGCCGGTCGCGGGCAGCAGCCCGCCGCCGAGGCCCTGGATGACCCGGAACACGATCAGGCTGGTCACCGACCAGGCCATCGCGCACAGCACCGAGCCGAGCAGGAACACCCCCACGGCGGCGAGCCATGTCCGCCGGCCCCCGAACCTGTCGGCCAGCCAGCCGGACGCGGGCACGGCGGCGACGACGGCCAGCAGGTAGGCGGTGGTGACCCACTGGATCTCGGCGACGGAAGCGCCGAACTCCTCGGTCAGGCTGTCGATGCCGACGCTGACGATCGTGGCGTCCAGGGTCGCCATGAAGGTGCCGAGCACCAGGATGAACGCGATCCGCAGAAGCTGTCCGTCCACCCGCTCGCCCGGCGGCGAGGACTTCCCCTCCGGCGGTGCGGCGTTCGCGCTCATCGGCCCTCCAGAAGGTCGAGCACGTCGGTGTCGAGGTGGGTGTCCAGGGTGCGGAGCAGGCCGAGCAGTTCCTCGGCGAGCCCGTCGATGCCCACCCCGGCCCGGTGGGCCAGCACGCCGGTCCAGCCGTCGCCGTCCGGCATGACCGTCAGGGTCACCGGATGGTGGGTGGATTCGCGGAAGCGGGTTCCGACGACGGTGAGCCCGGGGGCGGGTTCGCGCAGACGGTCCGGGTCGACCGGGTAGTTCTCGAACACCACCAGGCTGTCGAACAGCCTGCGCCGCCCGGTCAGCCGTTCCAGGTCGGACAGGGCGACGTGGTGGTGCTCGACCAGCGCCCGCTGCCCGCTCTGGAGACCGGCGAGCGTGTCGGCGAGGGTGCCTTCGAGCCGCGCCCGGACGGGCACGGTGTTGGCCAGCAGTCCGATGATCTCCTCGATGCCCTCCAGCTCCGGAGGACGGCAGGCGACCATGGCGCCGAAGCAGACGTCCGTGAGGCCGGAGCGCCGGGCGAGCAGCACCGCCCACGCGCCCTGCACAAGGGTGTTCCGGGTGAGCCCGCGGCGTGCGGCGAGGCGCGTGAGGCCGTCCACCAGTGCCGCGTCGAACTCGATGAGCTCGGGTTCCTGCCAGGCCGGACCGGGTTCGCCGCCGCCCAGGTAGTCGCCCTCGGGCAGACCGTCCAGTCCGGCCGCCCAGGCGCCGAGGTCCGGTTCGTGGTCGGCGCACCAGCTCAGGTAGTCCGCGAACGGTACGGGTTCGGGCAGATCCGGGGCCTCGCCGCGGGCCCTCGCCGTGTACAGGGCGAAGAGTTCGGTGAGGATGCGCGGGGCCGACCAGCCGTCGGAGAGCACATGATGGCTGGTCATGACCAGGTCGGCGCGCCCGGGGCCGCACCGGATCACGGTCAGGCGCAGGAGCGGGCCGCGGGCGAGGTCGAACGGTTCGGCCAGGTCGGCGGCCAGCACCTCCTCGGCCGGTCCGTCGGCCACGCGGAAGTCCGGCCGGGGCGACACGGGGATCACCGCCAGGTCGGCGGGGAAGGCGGCGCCCAGGTTCGAGTGCCGGGCCAGCAGATCGGCGCCGGCGGCCCGCAGGGCCTCGATGTCGAGCGCTCCGGCGAGGGAGAACGTCGACTGCACGGTGTACGGGTCGGGGCGCTCGGTGCGCGAGTGCCGCAGCATCACCTCCTGGAGCGGGGTGAGCGGCTGCATCCCGGCGACCGGGCTGTCGGGGTCGAGCGCCCCGATCTCCGGCGCGGCGGCGGTGCGCAGGAGCGCGGCCCGCAGGGCCTCTGCCAGTTCCTCGATCTCGGCGGCGGTGAACAGCGCGGACGGCCAGGTGAACCGGACGCCGAGCATGTCCTCGCGTACCAGGGCGTTGACCATCAGGCCGTACGGCAGCGGCATGGCGTCAGCCCCGTCGGAGCCGAGCGGTCCGGCGTCCGGGGGCGCCTGCCACGGCGTCTCCAGGGCCGGGGCACCGGGGTACTGGCCGAGATAGTTCCAGGCCACCTCCGGTTCCACGGGGTCCAGCAGGCCCGCCGAGGTGAGGATGCCGTGGCCGAGGCCGTCGCGCTGGGCCCGCAGCCTCTCCCTGACCGCCTTCACGTCGTCGCCCGCGTCGAGCCGCACGGGGTGAACGGCGGTGAACCAGCCGACGGTCTGGGACAGGTCGACCTGGCGCGGCCGGCCGTGGCTCTCCAGGGCGACCAGCAGTTCGGGGGTTCCGCGCCAGGCCCGTACCGCCTGGGCGAGCGCCGTGAGAAGCACGGCGTCCGGGGTGGTGCGGTAGGCGGTGGGCAGTGTGGTGATCAGGGCACGGGTCGACCCGGTGTCGAGCCGTATCTCGTGGTGCGTCGCGGTGGCCACGGTGTCGCGGGCCGGGTCGAGCGGGCGGGTGAGTGCCGGCGTGGCCGTCATCCGCCGCCAGTGCGGCAGTTCGGCGCGCCGGTCGGCGTCGCGGAGCGAACGCGCCCAGCCGAGGAACGACTGTCCGTGCCGGGCCAGGGTCCCGCCGGAGTACGCGTGCTCCAGGTCGTCCAGCAGGACGCGCCAGGACACACCGTCGACGACCAGGTGGTGAGCGATCAGGACGAGGCGCCCGGGGCGGTCCGGCCCCGCGTCCACCCAGACGGCGCGCAGCAGCGGGCCGGTGCGCGGGTCCATCGACTGCCGGGCCTCGGCGATCCCGGCGTCGGCCGCGGCGCGCAGGTCGTCCGTTGCCCCTGTCCGGGTCAGTACCTGGGCTCCGGTCACCGCCCCGGCCGGCGGGATGCGCAGCACGTCGTCGGCGAGATGGGCCCGCAGGACGTCGTGCCGGGCCAGGACCGCGTCGAGCACGGTCCGCCAGGCCTCCTCGTCGCCGCCCGGCGGGACGCAGATCTCCACCCACTGGCAGAAGCCGTCGGCGGCGGTGCCCGCCCGGCGCAGCAGGTCCCGCATGACCGGGGTCAGCGGCGCGTCCCCGACGGCGGGTGCCTCTCCGCCGTCGAGGGCGCGGGCCCGTGCGGCGATTCCGGCGACCGTCTCTCCTTCGAAGACGTCCCGCGCGGTCAGTCCGATCCCCTGGCGCCGGGCGCGCGAGACGACTTGCAGCGAGACGATGCTGTCTCCGCCGATGGCGAAGAAGTCGTCGTCGGGGCCGATGTCGTCGCGGCCCATGACGTCCCGGAGCACGGCGAGCAGCACCGCCTCGGCCTCGGTGGCGGGTTCGCGCCGTGCGGTGGCCAGGGTCTCGGGGGCCGGCAGCGCGGCGGCGTCGAGCTTGCCGCTGGGGCTCAGCGGCAGCCGGCCGATCGGTACGAGCGCCGTCGGCACCATGTGGTCGGGCAGTTCCCGTGCCAGGTACGCGCGCAGCCGGGCGGTGTCCAGGTCGGCGCCGTCGGTGGGGATGACATAGCCGGTGAGCCTGCCTTCCCGCACGATCACGGCGCAGGCGCGTACGTCGGGGTGGCCGGTCAGCGTGGACTCGACCTCACCCAGTTCGACCCGGAAGCCGCGGATCTTGACCTGGTGGTCGGCGCGGCCGAGGAACACCAGCTGTCCGTCGGGCCGCCATCGCACGAGGTCGCCGGTGCGGTACATCCGCTCTCCCGGCGGGCCGAACGGGTCGGCCACGAAGGCGGCGGCGGTCAGGGCGGGGCGGCCCAGGTAGCCGCGGGCCAGGCTCGGGCCGGCGAGGTACAGCTCGCCCGTCACTCCGACGCCGACCGGCTGGAGCCCGCCGTCGAGGACGTAGGCGCGGACGTTGGGGTCGGGACGGCCGATCGGCAGCGGGCCGGTGTCGTCCGGGTCGTAGTGCCAGGTCGTGGAGTTGATCGTGACCTCGGTCGGACCGTAGGCGTTGAACAGCGCCCGGCGCCCCTCGCCCCAGCGCCGTGCCAGCTCGGGGTCGAGGCGCTCGGCGCCGACGACGAAGAACACGTCGGGGTCGACGGTGCGGTCGTCGGGCATCGCGGCCAGGAACGACGGCAGCAGATTCACTCCGGTCACCCGGTGCTCGGTGATGTAGTCGAGGAGTTCGTCGCCGGGGACGCGTACCTCCTCGGGGGCGATCACCGACGTACCGCCGGAGAGCAGCGGCACCATGGTCTGCCAGAACGCGACGTCGAAGCCGGTCGAGGCGAAGTGGAGATAGCGGTCGTGCTCGGTGACGCCGACGACCTCTTCCTGGAGCGCGATCAGGTCGGGCACGCCCCGGTGGGTCACGCCGACGCCCTTGGGCCGCCCGGTGGTTCCGGAGGTGTAGATGACGTAGGCGAGCGCGTCCTCGGTGAGCCTGGCCCGTGCCTCGGCCGGGTCGGTGTCCGGTACGGAGGCGAGGGTGGCCGGGTCGTCCAGCCGCAGGACCGGGATGCCGCGGTCGACGGGCAGTTCGGCGCCGGTCGTCACGGCCGCGGCCGGGGCGATGTCGTCGAACATGTAGGCGAGCCGATCCTGCGGGTAACTCGTGTCCATCGGTACGTAGACCGCGCCGGCCTTGGCCACACCGAACAGCGCGACGGTCATCTCGATGTCCCGTCCGAGCAGGACGGCGACCGGGTCCTGGGGCCGTACGCCGCGCTCGATCAGCGCGTGGGCGAGCCGGTTGGCCCGCCGGTCCAGCTCGGCGTAGTCCAGGCTGCGGTCGCGGCAGACCAGTGCCTCGGCGCCGGGCCTGCGGCGCACCTGGGCCGCGAACTCCTCCAACCAGTGGCCTCGGCTCCTGCCGGCGACGGTCTCGGTGCCGGTACGCAGCATCCGCTGCCGCTCGTCGGCGCCGAGCGCGGGCAGCCGGAGCGCGGGCCGTGCCGGGTCGTCGACGATCTCCCGCAGGAGGTTGTGCAGCCAGCGGCCGTAGTCGCGCACGGTGTCCCCGGCGAAGGCGCCCGGCTGGTAGCCGAGGCCGATCGTGATCTCGTCGTCGGGGATCACGATGACGGTGAGCGCGTAGTGGGTGGCATCGGTGATGTCCACGCCGGCCAGGTCGAGTCCGGGGGCGAGCGGAGTGCGCTTGCGGCTGGACTGCGGGAAGTTCTCCATCACCAGCATCGTGTCGAACAGTTCACCGATGCCCACCGCCCGCTGGATCCCGGGCAGTCCGACGTGGTGGTGCTCGGTCAGCGCGACGCTCTCGGCGTGCACCTGCGCCATCAGGTCCCGCACGCTCCGGTCCTGGGTGTGCCGGACACGTACCGGGATGGTGGTGCCGAGCTGGCCGATCATCGACTCCACACCGTCGACCTCGGCGGGCCGCCCGGACACCGGGCAGCCGAACACGACGTCGCGGCGCCCGGTGAGCCTGCCGAGCAGCAGACCCCACGCCGTCTGGAGCACGGTCGTCAGGGTGACGCCCTGCTCACGGGCGAACGCCCGCAGCCGGTCACTGAACTCGCGTCCCAGGCCGATGGTTTCGCGGCCGGGCCGCTCCACCGCGGTCCCGGTGCTCGCGGGTGCCAGCCGGGTCGCGTCGTCGACTCCGGCCAGCGCGTGCCGCCATGCGGCGAGGGACGCCTCCCGGTCCCGGCCCGCCAGCCACCGGAAGTACTCCGACAGCGGCGGGGAGGCGGGGGCGGCGGGGCCGCCGCTCAGCTCGGCGTAGACGGCGAGCAGGGTACGGCCGACCAGCGGCATCGACCAGCCGTCGAGCAGGGCGTGGTGGTTGGTGATCGCCAGCTTGTGCTCGGCGGGCCCGACACGCGACAGCAGGAAGCGGATCAGCGGCGGCCGGGCGGGGTCGAACGGCCGCTCCAGATCGGCGCGGGCCGCTTCGGGGAACGTGTCGGCCTCCCGCCAGTCCAGGGCGACTTCGGCGGGGATCACCTGCACGACCTCGTCCCCCGCCGTGCCCAGGTACACGCGCAGGGCGGGGTGGCGGCGCAGCAGTTCGCGTGCGGCCTCGGCCATCCGGTCCGGCCGCAGCTCGCCTACCAGGGTGGTCACGGCCTGGACGACGTAGACGTCGGTGTCGTGGTCGTCGCGGAGCAGGGTGTGGAAGGACAGTCCGACCTGGAGGGGCGTGGCGGGCAGCACGTCCGTGATGCGGCCGGTGCGTTCGAGGGCGTCGATCGCGGTCTGGTCGAGGCCGACCAGCGGGAGGTCCGAGGGGGTGAGTCCGCCGGTGGTGTGCAGCGCGTGCTCGGCCAGCGCGTCCAGCGCCGCGGCCCAGGCGGTCTGCAGGGCGGCCACGGCATCGGTGCCGAGCACACGGGTCGCGGCCGTCCACTCGACGGCGAGCCGTGGGGCACCCTCCTCGTGGACGAAGCAGTTGAGGGCGAGTACCTGTTCCAGGGCCTTGGCTCCGGGCTCGGTCACCGAGAAGGCGTCGTGTTCCGGCAGGTGCCATCCGGTTCCGGGGAGCGGGGCGAACCGGCCCAGGTAGTTCAGAGTCACGTCCGGTGGCGGGGTGGCCGCGAGTCCGGCGCCGGCCTCCGGGTCGAGGTGGCGCAGGACTCCGTAGCCGATGCCGCCGTCGGGGACGCCGCGCCTGGCCTCCTTGGCGGCGCGCAGTGTCTGCCCCACGTCGTCGGACGCGGGAACACGGACCGGGTATTCGCTGGTGAACCAGCCGATCGTGCGGGACAGGTCGAGGTGTTCACGGCCGTGGCCCTCCATCGACACGGTCACGGCGTCGTCCGGCAGGCCCCAGCCGCGCAGGGCGAGGACGAGTGCGGCCAGCAGCACTTCGTCGACTCCGGCGCGGTAGGCCGCGGGCAGGGTGGTGAGCAGCGCCTCGGTGACCT
Source organism: Streptomyces sp. NBC_00654 (assembly GCF_026341775.1). Lineage (NCBI taxonomy): Bacteria > Bacillati > Actinomycetota > Actinomycetes > Kitasatosporales > Streptomycetaceae > Streptomyces > Streptomyces sp. NBC_00654. The sequence goes on along the minus strand of NZ_JAPEOB010000001.1, from coordinate 4,151,971 downwards.
CGGGCGAGGCCACGGTGACCGACCGGTGGGCGGTCGAGACGGTGTCCTCGGCCGGGTCCAGCGGCCGGGCGCCCAGCCGGGGGGCGGAGGCGAGCACGGTACGCCAGTGGTCGAGTTCGCCCCGGCGCGCGCCGGATGCCCCCTGTTCGGCGAGGAGCGTGGCGTGCCGCCGCCAGGACGTCCCGACCGGGTCGAGAGTGCCGCCCGTGCAGGCCGTGTGCAGGTCGGGCAGCAGGATGCGCCAGGACACGCCGTCCATGGCGAGGTGGTGCACGACGATGACCAGCCGGTCGGGGGCGCCCTCGGCGGTACGGAGCAGGGCTGCCCGGAGCAGGTCGCCCGAGCGGGGGTCGAGTTCGCCCGCGAGGCGTCCCGCGAGGGCGTTCACTTCCTCGCCGCGGACCTCGGTGACGACGGCGCGCACGGTGCCGCGGGGCAGTACCTCCAGGCCGTCGGCGACCCGCAGCCGCAGCGCGTCGTGGTGGTCGAGCACGGCCTGTACGCCCGTGGCCAGGTCCTGGTGGCGGAGTTCGCCGACACCGAGGGCGGTCCACTGCGCGTAGCCGGCGACGGTGTCCACGTCCGGGTGCGGGTCGAGCAGACCGCGCACGATCGGCGGGGCGGGAACGGGCCCGGTCGGGTCGTCCACCGGTTCGGACACCTCCTCCAGCAGTTCGGCGGAGGCGGCCAGCGCGGCGAAGGTGCGGCGCGCCAGCAGGTCCCGCGGCCGCAGCCCGAGACCCGCCGCCCGCAGTCTGCTGCTGATGGTGATCGCGGTGATGCTGTCCCCGCCGAGGGCGAAGAAGTCGTCGTCCACACCGACCCGTTCGACGTCGAGCACCTCGGCGAGGACCGCGCACAGCAGCCGCTCCCGCTCGGTGCCCGGCTCCCGGCCGCCGCCGGGCAGGGCGGGTGCGGGCAGGGCGGCGCGGTCGAGCTTGCCGTTGGGTGTGACGGGCAGTTCGCCCAGTACCACCACCGCCGCGGGCACCATGTGCTCGGGCAGCCGCCCGGCGAGGTGGGCACGCGCCTCGTCCGCGGTGACCGAGGCGGACACGACGTAGCCGACCAGCCGCGCGGACCGGATGCCGACGGCCGCGGCGGTGACGCCCGGTACGGCGGCGAGTGCCGCCTCGACCTCGCCGGTCTCCACCCGGTGGCCGCGGATCTTGACCTGTCCGTCGCCCCGGCCCCGGTAGTCCAGGCCGCGGCCGGGCACCCAGCGGGCCAGGTCGCCGGTACGGTACATCCGCTCGCCGGGTGCGCCGAACGGGTCGGCGACGAAGCGCTCGGCGGTCGCCCCGGGCCTGCCGAGGTAGCCGCGGGCCAGATGCGGTCCGGCCAGGTACAGTTCGCCGGCCGTGCCGTGCGGTACGGGTTGCAGCGCGCTGTCCAGGACGTAGATCCGGGTGCCCGCGAGCGGGTGGCCGATCGTCGGCCCGTCGCCGTCGATCCGTGCGGTGGTGCTGTCCACGGTCGCCTCGGTCGGCCCGTACATGTTGCGTGCCGTGATGCCCGAGTCGGCGACCCTGCGCCACAGTGCGGGCGGGGTGGCCTCCCCGCCGAGGACCAGCAGCGCCGGGCGCAGTTCCAGCAGGCCGCCGTCGACCAGCGGCGCGGCCATCGACGGGGTGGTGTCCACGATGTCGATGCCGTCACGGACGTAGGCGGCGAGCAGGGCGTCGGCGTCGCGGGCCGTCTCGCTGTCGTAGACGTGAAGTTCGTGGCCGCAGAGCAGCCACACCAGGTGGTCGAAGGCGGAGTCGAAGGCGAAGGAGTAGGTGTGAGCGGCGCGCAGTCGCCGGCCCGCGGCCCGCTCCGCCTCCGCGACGACCGTGGACCGCTGGTGGTGCAGCAGCACGGCGAGCCCGCCGGTCCGGCCGAGCACGCCCTTGGGGCGCCCGGTCGATCCGGAGGTGTGGATCACGTAGGCGAGGTGCTCGGGGTGCCGGGGCGCGGCCAGTTCACCGGCCGTCAGCGGCTCACCGGAGAGCCCGGCGGCCTCGCCGAGCAGGGTGGCCCACGGCAGCCCGTCGACCGCTCCGGTGGTCAGCACCAGCGCGGGGCGGGTGTCGTCGATCAGCTCGCGCAGCCGTTCGGGCGGGTACGCGGCGTCCAGGGGCAGGAACGCGGCGCCCGCGTCGAGCACCGCCAGCAGGGCGACCACCGAATCGGCGGAGCGCGGCAGCGCCAGCGCCACGACGTCGTCGGGACCGATGCCGCGGGCGCGCAGCGCACGGGCCAGCCGGTGCACCCGCTCCGCCAGTTCGGCGGCGGACAGCCGGACCCCCGCGCACACCAGTGCCGTGCGTCCGGGACCGGCGGCGGCCATCGCGTCGAACGCGGTCGGCACATCCACCGGCGTGCCGGGCAGCGCGGACGGGGACCAGTCCGCCGGCGGCCCGTCCGTGCCGCCGGTCAGGGCGATCCGTCCGACGGGCAGACCGTCCATCAGGCCGGAGAGCAGGGCCCTGAACCCGGACAGCAGGCTGTCGACCGCGGCCTGGCCGGTGGACCGGGCGTCGGCCTCGAAGCCGAGCAGCAGCCCGCCGTCACGGGTGGGCAGGACGCTCAGGCCCATGTCCTCGGGGGGACCGCCCGCGACGTTGCGCATCACCCCGCCGGCCCCGGCGAAGTCGAGCGCCAGGTCGAAGGCCTTGAGGTTGATCCCGCGTCCGTGCAGCAGCGCACCCGCGCCGGGCGCGCCGAGGTCGCGCGGCAGGTCCTCGCCCCGGTAGCGCTGGTGGTCGCGCATCTCGCGCATGGCGGAGGCGACCCGCAGGCTCAGCTCCCCGAGCCCGTCGCCGCCGCGCACGGTCACCCGCAGCGGGAGAACATTGACGGCCATGGCGGGGGTACGCAGCTCGGCCGAGCCGGTCCGGCACATCAGCGGCAGCGCGAACACGATGTCGGTGCGGCCCAGCATGCGGTGCAGGAAGGCCGCGTACCCGGCGATCAGTGCCTCGCCCCAGGTGACACCCTGTGTGTCGGCGAACGCGCGCAGCCGGGCCGTCTCCTCGGGCGTGACGACGGCGCGGGCGGTCAGGGTGCGGTCGGGCGGACCGGCCGCGGTGTCGGTGTCACCGAGGTCGGGCAGCGGGGTGAACCGCTCGACCCAGTACGCGCGGTCCTCGGTGAACCGGTCGCTGTCCCGGTAGGCGCGGTCGGCGGCGACGAGCGCGGCGAATCCGCCGAAGGTGGACTTCGCGGGCTCGGTCCCCCGGACCAGGGCGGTGTAGCGGGCGGCGGTGCGGCGGGCGAGCATCGCGGCGGTGTAGCCGTCGAAGACCAGGTGGTGGCCGAGCTGGGTGTACCAGACCTCCCGGTCGGAGAGCCGGATGACGGTACGTGCGTACAGCGGCCGGTCCACCATGCCCCGGCAGGCCTCCCCCGCCCGCGCCCGCTCGGCTTCGACGAGGGCGTGGGCGGCGGCCACCGGGTCGGCCGCGCCGCTGACGTCCACCACCTCGGGCGGCTCGACCGGTTCCTGGCTGACCGCCTGGCGTGGCCCCTCGGAGGTGTCGTACACCCGGAGCCGCAGGGTCTCGGCCTCCTGCGTGGTCGCTCTGACCGCCTCGGCCAGAGCGGCAGTGTCGACGCTCCCGCCGCCGGATATCTCCACCACGTCGCCGACCACGTAGTACGGCGAGTCCGGCTCCAGCCGCTGTGCGTTCCAGATGCCCAACTGGGCGCTGGTCAGGGCGAGAAGGCCGTCCGAGGGCACGCTTGCGGTGCTCAACTTACTCTCCTTGAAGTGTGGGAACGACCATGGGCGTGTCGGTCACCGGGTCGGGGACGATGACGCTCGGCAGGTCGAACACGTCCTTGATCAGCGCGGCGTCCACGATGTCCCCGGGGTCGCCCTCGGCGACCACCCGGCCGTCCTTCATGGCGACCAGGTGGTCGGCGAACCGGCAGGCCTGGTTGATGTCGTGCAGGACGGCGATCACCGTGCGGCCCTCGTTGCGCAGCCTGGCCAGCAGGCCGAGCAACTGGTACTGGTGGGTGATGTCCAGGAACGATGTCGGTTCGTCGAGCAGCAGGTAGGGCGTCCGCTGGGCGAGCACCATGGCCATCCACACCCGCTGCCGCTGGCCGCCGGACAGCTCCTGCACCGGCCGGCCCGCCAGGTCAGCGACACCGGCGGCGTCCATCGCCCCGGTGACGGCCTCCTCGTCCTCCGGCGACCACAGCGCCAGCAGCGACTGGTGCGGGAACCGTCCCCGCGCCACGAGCTGACGGACCTTGATGTCCTCGGGGGCCAGCGGGTCCTGCGGCAGGAAGCCGAGCTGCTTGGCCAGCGCCTTGGGCGCGTAGCCGCCGACCGCCCGGCCGTCGAGTTCCACCTGCCCGCTGTCGGGGCGCAGCAGCCGCACCAGCGCCCGCAGCAGGGTCGACTTCCCGCAGGCGTTGGGGCCCACGATGGCGGTGAACGCGCCGTCGGGGATGTCGAGGCTCAGCCGTGTGGACACGACGCGGTCTCCGTAGCGCAGGGTGATGTCCCGCGCGGTCAGGCGTGCGGTCACGCGCGCCTCACCTCCTTGGTCAGCAGCCAGATCAGATAGCAACCGCCGATCGCGGTACTCACCACACCGACGGGCAGCGCGACGGGCGCCAGCAGCATCTGGGCGAGCAGGTCGGCGCCTTGGAGCAGAACCGCCCCGGTCAGCGCGGCCGGGAGCAGCGGCACCCCGGCGGCGCCGGCGAGTCTCCGGCCGATCTGCGGGGCGGCCAGGGCGATGAAGGCGATCGGTCCGGCCACCGCGGTCACCGTGGCGGTGCAGCCGACACCGACCAGCACCATCAGCAGTCGCAGCCGGCCGAGCCCGACCCCGGTGGTCACCGCGATCGCGTCGCCGAGCGAAGCCTGGTGCATGGCGTGGGCCCGCGCGGTCATCACGGCCAGCAGTACGGCGATCACCGTGAACGGGATCCCCAGGTCCCCCCAGCCCACACCGTTGAGCGAGCCGGCGCTCCAGCCGACGGCGGCGATCGCCACCTCCAGTTCGGCGCGCAGCACGATCCATGAGTTGATCGCGGTCACCATCGCGTTGACCGCGATGCCGATCACGACCAGCCGCATTCCGGAGAAGCCGCGTTCGAACGAGAGCAGGTAGATCGCGGCCGCGACCAGCAGTCCGCCGAGCACCGAGCCGGCGGCCAGTTGGGCGGATGTGCCCGACAGCACGGTGATGGCGACCAGGGCACCGGTGTAGGCGCCGGCGTCGAGGCCGATCACGTCGGGGCTGCCCATCGGGTTGCGGGTGAGGTTCTGGAAGATCGCCCCCGCCACGCCGAGCGCGGCGCCGAAGACGAGCCCGGCCAGGACCCGCGGCAGCCGCCAGTCCAGGATCACCACGGAGGGGTCCGCCCCGGTCAGCGCGGCGAGCACCTCGCCGGGCGTCGACCAGGACGCCCCGTAGCAGAGCCCGAGCATCCCCAGGCACAGCATCATCGCCACCAGCACCACGACGAGCACGGCGGTGCGGCGTTCGGCCTTCGGTCCGAGCCTGTTCACAGTGACCCCGCCCCGTAGCGGCGGACGGCCCAGATCAGCATGGGCCCGCCGAGGAAGGCGGTCACGATGGCCACCGGTACCTCGCCGGTGGGCAGCAGGATCCGCGAGCCGATGTCGGCGACCAGCAGCAGGATCGGCCCCAGCACCATCGAGTAGAGGATCAGCCAGGGCACCGAGCCCGACGCCGGCCTGCGGACCAGGTGCGGCACGATCAGTCCCACGAACAGGATCGGCCCGGCGACCGCTGTCGCCGCCCCGCTGAGCACGGTGATGAGCACCAGTGCGGCGCCCCTCACCCGGCCCACGCCGGCCCCCAGTGTGTGCGCCACGCTCTCCCCCAGCGTCAGGGCGTTGAGTGCCCGGCTCAGCAGCAGTGCGCCGGTCAGCGACACCGCGATGGCGGTCAGCGGCAGGGCCAGCGGCGCCTGTTCGCGGGCCGCCAGCGATCCGACCGACCAGAAGCGGTACATGTCGAAGACGTCCGGGAGCATCAGCCGCAGCCCGAGGGCGACACCGCTCAGCACCGCGGTGAGGGCCACTCCGGTGAGCACCAGACGCAGCGGCGAGCGCCGCCCGACCGCGGCGACCAGCAGCGCCGCGAGCACGGAGCCGATGACGGCGAAGCCCAGTTCGCCGGCCTGTCCGGCGGCCAGTCCGAGCGCCGAGCCCACGGTGACGGCGAACCCGGCGCCCGCGGTGACGCCGAGGATGCCGGGCTCCGCCAGCGGGTTGCGGGCCAGCGTCTGGATCAGCGCGCCCGCCACCGCGAGCGCGGCACCCACCGCGACGGCCAGCAGTGCGCGCGGTCCCCGGACATCACGCACGATCACATGGTCGTCGGTGCCGTGATAGTCGAACAGCGCCCGTACGACCTCGGCGGGCGGGACCGGGCGGGCCCCGACGCCCATGCTGATCACGGCGATCACCACGAGCAGTACCAGTCCGCCGATCAGCCAGCCGATCCGCGGCACGGCCCGCCGGGTTCCCGCCGCACCGGACGCGCGGCCCGCGACGGTCACCGGTTCAGCAGCGGAGCGAGCGACTCGTCGATCGCGTCCAGGGTCTTCATGGCCGATCCGTAGGTCGCGGCCTCGGTGTAGCGGAGCGGGAAGGTCTTGCCGGCCTTGACGGCGGGCAGGTTCTTCCACAGCTTCGAGTCCATGACGTACTTCACCGGCTCGGGCACGGTGCCGTCGGCGTTGACCGAGTACGTGAGGACGTCTGCCTCACCGAACGCGGCCGGGAGCTCCTCGATGGACGGGTACTCGCTGACCGAACGCGAGCCGGGGCCGGACTCCTTGACCTTGCCGTAGTACTTCGCGCCGAAGTCCTCGGCGATGTTGGTGCCCCACGAGCCGCCGAACTCGCGCTGGAAGGTGCCCTTGGCGACCTCGCCGTACGAGCCGACATGGCCCAGCTTGAGCTGGGGCAGCACGTCCTTGTACTTCTTGGCCAACTCGGCGGTCCTGGCCTCGTACGTGCTCTTCACGGCGTCGAACTGCTCGAGCGCGCCCGCTGCGTCGGCCTGCTTGTGCGACAGTTCGCGCCATGCGGACGGCACGGTCGGGCCGATCGCCACGACCGGGGCTATGGACTCCAGCCGCTTGATGTCGATGTCACCGAGCACCGGGGCGGGCACACCGATGATGATCAGGTCGGGCTCGGCCTCGGCGACGGCCTCGTAGTTGGTCTCGGCCGCCGACTCGCCCGCGACCTTGGGGAGCTTCTTGTAGGTGGCCAGGTCCTCCTTGCTCATCATCGGCTCGCCGCGCTTCCACGACGAGATCCCGACGAGCGGCGCGTGGGCCTCCAGCATGGCGGGCACGGCGTAGCCGGTGGCCACCACGCGCTTCGGCTGGGCCGGGATCGTGATCTTGCCGTTGTCCGCCGCGAACACCCGGGTCCTGGCCTTGTCCGAGGAACCCGACCCGTCCTCCGACGACCCGCATCCGGCCAGGACGAGGGCCAGCGACACCGCGCCGACCAGGCCGAACGATCTGCGTATGGACATGCAATTACTCCTTGCTAGTTAGGTAAGGCTCACCTTAGTTGATGGCCTTTCGGCAGGACAACCACGGACCGGTGTCACACCCGTCCCGGTCCGGCCGGTTTGTCAGTGATCGTCCTCGTCGAAGTCGGCGACGCCGCGCTTCCAGTACCCGGTGATGTCGGAGTCGGCCTTGTCCAGGCACAGTTCGTCGCGGACCCAGCGGCGCAGCGGCTTGATCTGCCCGGCCTCCCCTGCGGCCCACACGTACACCCGCTCCCCCTCGGGCACGGCCACGGCGGTCACCGCCCGCTCCAGCGCGTCCCCGCTCCCCGCGGGGTGGTCGCCGCGGTGCAGCCAGCGCACCTCGACACCCTCGGGCGCGGACAGCTCGATCTCCTGCGCGGCGTCGGCCACCTCGATGAACGCCCAGCCCTTCGCGGCCCTGGGCAGCTCCTCCAGCCGGCGGGCGATCGCGGGCAGCGCCGTGATGTCGCCCGCGAGCAGGTAGCGGTCGTAGGCGTACGGGACGATCATCCCGCCGGGCGGCCCCGCGATGTGCATGACGGCACCCGGCCGGGCCTCTCGCGCCCAGTCCGAGGCGAGCCCGCCCTCGTGCGGGGCGATGTCGATGTCGATTTCGCCCGCGGCCGGGTCGTAGCGGCGCACGGTGTACTCCCGCGAGACGAGCGCCGGCCGCGGCCAGCGCAGCATCAGGCCGTTCCGTTCGGGCAGCCGCAGCGTGCCGTCCGGATCCGGGAAGATCAGCTTCACATGCTCGTCCGGCGCGTGGGCCTCGAAGCCCTCGGTGCCCGCACCGCCGAGGGTCACCCGCAGCAGACCGGAGCCGACCATGGCGACCCGTACGACCTCGGTCTCCCGGATACCGATCGGATAGCCCACCTTCTCGGCGTGGCGGCCCTCCCTGACCTCCGCGATCCGCTCCAGATGGCGGTGCCTGTGGTCGACGCGGCTCATGCGGTCCCCCCCGTCAGCAGCGCCGTCCAGTGCCCGAGTTCGGGCTGCTCGGCCAGGTCGGGAAACTCCAGAGCGGTCGCCCCCGCGGTACGCCAGCGTTCGACCAGGATCATGATCCGCACCGAGTCCAGGCCGAGGTCGACCAGATTCTCCTCGGGGGCGATGTCGGCGGGGTCGCAGTCGAGCAGCTCCGCGACATCGGCGCGGACACGTTCGGGCGACAGGGTCTGACTCATCGGATGACTCCTGCGGAATGGACGCCGGCGGCGCGGTCGGCGCGTCGGCGGTGGTGGATACGACGCCACAGCGCTGGGGTGGCCGGCCGCTCGGCGGACACACCGCGGCGGAGTGTCCGCCGAAGCGTCGTTCGGCCGGCAGGCATGGGTCCCCCTCTCCCATCAACACCCAGGCAAGGCAAGGCTAACCTAATCCATGGGAGTCGATGATGTGAAAGCGGGCTGACCATGACGCTGACGCCGATGACGAACGCGACTCCGCGCTCCATGACCCTTTGTCACATCGCCCCGCGGGCGGGCCGATCGGCCGCGGCGGCGGAGCGGCGACGTGCCGGGGCGACGGCCGACACCCACAGCCGTGGCGCTGCCGCCGGCTGTGGGTGTCGGGTGTCGAATGCCGGGTGCCGGTACGTGTGCCCTCAGCCGCGGGCGTGGAGCAGGCCGAGCCGGCGCAGGTCGGTGACGTACTTGCGGATGAGGGCGGCCGACAGGTGCGGGATGTCCCTGTCGGGGCCGATCTTGGCGGCCCGCACCGCGGCGTGGAACCGCCCGGCGGCGATCGCCGCACCGGGAACGCCGTCATCGGGTTGCGCGAAGGCGTGCAGCAGGGGCAGCAGCGAGTGCTGACGCTGTTTCTCCGGCAGGGCGCGGAGCGCCGCCGAGACGCGGATGAGCCAGTCGTCGTAGTCCTCGATGCGCCGCACGGGGTGTCCGGCCTCGGTGAGCCAGTCGACGAAGGTGTCCAGCGAGATGCCGTCGTCGTGCGGGTTCAGCACGTTGAAGGTCCGGTAGCCCTCGGTGGCGCGCTCGCCCAGCGCGGTGATGGCCTCGGCGGTGAAGTCGACCGGCAGACCGTCGTAGTGGGCGCGGGCGCCGGCCCGGTAGAACGAGCGCGGGGCGATGCCGGTGGCGACCAGGCTGAACAGGAGGCGGGTGAACATGTCGGGCACATTCAGCTGGCCCGGGTATCTGCTGTGTGCGAGGAGCATGTTCGAGCGGAAGACGGTCACCGGCAGGCCGCACAGGTCGTGCGCCTCCCGGAGCAGGACCTCGCCCGCCCACTTGCTGGTCGCGTATCCGCCCGCGTAGTCCTGCCCGATCCGCCGGACCGGGCAGGTGGCGCGGATGTCGGCGTCCTCGTCCAGTGCCGCGGCCCCGGCTCCGGTCCCCAGGGCGACGGTGGACACGTAGTGGACGGGCTTGATCCGGGTGGTGAGCGCCAGCCGGATCACCTCGGCCGTGCCGACGACGTTGGGTCCGAACAGCTGGGAGTAGGGCAGCACATGATTGACCAGCGCGGCCGGGTGGACGATCAGGTCCACGGTGCCGGCCAGCCTGCTCCAGGTGTCCTCGTCGAGGCCCAGGCGCGGATCGCCGATGTCACCCGCGAGCACTTCCAGGGTCCCGGCGGCCAGGTCCCGGTACCGGCGGAGGAGTTCGGCCTCGCCGCTGCCGAAGGCGTCCTCCAGCCGCTTCGCCGCGACGTCCCCGCCGCTGCCGCGCACGACGCAGATCAGTCTGCCGCCCGAGGCCGCCAGCCGCTCCAGCCATTCCAGGCACAGGAACCGGCCGAGGTAGCCGTTGGCCCCGGTCAGCAGCACGGTCCGTACGGCGCCGTCGGGGCGGGGCAGCCCCGGGGCGGCGGCGAGCGCCGGCGCGTCGAGGAATCTGTCCAGGGTGAGGTCACCGGCACGGACGTCAACGCTGCTCCGGCCGTGCACGGAGGCGAAGGTGGGCCGCTTCGCCCCGGACTCCCGTTCCTCCTCGATGTACGCGGCCAGTCGGGCCAGACCGTTGGCCGGGCTGATGACCACCCCGACGGGAACCTCGACGTGGAAGATCTCCGTCATGAGCTGGGAGAAGGACAGCGCGGACAGCGAATCCCCGCCCAGGTCGGTGAAGTGCACATCCGCGCCCAGGTCGGTGTCCGGACAGCCGAGCAGGGCCTGGGCGGCCCGGCTGACCGTGTCCAGCACCGGCCGGTCCGGCGCGGCCCGCCGCAGCTCGCGCAACTGCTCGGCCTGCCCGTCCGCGAGGTCGGCGTACAACTGCTCCAGGACCTCGCCGTAGCGCTCCCTGAGTCTGGGGCGCAGCATCTTGTGGCTCTCGGTGAGCAGTCCGTTCCCGGCGCTGAAGGGTTCGGTCTCGATCAGGAAGTCACGCGGGATCTCGTACGGGTTGAGCTCGGCCCCCTTGGCGATCTCCTGGAGCGACGCGCTGAGCAGTCGCTTGAGTTTCCCCGGCTCGTCCGCTCCCCTGGCCAGCGCGTCCGGCGTGGGCACCACCACCGCGAGCAGATAGGCGCGCTCGCTGTTGCCGTGCACGAAGATCTGCTGGACGAGGGGGCTGCCGCCGAAGACGGTCTCCAGGCGGGAGACGGCCACGAATTCGCCCTGCGAGAGTTTGAGGGTGTCCTTGGTGCGGTCGATGTAGACCAGCCGGTCGGGACCCGTCTCGGCCATGACGTCGCCGGTCCGGTAGTAACCGTCCTCGTCGAAGATCTGGGCGGTGACCTCGGGGCGCTTGTAGTACCCGGAGATCATGGAGTCCGTCTTGAGCAGCAGTTCGCCGCGCGGATGGGGCGAATCGGTGCGGAAGTAGCCCAGTTCCGGGACGTCGGCCAGCTTGTAGTCGATCACCGGCGGGCGCTGCACCACCGTGTCGAGGAGCACCCCGCCGGCTTCGGTGGATCCGTAGCCGGTGTACAGGTGGAGGTTCAGGCAGGACTCGACGAAGGCCGCCACTTCGGCGGAGAGCGGGGCGGTCCCGCAGAAGGCCTTGGCGACGCGTCCGCCCAGGTAGTTCTCGCGCAGGTCCGTCCTGACCGCGGTCTCGACGTCGCCCGGCTCGCCGGCCCGCCGGACCAGTTCGCTCTGGTACTGGTGGAAGAGCATGTCGCACAGCCGCGGGACCATGGTCAGCTCGGTGGGGCGGATCAGCGCGATGTCCTCGAACAGGGTGGACAGGTCGCTCCTGGCGGTGAAGCAGCCGATACCGCCCCGGACGAGCGACCCCATCAGCGAATAGCGGCCGGCGAGATGGCTCTGCGGCATGTAGAGGAGGCTGATGGGGGGGCCGTCCGCGGCCCCGTAGCTGAAGCCGTACCACGCGGTGCCGACCAGCCGCTGTGTGTACATGGCCCCCTTGGGGGTCCCGGTGCTGCCGGAGGTGTAGATCAGCAGGGCCAGCGGGTCGTCGCCCGGCTCGGCGACGAACAGCGGGGCGGACGGCAGATCCCTGCCGCGCTCGATCACCTCGTCCAGCGACTCGACGGCGACCGTGCCGCGGGCTTCGGCCAGGCGGCACCGGGCGGACTCGAAGGTCTCGCGCTGCTCCGCGATCCGTGGGTCGTACCCGAACACGATGACCCGCTCGACCGAGGCCGCCCCGATGACGGCTTCGACGGCGGCGTCCACGCGCTCGATGCTCGCGGCGAGGACGCGCGGCTCGGTCTCCGCGATGATCGGCTTCAGCTGGGACATCGGCGCACTGGACTGCAGGGGCACGGACACGATGCCCAGATGGATGCAGGCGAGGTCGATGGTCGCGTAGTCGGTGCTGGTGAAGCCCAGGATGCAGATCCGGTCGCCCGCGCCCGGCACGGACCGCGGGTCGTGGTGCCAGGCGCCGGCGACCGCGCGGACACGGGCCCACAGTTCGCGGTAGCTGATGGTGTCGAACCTCGGGAGCAGCCGCCCCGTCGCAGGGTCCCTCGCCCGTTCACCGAGGGCCGGCCGGTCCCCGTAGCCCTCCAGGACGGCTGCCATGACCTCGGCAAGTCCTTTGCCCGGGTCACGCACCGCCGCGGTGACCTCCTCCACTGCTTCGGCCATGGTCAGCCCCTCCCCCGGCGTCCCGGTGAATGTCGTCGAGTCGTGCGCGGGCACATGGGCGGCCGGTGCTGTCGGGCGGCGGCGCCGGCCGGTGCGGACCTCACCAGCTGACGGGCAGCGCGGCCACCCCGCGGATGAGGCGGTCGGTCCGCCAGGACACCTGGTCGACCGGGACGGAGAGGTGCAGTCCGGGCAGGCGGCGGACCAGGGAGTCCAGGAGTACGCGCAGCTCCATCCTGGCCAGTTGTGCGCCGAGGCAGTGATGCACGCCGTGTCCGAAGGTGAGGTGCGGGTTGTTCCCGCGGTGGAAGTCGATCTCCCCGGGGTGCTCGAACACCAGGGGGTCCCGGTTGGCGATGCCCAGCTCGGCGACCACCGCGTCCCCGGCGCGGACGGTCTGTCCGCTCAGTTCCACGTCCGCGAGGGCGATACGGGTGAAGCCGGCGGAAGCGCTGATCGGGATGATCCGGGAGAGCTCCTCGACCGCGTCGGGTACGAGAGCGGGATCGGCGACGAGCTGCTGCCAGAGGCCGGGGTTGGTCAGCAGCGTGTAGACGAAGTTGCCGAGCTGGTTGGCGGTGGCCTCCTGGCCGGCGGACAGCAGACTGACCCCGAGGCTGACCAGCTCCTTCTCCTCAAGGCGGTCCTCCTCGTCGGGGTCGGTGACCAGTTCGCCGAGGAGGTCGTCGGTGGGGTCGGCGCGGCGGAGCCTGATCAGACCGGCGAGGTAGTCGTTGAGGTGTTCGCGGGCCTGCAGGGACTGGGCCGGATCGGTCAGCATCAGCAGACCGTCCACCCAGATGTTGAACCGGTCGCGGTCGGCGACGGGCACGCCGAGCAGTTCGCAGATCATCGTGATCGGCAGGGGCCAGGTCAGCATCTTGGTCAGGTCGGCGGACGGTCCGGCGGCGATCATGTTGTCGAGCAGGCCGTCCATGATCTGCTGGGCACGCGGGCGCAGCGCCTCGACGCGGCGCACGGTGAACGCGTTGGCCACCCGGCGCCGCAGCCGGCTGTGCTCCGGCGGGTCCATGCTCATCATGGAGGTACTGGGCAGACCGGCGGCGACCGTGCGCGGGATGTCCTCGCCGACGGCAGCGGCACGGCTGAACCGGGGATCGGCCAGCACGACCTTGGCATCCGCGTGCCGCGTGACCAGCCAGGCCTCGCCGCCGTAGGGCAGGTTCACCCGCAGCACCGGCTGTTCGCCGCAGATCTCGGCCAGCTTCGCGTCCACGTTGAGCCGGTCGGCCGGGCCGAAGGGATAGGCCCGCACCTCTTCCCCTGTCGTGGTCATCGTGTCAGTCCTTCCAGTCCTGGCAAGCCGTTACCTACGGATATGGGGTTACTGAATGCATGGCGCGGGAGGGCCCGGCGGGTCCGCCGTTGTACGGAGGTCCGGGGGAAACCCGGTCCGCCGGGCGATGGATGAGGAAGGGCCGGAGCCGCGGCCCGCGGATATCGGCAGCGGTTCGCCGCCGCGGATCACAGGGCGGCGACGCGCCCGCCGTCGATGACGAGATTGCTGCCGGTGATCCAGGCCGCGCGCCGGGAGACGAGAAAACTCACGGCGTCGGCGACGTCCTGCGCCCGGCCGATCCGGCCGAGGGGAATCTCGTCGGCCCACGACGAGGATTCGCCGCTTTCGCCGTTGCCGCCGCTCGCACCGCTGTCGCCGCCGAGATAGTCGATGATCCTGTCGCGCGCTTCGTCGGCTCCCGGTGTCGCCACGTTCCCCAGGGAGACGGCGACCACGCGGATTCCTTGCGGCGCCAGTTCGGTGGAGAGCCCCTTGCTGTACGTCTCCAGCGCGGACTTGGCGGCCGCGTAGTGCAGGATCATCGGGTAGGACGAAATGGTGGCGATGGACGAAACATGCAGAATGACCCCGCCCCCGCTCTCGCGCATGGCGGGCACGAGCGCGGAGTTGATCCGGACGGCGGCCAGGAAGTTGATGTCCATCGTGTACTGCCAGTCCTGCTCGATGTCCAGCGCGCTCTGGAAGGTCCGGCATCCACCCGCGTTGTTGATGACGATATCGACTCCGCCGAGGCTCTCCAGAGCGGCATCGGCGAACCCGCGCACACCGTCGGGCGTACTGAGGTCGGCCTTCACGAACTTGGCCGCGGACGGGGTGTGTTCGGTCGCACTACGGGCCGAGGTGACCACGGTGGCGCCGGCGTCGAGCAGGTTCCGCACGATCGCCGCGCCGATGCCGCGGCTGCCTCCGGTGACGACCGCCCGCTTGCCTTCCAGCTCTTGGGGTATCTCTGCAGAAAGGCGACTCTGGCTCACCCTGGGTTCCGCCCCTTCTTGGCTCAACAGCCCTGTCCGCGCGGCACGGATCGGCGAGAGAAAAAGATCGCCCGATCTGCAGTCCAGAATGGGGAATTCATCCCGTTCGATCATGGTGGCGCGGAATCACCAGAACCACTATCAACGATCTCTTTGACACGGTCAAACTGATTATATCGATGCCCTGAATCGCCTCATGCGATACAAGCCAGGAACAGCTGCGGCGCGGAACAGTCCTGCCCGGTCGACTGGACATCTTGATCAGCACAATCGATAATTGTTGCTCAACGGTGTGCGGCCGTGAATATTTCCGCACCGCCTGGAATGGCATCCCCCCACAGCCACCCTTCGATGTGTCAGGTCTCCTTGGGCTCGCGATCCTTCGATCACCCCCGGGTACCATATGGCGGCCGCACCACCGGCCGTTCCGCAAACGCTTCAGGGTGGCGGAACAGGCGCGCACGGAACATCTGTGTCAACAGTGGCGAAAACTCGGGAGGAACAATGGCCAGCCTGGACGAGCCGTTCACCGTGGGCGATCTCGTGGTCCCGAACCGGATCGTGATGGCCCCGATGACCAGAATGAAGTCCCCCGGAGGTGTGCCGGGCCCGGACGTCGCGGAGTACTACGCCCTCCGGGCGGCCCACCAGGTCGGGCTGATCATCACCGAGGGAACCTACGTCGACCGCGCCGCCGCCGGCGCGTACGAGGACGTGCCCCACTTCTACGGCGAGCGGGCCCTCGCGGGCTGGGCGGACGTGGTGCGACAGGTGCACCGGGCCGGGGGCAGGATCATTCCGCAGCTGTGGCACACCGGGGTCGTGCGTCCGGGGACCGAGCCGCCCGCCGAGGGCCCTTCCGGGCTCGGGCTGGACGGCTCACCGGCCGGAAGGGCGATGACCCAGCAGGACATCGACGACACGGTGGCAACCTTCGCGGAGGCCGCCGCGGCCGCCGAGCGGCTCGGGTTCGACGGCATCGAACTGCACGGCGCGCACGGCTATCTGATCGACGATTTCCTGTGGAGCGGCACCAACCGCCGGACCGACCGGTACGGCGGTGATCCGGCCTCCCGTGCCCGCTTCGGCGCCGAGATCGTGCAGGCCGTCCGCGCGGCCGTCGCCCCGGGCTTCCCGGTCTTCTTCCGGCTCTCCCAGTGGAAGGTCAACAGGTACGACGCCCGCACCGCGGAGAGCCCGGCCGAACTGGAGCGGCTGCTGGCCCCGTTGGTCGACGCCGGCGTGGACGCGTTCCACGCCTCGACCCGCCGCTACTGGCAGCCCGAGTTCGAGGGCAGTGACCTCAACCTGGCCGGCTGGGTGCGCAGACTGAGCGGCAGGGCCACGGTGACGGTGGGTTCGGTCGGCCTCGACCGCCAGTACGGCGAGGGCCTCTTCACCGAGGGCTTCACCCGGCCGGCCGGACTGACCGGCATCGAGGAGCTGGTGGCCCGGCTGGGGCGCGACGAGTTCGACCTCGTCGCCGTGGGCAGGACACTGCTGGCCAACCCCGATTGGGCGGCGAAGGCACTGCGCGGCGAACTGGCCCAGACCGTCCCCTACGACCCGGCCGTCCTGAAGACCCTGGCCTGACCGCCGTCTCCGCCGGCCGCCGCGACGGATCCCGGACGCGGCGGCCGGCACCACGGCCAGGTCCCTGTCCCTACTTCTGCCCCTGCCCCCGCGCCCGCGAGCCCCGGCGACACGGGCTGCGGGCTGTGGACTGCCCCCTATTCCACGCCCGCTTCCTTCTGCATGACCGAATACCATTCGTCCCTCATACGCCGCACCGTGGTTTCGTCAAATACCTGTGCGTCGTACTTGAGGAACACTTTGTACCCGTCGCCCTCCCGGTAGAACTCCACCGAGAGAACGAACTCTCCGGCGTACGGCAGGTCGTCGAACTGTCGCAGGTCCAATTCCCCCGGCCCGGCCGAAGAATTATTGGTCAGCAGGTCGGCGCCGTCGAAATTCTGGAAAAGGAAGTTCGCCAGCACCAGCGGCTTTCCCTCCGCTCCCAGCGCACGGGCGATCTCCGGCAGGGGGAGGGCTCCGTGGTCGATGCCGGCGATCACCTTGCGCTGCATGGATCTGAGCAGCTCGGGAAAGCCGCCGGTACCGGTGGAGCGGATGGGCAGGCAGTTCACGAACTGGCCGACCACGTCCTGGAACCGCTCCTCGTAGCGGGCGACCGCGGTCAGGCCCGTGACCAGGTCGTCCTGTCCGGTCAGCCGGTGCAGAAACCGCACATACGTCGAGAACAGCACGATGGCGACGCTGACCCGGTGTTCCCCGGCCCTGCCGGCCAGCGCGGTCACCAGCGCGGGCGGCAGCCTCATCGTCACCACATCCACGCGGGGCATCCGTTCCGGGTCGTACGGACGGTCGTAGGGCAGCGCGAGCGCCGTACGCGGCCCTGCCAGCTCACGGACCCAGTGGTCCCGGTGGCGACGCGCCCCCGGGCCGGCGAGCATCGCCTCCTCCCATGCGACGAAGTCGCCGTACGTGGCCCGGCCCGCACTCTCCTGGCCCCGGTAGGCCTCCTTGAGTGTGCGGATCAGGAGCGCCGTGGACGTGCCGTCCAGCAGGATGTGGTGCACGGTGATCAACAGCAGCCGTCGCCCTCCGGCGAGGGAGACCAGATGGGCCCTGACCAGGGGGCCCGTCGCCAGGTCGAAGGGGACGTCGACCAATGCCCGCAGTTCGGCGATCTGTCCGGCGCGCGTGGTGGCCCCCGGGCCGACCCGGTCGAACGACGGGACCCGGTCCGGGTCGATGTCCATGTACGGCACACCGTCCCGCTCCCCGAAGACCGCGCTCAGCACCGGGTGGATCCTTGTCTGTGCCCGGATCGCCCGTTCCAGGGCCGCGGTGTCCAGGTCCCCGTGGATCTCGAAGAGGAGCGGGAGGTTGTAGGTGATCGGCTCCGGCCAGCGCCGGTGGTCCCGGTACATCGCCAGCTGACCGCTCGACAGGTTCCAGCGTTCGCCCGCCGTGCCCGGGGGGCCGGACAGCACCGAGTCCAGGTGCGGCACCCGGCCCGGTGCCTCCCGGTGCAGTCCCGACCAGTCCACCTCGATGCCCGACACCCACAGCGACGCGAGCCGGGACAGCTCTCCGGTGGCGGCCCAGCGCCGTATCAGCAGGTCCCGCAGATCGCTGTCGTCGCGGATCTCCGCGGCCAGCCCCCGGGCCGCCTCCACGGTGCCCGGGTGTCCCCGGCCGGCCCGCAGGGCGGCCCTCAGCTCCTCGGTCGAGGACACCACGACCGCGTACCGCTCGCCCATCGCCTCCTGTCCCACCTGGAGCGTGAACGCCAGATCGGCGAGGCCGGTGTCCGGGTTGCGGTCGAGGAACCCGGACAGCCTGCCGACGGACGCGGCCAGCTGCGCGGGAGTCCGCGCCGAGAGGACGACGACCTGGTCGGCGGTGGCGGACATACCGTCAGCGGGACGCACGGCACACTCCTCGGTGGTACGGGATCACGCGCACCGGGCGGTGGAACTCCGGTTCACACATGGGAGTTCGCCTCGCAGCTGATCGAAACCGCCGATCTCAGCACATCCAGGAAGGCTCCGCCCCGGCTGCTCATGGTGAGATCCGGCATCACGGCCACCCCCAGCGACACGGAGGGAAGATCCCCGAGCAGCTCGACCTCCCGGACCCTCCCTCCGTCCAAGGTCGTCGTGTTCGGCACCCGCTGGCACATCAGCGTGAACCCGGCACCGGCCGCCACCAGCCCGCGCACGGTCTCCGCGCTCGTCGCCGTCATCACCCGGGGCATACGGACACCGGCGTCGGCGAACAGCGCCTCGGTATGGCGGAGGACCGCCGGATCGTTCACGGTGACCAGTGGCCGGACGGCCAGCTCGTCCAGGCCGAGGGGGCCGGACAGGCCCCTCGGGTCGTCATCGGCCACCAGGGCATGGACGGGCAGATCGGCCAGGGGGTGAAACCGGCACTCGCCCGACAGGAAGCCGTACGTCACCGCCAGCTCGCACCGGCCGTCCTGAAGGGCTTTCAGAACCCCGTCGGCGGACGCCTCGTGGACGTTCAGCCGCAGCGCCCCGTACCGCTCCCCGGCCACCCGGTGGGCCACGGGCAGCAGAAACGGGGAGAGGGCGAGGAGGAATCCGACATCGAGCCGGCCCGCGGTGCCGCCCGCCAGGGCATCGCCCTGAGCCTTGAGGTTCCTGGCCTGGCCCAGCAGTGCGCGCGCCTCCCTCAGGAGGTGGCGTCCGCTCGGGGTGAGACTCACCCCTCGGGCGTGATGGCGAAGGAGCAGCTGCACACCGAGCTGACGTTCCAGCCGCATCACGGCCGACGAAACCGTCGACTGCGAGGCGCACAGCTTCTCGGCCGCCTCCGAGATGTTGCCGAGCTCGGCGGATACGACGAAGTACCGCAGTTGTGTGAGGCTGAAGCCCAGGCGATCGTTCATCGCGCACATCCGGAGAGGTTCTCCCGGGGCCCGGCCGGTCGGCGTTCCTGTCGGACGGCCCCGGAGCGGAGCACCGGCCGGCGGCCGGGCTCCGTCCGTGCTGTGCCGGTGGCACACGGCTCCATCAGAACCTCTCCCGGACGTCGCTGTGTTCGGACAGCCACCGATGTACCGCGAGGGCGGTCGCATCGGCGTGTTCCTCCAGCATGGAGAAGTGGTCCCCCGCGACCTCGGTCCCCAGGTGTTCCAGCGGCCAGCCGACACGGGTGTCGTCGCCGAGCAGTTCGGGCAGGGCCCGGTCCTCCGCGGCCCGCACCAGCAGGGTCGGGGTGGTCACCGGCAGCGGGCGCCAGCCGTCGAGCAACCGCGCGTACCACGCCATCGCCGTGAGCTGTTCGTCGACGACCGGAAGCCGCGGGAACCGGTCCAGCAGCCGCCGCGTGATCACCGTCATGCCCCGGGCCATGGCCTCCCCGGCCGACCGGGGCGTATCGAGCAGCACCAGGGCGGCGGGCGGAGCGCCGGCCGACTCCAGCCGTCGTACGAGCTCGTGAGCCAGCCACCCCCCGGAGGAATAGGCGCCGATGGCGAACGGCCGGCCCTCGAACCGCCGCAGCAGCTTGTCCGCGAGCCGGTCCGCGGCGGCGTCCAGGTTCACGGGCAGCGGCTCCCCGGCCTCGTATCCGGGGACGGCGGCCGTCCATACCTGACGGCGGTCGCGGAGTGCCGCGGCGAACTTCACGTACTGGAACGGGCCGGTGGGGGCGATGAGGGAGGGCAGGCAGACCAGCGCCGGCCCCTGCTCGCCCTCCGAGAGCCGCAGGGTCTCCGGCTCGGGTCCCGCCCCGGCCGCGAAGGTCGGCCGGAGCCGGGCGGCGATCGACAGCAGGTCGGCGGCCTGTTGCGGGGTGCCGGTCTCCAGCGCGGTGCGGAAGAGCGCGGCGATGGGGTGCGACGTGGACGGGGCGGGAGGCGCTGTCCGGTCCGGGGGCTCCGGCGACGGCGGGGAGGCGTCACCGGGAACGGCACCGGAGGCGGGCGTCTCCGCCGCGGAGTCCAGCCGTGCGATGAGGGCTTCCACATCGCCGCCGCCGGCCGTCAGGAAGTGATCGGCGAGCTCCTCGATGGATTCGGCTTCGAAGAGCAGGGTGGACGACACCTCGCCGAGATCCTCGCGCAGCGCGTTCGTGAGCTGGAGGACCAGGATGGAGTCCATCCCGTAGTCGCTGAGCGGCGCCGAGAGATCGATCTTCTCCGCCGGAACGCCCAGGGTCTGTGCCGCCTGGTCGCGGAGGTATCCGGCCATGGTGCCGGACCGGCTGCGCGTACCGGCGCCGGGGACGGTGACCGCCGCGGCCCCGGCCCCGTCCACCGACTGGGCCGGGATCCGTACCGGAGTCGCCGGGAGTACCGGGGCGACCGGGGTTTCCGGTGCTGCGGGGGCCGCCCGGGCGGGAGCGGGTTTCGGTGGTGCGGGGGTCTCCGGCACGGTCTTCGCCGATGTGCGCCCGGTCGCGGGTTTCCGCTGTGCCGTCGGGGCCACGGTCCGGCGCGCGATCCCGTCGCTCTCGGCGGCGATGATCTGCTGCCCGAGCTCAAGTGCCCGGGGCAGCACGGAGACGACCGACGGGAATCCCTCGCCCGCCAGCACCTCCCGCCAGTTCGCGGGTGACAGCGCGGGCGAACCCGGCACGCGCAGCGCGTGGTCCTCGAAGAGCCACCAGCCCTCCAGCAGCCCGAACGTGAGGTGGCTGGAGAGATCGAACGTCGCGAGTTCGTTCATCAGGAGCCACCCACCGTCGCGCATGGTCGCCTTGGCGTTGCGGATGGTGTTCCGGGTGTCGCGCGTCGCGTGCAGCACGTTGGCGGCGATGACCAGGTCGTAGTCGCCGACGTCCACGCCCTGGCCCGTCGGCGGCTTCTCGGCGTCGAAGCGGGCGTAGGTGAGGTAGGGGACCTCCGGTCCGTACTCGGTCCGGGCGTGATTCAGGAACGCCTTGGAGAGATCGGAGTACGTGTAGGTCTCGATGTGGTCCTGGAAGGGGCGCAGTGCCGCGAACATCCCCACGCTCGTGCCGCCCGTGCCGGCGCCGATCTCCAGGATGCGAAGGCGTGCGGACGGGTCCAGGCGCAGCCGTTCGGCGACGATGGCGGCCGCCGCGTCCGACATGGCGCGGTTGTACATGTCGGCCACACGGTTGTTGCGGTACGTGCCTTCGACGAGCGCGACGGAGCCGCGCGGGAACATGATGTCGGTCGGCCTGGTCCGGCCGGTGAGGATGTCGGGCAGGGCCCGCAGGGTGGCGTCGAGCAGGGCGAGTTCGGCGCTCTTGTCGGGGTCCTGGGACCACTGCGCGCGGCACCGGTCCCACTCCTCGTCGAGGACGCCGAGCGGCGGGGCGGACTCCGGTACGGCACGGAGGGCGTGGTCGAGCCACGGGCCGTACCGCTCCAGGATTCCGGCGCGCCGGCGGAGCCGGGCGACATCGGCGGCGGACGAGGGTGTACCGGATCCGCCGAGGCCGCCGAGCGCTTCGAGGTTGCCGCGGATCATGCGGCCGAGAAGCGGATCGCGCTCGGTCCTGCGCCAGGTGGCGATGGCGCGCATGGCCTCCCACGCGGCCGGTTCGGTGGTGCCCGCCACGACGGCGGCGGGGGCGACATGGGACCGTGCCCGCGCGTGGACCGTGAGCCGCGTCGCCGGGTCGATCCCCTCGATGGCGTCGGGATTCCTCAGCTTGACAAAGCTCACCTGGCGCTGCGGGCCGCCGAGCAGCGTGTCGAGTGCCGCCATCGCCTCCGGCGGTTCGATCGAGACGAGGCCCCAGCGTGCCATGTGCTCCCGGTGGAGTTCGGACGAGGCGCTGCCGATGCTCCCCCACCATCCCCAGTTCATCACCTTCACCGGGCATGTCCAGTGCTGGTCGAGGAAGTGGGCGTAGGCGTCGCTGAAGGTGCATCCGGCCGCGTAGTTGGCCTGGCCCGCGGCCGTCGTGAACGACTGGACGGACGAGAAGAAGAGGACGAAGTCCAGTGTCTCCTCCGCGAATACCTCGGCCATCGCCACGCTGACGTCGATCTTCGCGCCGAGGCTCGCGCGCAGTGTCGCTTCGTCCATCCTCGCCAGGCTCTGGTCCCGCAGGACGAGCGCCGCCTGGATGACGCCGTCGATCCGCGGGTGATGCCTCCTGATCTCCTCGTGGGCGGCGCGCAGCGCAACGGGGTCCGCGGCGTCGGCGCAGATGTAGCGCACACTGCCGCGGCCGGTGTTCAGCTTCGCCTCGATCGAGGCGTCCAGCGGGCGGCGGCCGATCCAGATCACATGGGCGCCGTAGCGCTGGACGACATGCTCGGTCCATACGGTGCCGAGTCCGCCCGCGCCTCCGATCACGACATAGACGCCGCCTTCCCGGTACGCGGCCCGCTCCGCCTTCCCGGGGTCGTTCGGCGCCCAGCGGCGTACCAGCCACTGACCCGCGCGGCGCACCAGGACGTCGTTCCCGAGGTGGCCGGGGAGCGCCGCGAGGTCCTCGGGCAGGTCGGTGGTGTCGAGGTCGATCCGGCGGACCGACCAGTTCGCGTACTCCTGCCCGAGCGACCCGAACAGCCCGTGCAGTCCGGCGTGGGCGGGTGCGGCCGGCTCGCTGTCGTACGTGGCCATGGCGCGTCGCGTGATCAGGGTCACGGTGAGCGGGCGGGCGTCGTGTCCCGTGCGGACGAGGGCCTTGATCATGCGGAAGGCGGCGATGACACCGTCCTCCTGGGCGGCGGTGAAGCCGGCCGTGTCGGTCGGCAGGAGAGCCGTCCCGTCCTCCCGGCCCGCGTCGGGCGCGATCCAGAGGAGATGGCCGATCGCCGCCGACGCCCGGAGCCGGGAGGCGATCTCGTCCGTCGACGCGCCCGGTGCCAGGTCCCATACCGTGGCACGGGGGTACTGACGGGCGAGCGCGGACCGCTGTCCGGCGCTTCCTCCCACGACGAGGACCTCGTCCGTCCGCGAGGGTGCGGCGTCGTCCGAGGCGTGGCCGGGCAGGGGTTCCCAGACCGGTGCGAACAGCGAGGGTGCCGGTTCCTTCACCCGGCGCGAGGTGTATCCGGTCATCCGGACACAGATCTCGCCGTCGTCGTCGACGAGGTCCACGTCGAGGCGGCTCAGTGCGGTCGGCGTCCGCGTGGCGTCCGCGACACGGACGACCGCCCACACCCGGGCCGGGCACGGGGCGAGGAGTTCGAACCGGTCGAGCGCGAACGGCACCACGGTCTCCGGCGAGTCTGCGCCCTCGGTGAGGTGCAGGGCGGTCGAGGCCTGGATGGCCGAGTCCAGCAGGGCCGGGGGCAGGACGTACGCGGCGTCGGCCGGGGCGGCCCCGCCGGGCAGGTCGAGCCGGGCCAGGACGGTGCCGTCACCGACATGTGCCTCGCGGACGGCGCGCAGCGAGGGACCGTGGACGATACCCATCGCGGCGAGCGCCTGATGGATGCGTTCCGCCGGTACGGTCTTCGCGCAGGCCGCGCGCAGCGGGGCGAGGTCGACGCGGTCGGGGCGCACCGTGCCGGAGGGTGAGACGCGCCCGGTGGAGACCACGACGGCTTCGCCGGCCGGGTCGCTCTTCGCGGCGATCTCGAAGGTGAGTTCGCCGCCCTTCGCCGGCTTCACCAGGACCTCGACGCTCAGGAGCGCTCCGTCGAGGGCGGCCGGCCGCACCCAGGTGATGTCGCGCATCAGCAGGGGCTTCGTCCTGTCGGCGCCCCAGGCCCGGACCGCGGTCTCCCGTGCCATTTCGAGCTGGGCGACGCCGGGGAGGACGTGCTGCCCGCGCACCGTGTGGTCGCGGAGGACGGGCTCGTCGCCCCGGAACACCGTCGAGGCCCGCAGTGCGCCGGAGTCGCCGGGCACGGCCTCGGACCGGTGGATCAGGGGGTGTTCCGTCACCGGCGTGCGCACCGCCGCGGGGCGGGCCGACGGTGCGGGGGAGGAGGGCGGCGGCCCGGCCCAGTGGCTCTCCCCGGCGAAGGGGTACGTCGGCAGGGGGACCCGCAGATGGGCTTCCGCCGCGAACACCGTAGCGAGGTCGAGGTCGGCTCCCCGGGTGATGTGGCGGGCGAGGGCGGTGAGGTCGGCGCGGTACGCGTCGCTGTCCGCTCCGGTGTCCGCCGGGTCCGCGCAGCGTCGCAGCACGGCTGCGCCGTCGTCCTTCGCCGCGCCCGCTCCTCCCCGGCGTGCCGGCAGCGCGTGGCCGGTGAACGCCCGTGTTCCGTCGAGCCCTTCGTCGAGGATCCGCAGCAGCTCGGCGCGGTCCGCGACCACGCAGGCGAACCGGTGGGCGAACCGGTCCCTTCCCACGGCGAGTGTGTAGGCGAGGTCGCCCAGGTCCGGGGCGTCCGCGCGCCGGCTGTGTGCCGCCAGAGCGGTCAGCTGCCGGGCCAGCTGCTCACGCGAGTGCGCCGAGAGAACGACGAGGTACGCGGAGCGGTGCGCACGGGCCCGTACCCGGGAGGCGGGCGGCGCCTCCTCGATGACGAGATGGGCGTTGGTGCCGCTCGCGCCGAAGGAGCTGACGGCTCCCCGGCGGGGTCCGCCGCCGGGCGGGGCCTCCCAGCGGTGGTTGCGTGTGCTGGGGTAGAAGGGGCTGTCCTCGATGCTGATGGCGGGGTTCGGCTTCTCGAAGTGGAGCGAGGCGGGGATCTGTTCGTGCCGCATCGCGAGGAGGATCTTGAACACCCCCGCGACACCGGCGGCGAACTGGGTGTGCCCGAGGTTCGTCTTGACCGATCCCAGCGCGCAGTAGCCGGTCCTCCCGGTGCCTGCCCGGAACGCACGGGTGAGCGCCGTGAATTCGATGGGGTCGCCGAGCGGGGTCCCGGTGCCGTGCGCCTCCAGGAGCTGGATGGATTCGACGTCGATGCCGAAGGCCTCGTAGGTGTGGCGGAGCAGGTGCTCCTGCGAGAGGGAGCTGGGCGCGGTGATGCCGTTGGTGGCACCGTCGTGGTTGCTGCCCATGGCGCGGATCACGCCGTGGATGTGGTCGCCGTCGGCGAGGGCGTCGTCCAGCCGCTTGAGGACGAGCACCCCGACGCCCTCGCCCGGCACGAAGCCGTCGGCACGGTGGTCGAAGGTGTGGCAGCGTCCCGTGGCCGAGAGCATTCCGGCGCGTCCGGCCCGCTCGTAGAGGCGTGGCGTCGACTGGACGAACACACCGCCCGCCAGTGCCATTTCCGTCTCGCCGGACCAGAGCCCCCGGCACGCCAGGTCGATCGCGACGAGCGAGCTGGAGCACGAGGTGTCGACCGCCAGGGCGGGACCCTTCAGATTCAGGAAGTAGGAGACGCGGGCCGGGATGAGGGAGGCCATGTTCCCCCAGAACGCCTGGGCCGGCGCGTCCTGTCCGACGATGTCCTGGTAGTCGCCGTTGGAGCAGCCCACGTACACACCGCAGCGGGTTTCGCTCAGCTGACGGCCGGCGTACCCGGCGTCCTCCAGCGCCTTGTACGACTCTTCGAGGAGCAGGCGCTGCTGGGGGTCCATCACTGCGGCCTCGACGCCCGAGATGCCGAAGAACAGCGGGTCGAACCGGTCGATCCCGTCGAGGAATCCGCCGCGTGTGCAGCGCGCCGGTCCATCGGCCCCGGTGTCCGTGAGATCCCAGCGGGTGGCTTCGGTGACGAGGTCGTCACCGTTCACGAGGTGGGTCCAGAGGTCGTCGAGTGTGTCGGAACCGGCGTACCGTCCGCTCATCCCGACGATGGCGATCGGCGCCCGGCCGGTGGAGCGGCCGGCGGGCCGGTCCTCGGGAGCGGCGGACCGAGGAGCGGCGGGAGTGATCCGCGGGTGGTCGTCGGCGGCCCCGGCCCGCGCCGGGGCGGGGGCGTCGATGTCGCCGTACTCGGCGAGCAGATGGGCGACGAGACGGTCGGCGGAGCTGTGGTCGAAGACGACGCCGGTCGAGAGGTCGATGCGGAGCGTCTCGTTGAGCAGATGGACGAGCCGGACGGCGAGGATGGAGTCGAGGCCGTAGTCGGCGAACGCGAGCCCGCCGTCGAGTTCGTCCGGGGACATGACCAGGACTTCCGCGATCTTCTCCGCCACGACGCGCGCCACCCGTTCGTCCCGGGTGAGGCCGGAGTCCACCTCGTCCGTGGGCTCGGGTGCGACGTGCGCGGTGGGCTCGGGCGTGACGGGCCGCGTGATCGCGGGCGTGGCCGGCGTCGGCTCGGCGGGGGCGGGAGCACCGCCCCCGGTCACCCGGCGGACGGGCTCCAGGTCCCCGATCCAGAAGCGTTCCGTGGCGAACGGGTACGTCGGCAGGGAGATCCGGCGGGGCGGCGCCGTCGCGTGCAGCGTCCGCCAGTCCAGCTCCACACCGCCGGCCCAGAGCGCGGCCAGCTTGTCGTGCTTGCCCGCCCGTGCCCACCGTTCGATCAGCAGTTCCCGCAGATCGTCGTCGGCGGAGATCTCGGCGACGGGTCCCGGCAGCTGTCCGGCGCTGCCCCGGTGGACTCCCGGCGTGCCCGCCCCGTCCCCGTTCTCCGTGTATCCGCGCAGTACGCGCCGGAGTTCGGGCAGGGAGGCCACGGTCACCGCCAGACGCTCCTTCATCGCCTCGCGTCCGGTCTGCAGCGTGAAGGCGAGGTCCGCCAGGGCGACCGCGCCGCCCTCCGCGTCCTTCCGTTCGAGGAACGCCAGCAGACGCGCGGCGGAGTGCCGCAGCCGCTCCGGTGTCCGCGCGGAGAGGACGACGATGTGCTCGCCCCCGTCGGGGGCCGCCCGGTCGCCGTCGTCGGCCGCCACGTACTCCTCAAGGATCACGTGTGCGTTCGACCCGCCGGCTCCGAAGGAGGAGACCGCGGCGATCCTCGGCCGTTCGGACTCCCACGGCGTGAGGGTCCGCTGGACGAAGAACGGTGTCCCGTCGAACCTGATTCCGGGGTTCAGCTCCTCGGCGTGCAGGCTCGGCACGAGCGTGCGGTGCCGGAGCTGGAGCACGGCCTTGGTGACACCCGCGATGCCCGCGGCGGCCTCCAGATGGCCGATCCCCGACTTCACGGAGCCGATCGCGCAGAACTGCCGCTCGTCCGTGGACTCTTCGAAGGCGAGCGAAAGACCCTTCACCTCGATCGGATCGCCCAGCTCCGTACCCGTGCCGTGCGCCTCGACACAGCTCACCTCGCGCGCCGGAATCCCGGCCCGGGTCAGCACCTCACCGATCAGTTCCGCCTGGGCGGTCGGGCTCGGCACCGTATATCCGTGGGACCGCCCGCCGTGGTTGATACCGGTCCCGCGGACCACCGCGAGCACCCGGTCGCCGTCCGCGAGAGCCCGCCCGAGCGGCTTCAGCAGCACGGCGCCCACGCCCTCGCCGGGCACGAACCCGTCACCGCCGCTGCCGAAGCTCCGTACCCGGGCCTGCGAGGACAGCATGGTGGAGCGGCACAGCTCGACGTAGTCGGAGGGGTGCAGATACAGGTTCACCCCGCCGGCGATGGCCATCTCGCAGGAGCCCCGGCGAAGGTGCTCGCAGGCCTCGTGGATCGCGGTGAGCGAGGACGAGCACATCGTGTCGATCGTCAGGCTGGGCCCATGGAGGTCGAGGACGTACGAGGTCCGAGCGCTGAGCGAGGCGAAGGACAGCGCGGGCACGACCGTCTCGCCCGAGGGCAGCCGGGCCTCGCCGTGCCGTGCGTGGCCGGACTTGGTCACACCGGCGAAGACCCCGACCCGGCTCCGGTGGCGGCGCGCCAGTTCCTCGCGGGTGTAGCCCGCGTCCTCGATCACCTCCCAGGAGGCCTGGAGGAAGAGGCGCTCCTGCGGATCCATGGTGTAGGCGTCGCGCGGCGCGATCCGGAAGAACTGCGGATCGAACGCGTCGAAGTCGTCCAGGAATCCGCCCCATTTGCTGTAACTGCGCCCCGTGGCGATGGCGGTGGCGCGGTCCGGTTCGTAGAAGCCGTCCAGCGGCCAGCGGCCGGGCGGGATCTCCGTGATGGAGTCCCGTCCCGCCTTGAGGTTCTCCCAGAACTCGTCGGTGTTCGCGGCCTGCGGGTAGCGCCCGCTCATTCCGATGATCGCGATGGCTTCGTCGGGGCCGGGCGTGCCGGGGACGCCGGATGCCTCGGAACCGGGCCGTGCCGCCGTTGTCCCCGCGGTGCCCGACGGCACGCCGGACGGTGCGGCGAAGGGTGCGCCGGTCCGTGTGCCGGGAGCCGGGGGGGCGTGCCTCCCGGCGAAGTGCCCGGCGACGGCGCGCAGGGTGGGGGATTCGTAGAAGAGCGTCGTCGGGACCTCTCCGTACACGGTGGACAGCTCCCTGTTCAGCTGGACGATCATGACCGAGTCGAGGGCCATGTCGTCGAGCGGCCGGTCGGCGTCGATGTCGAGAAGCGGAAGCTTCGTGACGCGGGCGAAGAGTTCCACGACCGAGCGGAGCGTCTCCCGGTCGGGCTGCCCGCCGGCCGTCCCCGGCACGGACGCGGAGGCGGAGACAGCGGAGACAGCGGCGACGGGGGCAGCGGGAGCGGAGGCGGAGGTGACCGCCCGTCCGGGGACGGCCTTCGCCGCGTCGCCGTGGTGCACCCAGATCTGGTCCTCGCCCGACTCGCCGAGCCGCCAGGCGCCCAGCAGGGCGTCGATTCCCTCGTCCGACTCCATGGGCACGAGGCCGCGGTGGCGCCGGAGGTAGGCGCGGGTCGCGTCGTCGACCGTCATTCCCCCGTCCTTCCAGAGCGGCCATGCGATCGAGACCGTACGGCCCGGCCGCTCGCCCGCCGCGACGCGTGCGTTGCGGCGGGCGGCGTACGCGCCGAGATGGGCGTTGGCTGTCGCGTAGTCGGACTGCCCGGGGTTTCCGGTGATGGCGGCGCCCGACGAGAAGAGCAGGAAGGCTTCGAGCGGCAGATGCGCCGTGGCCCGGTCCAGGTGCACCAGGCCGTCGGTCTTCGGTGCGAGGACGCTCTCCCATTCCTCCGCGGACTTGTCCGTCAGATACGCGTCGTGGATCACGCCCGCCGCGTGGATGATTCCGTGGATCGCGCCGCTCTCCTCACCCACGCGCGAGACGAGATGACGCACCTCCTCCCAGCGGGAGACATCCGCGACGGCGTACCGGGCGAGCGCCCCGGCCTCCCGCAGCTCGTCGAGCAGTCGACCGGTTCGGGTGTCCGGTGCCGACCGTCCGACGAGGACGAGCGTCGGGCGTGCGCAGTCCCGGGCGATCCGGCGGGCGACGACGGCGCCGATGCCGCCGGCACCTCCTGTGATCAGGTACACGCCCTCCGAGCGCCACGGCGTGCCCGTACCGCCGGCCGTCTTCGGGGCCCAGGTCCGCACCCGTCGTCCGGAGCCCCGGTGAAGGACGAGTCCGTCGTCCGCGTGCCGTGCGTTCTCCACGACGAGGGCCGCGATGCCGTCCGCGTCGTGCTCTCCTTCGAGACCGACAACCTGCCCGGTGATGTGCGGGTGTTCGAGCGTCGTCGTGCGCAGGAGTCCCGCCAGCGCCAGTCCGACCGCTTCGTCGCCGTCCGCCGGTGTCACCACTTGAACGAGCGTGGTACCGCCCGCCTGTCCGGCGAGCGTGCGGACGATCTCGAAGACCTGCCGCGAGAGGTCGGTGAAGCGGCTCTCGGGACGCTGCTTGGTGGTCGTCACGGTGTGGCAGCGCGCATCCGGCAGCCGTCGTCCGACGGCGTCCCGCGCTGCCGCCGCCGCTCCGCAGAGGACCACGGCATGACGCGTGTACGCCGTCCCGCCGGCACCGCCCGATGTCACGGGCTTCGGGGTCCAGCGGGGTACGAGCAGCGTCGTCGCGGCCGCGCCGGCGGGTACGGCGGCATGGCCGGTCACCGCGGCGCTTCCGGTCCCGGCCGTGCTTCCGGTCACCGCGGCGCCGTCCGGGAGCCAGTACCTGTCGCGTGCGAACGGGTACGTGGGCAGATGCGCGCGGCGCGGCGGGGCGGAACCGGTGGCCCCGTGAAGCCGGCGCCAGTCCACCTCGGCGCCTTCGCTCCAGCGTGCGATCACATCGTCGAGGCCGTCCGGAACGGGCCCGGTGCCCTGCCGCGCATCAGTGCCGCGCCGCGGACCGGGCGCCGTCGTCCCGTTGATGAACTCCCGCAGATTCTCCGCGAGTTCACTACGGGACGCGACGACCCAGCCGACCCGTACGGCCATGGCCTCGCGCCCGGTCTGGAGCGTCCACGCGATCGAGGCGAGCGGGGCGGGCCGGGGAGCGTTGTCCTCGATGTGGGCGAGCAGGTCCCGTGCCCGCTCGCGCAGCTGCTGTTCCGTACGGGCCGACAGGGGTACGGCCACACGGTTCCCGGGGCCGTCCGCTTCCTGCCCCGCAGGCGCGTCCGCGCCCGGTCCGGCGTAGTCCTCGATCACGACGTGGCAGTTCGCGCCGCCGAAGCCGAAGCTGCTGACTCCCGCCCGGCGCGGCACGGGAACGCCGTCACGGCCGCGGGAGCGTTCCCAGGGTTCACTGGCGCGCACGAGGCGGAACGGGCTGCCGTCGAGCTGGATGTAGGGATTGATCTCGTCGCAGTTACGGGTCGGCGGCAGCGTGCTGTGTTCCATCGCGAGAAGCACCTTGAGCAGCCCGGCGATCCCGGCGGCGGCTTCCAGATGCCCGATGTTGGTCTTCACGGAACCGAGTCCGCAGGTCGCGGTGCCGTCGCCGCCCAGCTGCCGGAAGGCAGTCCGGAGCGCGCGCACCTCGACGGGATCGCCCAGGGCCGTACCGGTGCCGTGGGCCTCGACGTAGCCGATCGTGCGGGGGTCGATGCCGCCCAGCGCCCGGACCACGAGGTCGGTCTGCGCGGCACCGTTGGGCGCGGTGAGGGAGTTCGCCCGCCCGCCGTGGTTCTCGGCGTTCCCGACGATCACGCCGAGGACGGCGTCCCCGTCGCGCTCCGCGTCCGCGAGCGGCTTCAGAACGACGGCGCCGACGCCCTCGCCCCGCACATATCCGTTCGCGTCGCTCGCGAAGGTCTTGCACCGTCCGTCCGGGCTCAGCATGCCGGCCCGCGCCGCGCTGACGAAGGTGTCGACGCTGAGGAGCAGGTTCACCCCGCCCGCGATCGCGGCGTCGCACGCCCCGGAGCGAATGGCCTCGACGGCCCGGTGGACGGCGACGAGCGAGCTGGAGCAGGCCGTGTCGACCGGCTGGCTGGGACCGTGGATGTCAAGTACGTACGAGATGCGGTTGGCGAGCATGGAGTGGGCGTTGCCCGTGGAGGTGAAGGCGTCCGGCGGGGTGCCGTGGGCCGCGAGCAGGGTCGCGTAGTCGGTCCCCGAGACACCGAAGAACAGCCCTGTGCTGTCCGGCAGGCCGGAGGGGGTGTACCCGCTGTGCTCCAGCGCGTTCCAGACCGTCTGGAGCGCCAGGCGGTGCTGCGGGTCCATCAGCTCGGCCTCGCGCGGCAGGATACGGAAGAAGGCGGCGTCGAAGGCGTCCACATCGTCCAGGACGCCCGCGTGGCGCGGGAACTCGGACGCCTCCACGATCCGCGCGTAGGCCTCGTCGTACCGGTCGAGGGGGAACGCCGTGACGTTGTCCGCCCCCGCGGCCAGGTTCGCCCAGTACGCCGCCAGGCCGGGTGCGCCGGGGAAGCGGCCCGCGGCTCCGATGACGGCGATCGGCATGCGCGGGTCCGCGGGCGCCGGGCGGAGCGGGGCGGTCTCCGGCACGGCCTCGGCGGCCTCGGCCGTCGCGGCTGCCTCGGCCCTCTCGTCGTGGACCGGGTCCGAGTGACCGGGGGCGGCGCGGTGCCCGGCGGGGGCCGGCGGGAGCGACCGCTCGTACGCCACGCGCAGCGGGCCCTCGTATTCCGCGGCGAGATGCCTGCCCAGTGAGTCGAACGTGTTCCGGTCGAAGAAGACCGCGGGGGTCAGATCTATGCCGAGCCGCTCGCGTACCCGCTTCGAGAGGGAGACGAGCGAGATCGAGTCGAAGCCGAAGGCGTCGAAGCCCGTACGGGGGTCGAGTTCGGCGAGTTCGAACTTGAGAATGCCGCTCGCCATGTCACGCAGCTCGTCCACCGCGAAGGAGATGATGCCGTCGCTGTCCTCCTGGGGCGTCCGGCTGTCCGTTCCCTCGGTCGCGTCCACAGCGTCTGCGCTCACTCCCTCTTCCTTTCGGGGTCCTTCGTCATCGCCGCACCACATGTCGCGGAGAACCGCGGTCACTTCGCCGTTCCGGTCCAGCAGGGTGACGGAACCGCCCAGGCCCTCGTTGTCCGCGGTCACGTCGAGGACGACGTGGGCCACCGGTTCACCGGCGGCGCTCCCCTCGGCGAGGAGCCGGATCTCGTCGATCCGGTGCGGTGCGGTCCGCGCCCAGTTCGGGAAGCCCGCCCGCTTCGCCTCGTACTGGATGCCCTGCGCGACGGCGGCGAGGACGTGCGGCGCGAGGGTGACGTTCGGCTTCACATGGTCACGCTGGAGCTCGGGGGTGGTGACCTTGAGCACCAGTCGTCCGTCCGGCAGCCGGTGTGCGCTCTCGGTGCCGTTGAGCTCCGGTGTGTATCCGAGTCCGCCTTCGGCGAGTTCCGCGAGGAACTCGGCGCGGGTGCGCGGTTCCACCGGGCCGGCCGTGAGGTCCGCCACCGGAATCCCCGTGAAGGCTTTCGCGCGGAACCCGCCGGACGGCGGCGTGCGGTCCTCATCACCCGCGGTGACGTCGAACGCCGCGACGGCCACCCGTGCCCCCGACGCGTCCTCCGCCAACACGAGAGCGGAGGCCGACTTCCCGTCGGCGGCAGGGTCGAAGGACGTCGTCAGCCGGGCCGCGGTCGTCCAGGGCACCGGGCCCGGCAGGCGCAGCCCGCGCACGACCGATCCGTCGGAGAATCCGGAGACCTTCGTGGCGGCGATCGCCAGATCGACGGCGTAGGTGGGGACCACGGTCCGCCGGCTGTCGTGGCGCTCCCCCGATGTGCAGCCGTAGTCCAGGAGATCGTCCAGGTGTACGTCCAGTACGTACCGCAGCCCGCTGACGTCGGACTCGTTCCGGCCGAGGAAGGGGTGGAGCTTCTCGCGGAGTGCGAGCGGTGCGGTCACGGACGGCGCGCCGTCCTCCTGGGCGACCCAGCAGCGCACACGCTCGAAGGGATACGCGGGGAGGGAGACCCGCCGGGGTGCGCGTGCGCCCCGTACGGCCCCGCTCCAGTCGACGCTCCTGCCGCCCACCCATGTGGTCGCCAGGGTCCGCAGGTCCTCGGTCCGCCCCTCACCGCTCGCGAGAGCGGCCACGGGGTCCCGGTCCCCCGCCAGATAGCGGTCGACGGCGGCGATGGCCTCGCCGGTGGTCCTGGCGAGGAACGCCCAGCGGTGCGGGAGTTCGTTCTTGCCGACGCGGAGCGTGAAGGCGATCGACGCGGTGTCGGTCTCCGTTCCGGCGGCGAG
This sequence comes from Streptomyces sp. NBC_00654, assembly GCF_026341775.1. Classification (NCBI taxonomy): domain Bacteria; kingdom Bacillati; phylum Actinomycetota; class Actinomycetes; order Kitasatosporales; family Streptomycetaceae; genus Streptomyces; species Streptomyces sp. NBC_00654. The sequence continues at coordinate 4,118,285 of NZ_JAPEOB010000001.1, read as the reverse complement.
GAACGCGCGGAAGCGGCCGAGGTACGCGGCGAGCGCGGCCTCGTTCATCGCGGAGAAGACGAAGAGTTCCTCGGGCCCGTCCCCCGTACCGCGCGGATCGCCGTCGGTGCGCGGGTATTCCTCCAGGATGATGTGCGAGTTCATCCCGCCCGCACCGATCGAGGTGATGCCCGCCCGCCGGGGGTGGGTGATCCGGCGTCCGTCGACGGTCGTCACCGCCGGCTCCCAGGTGGCCAGTTCCTGCTGGACCCGGAAGGGGGTGCGGGAGAAGTCGATGTCCGGGTTCGTCACCGAGCTGTGCAGCGAGGGGGCCAGCTTCCCCTTCTGGAACTGCAGGACCACCTTCGCGATCCCGATCATTCCGGCGGCGTGCAGCAGGTGTCCCATGTTGGACTTGACCGAGCCGATCGCGCAGAACTGACTGTCCCGGGTGTACTTCTGGTAGGCGGTGGTCAGTGCCTTGACCTCGATCGGGTCGCCCAGTGAGGTCCCGGACCCATGGGCTTCCACATAGCTGATGGTCCGGGGGTCGACCCCCGCGTCGTCGATGGCCTTCTCGACCGCGCGGGCCTGCATCCGCGGGCTGGGGACCGTGAACCCGTTGCGCACACCCGCGTTGGCCAGTGCCGTTCCCTTGATGACCGCGTACACATGGTCACCGTCGCGCTCGGCCTCGACGAGCGGTTTGAGGACGACGGCGCCGACGCCCTCACCGAGGATGGTCCCGTCCGCGCCGACGCCGAAGCTCCGGATCACGTCCGAGGTCGCCGTCGTGAAGTGCTCCTGCGAGGAGCTGATGAGGTTGTACGGGTGCAGGAGCAGGTTCACCCCGCCCGCGACGACCATCCTGCACTCGCGCGCCCGGAGCATCTGCACGGCCTGGTGCACACAGGTCGAGGATCCCGAGCACATCGTGTCCACGAAGATCGAGGGCCCGGTGAGTCCGTAGAAGTACGAGAGCATGTTGGGCAGCGTCCCCGTGTAGCTGCCGCTGGCCTCCGACCCGCGCGTCAGGCTGTTCTGGAATCCGTACAGGCCGTAGTGGTTGCTCATGGACCCGACGAGCACGCCGACGTCACCCTCGTACATCCGGTGGATCGTCTCGCGCGAATAGCCCGCGTCCTCGAGCGCCTCGACGCCGGTCCGGAGGAACATCCGCACTTCGGGCGACATGCTCTCGGCATCACGCTTGGAGATACGGAAGTAGCGGGGGTCGAAGGTGTCGATGTCCTGGAGGAAGGTGCCGGTGCGGATGGAGCTCTTGCCCAGGACGCTGCGGTCGCGGCTGTAGACCGCGTCGTAGTCCCAGCGCTCGCGCGGCACTTCCCGGAACTCGTGGCGGCCCTCTTCGAGCACCGACCACAGCTCGTCGAGCGTGTCCGCTCCCGGGTACGTCCCCGAGATGCCGATGATCGCGATGTCGTGGTAGTCGTCGCGGTCCGCCGCGGGGGCGGTGTCGTACCGGTCGTCCGCCGTGGGCGTGGCGGTGACCGGTGCGAGGTGTGAGGGAGCCGCGGGAGCCGGCGCACCGGCCGCCTCGGCGGCCGTCGGCGGCGGGTCTCCGGCGCCGAGGACCGCGCGCAGCGTGTCGCCGTGCTCCGCGATGAAGTGGCCTGCGACGCCCTCGATGCTGGTGTGCTCGAAGAAGATCGTCTTGGACAGCGGGCCGAAGAGTTCTTCGAGCGACGAGGTCGTCTCCAGGATGGCCAGCGAGTCGATGCCGTACTCGACGAGGTTGACCGTCTCGTCGATCGTCCCGGGGTCGCGGTGCAGCACGTCGCCCACGACGCGCCGCAGGAGTTCGGTCGTCCGTTCCGTCAGATCTTCCCCGGCGACGGCGGGGACCGTGTCCACGGGTACGGAAGCGGGCGCCCGCGGGGGCGGGGCGGCGACGGCCGTGAGCGTCGCGGCCGCGCCGTACGCCACCACGACCTGTTCGGGCCCGTCGCGCAGTACGCGGCCCAGTACCCGAAGGCCGTCCTCCGTCGGGAGAGGCTCCCAGCCGCGGTCCCGGCGCATCGCCTCCCGCGTCACGGGGTCCATGGTCATCCCGCCGTCGGCCCAGAGCGGCCAGCCGACGGCGCAGGTCCGCCCGGTGCGCTCGCCGAGGCCGACGAGGGCCCGGCGATGGTGGGCGAAGGCGTCCAGGAAGGTGTTGGCCGCCGCGTAGTCCGACTGCCCCGGGTTGCCGAACACCCCCGCCACCGAGGAGAAGGCGACGAAGAAGTCCAGCGCGAGGCCGCGGGAGGCGGCGTCGAGGTTGAGGACGCCGTCGATCTTCGGCTCCAGCACCGCCCGGAGATCGGAGACGTCCTTGGTGAAGAGGTACGAGTCACGCAGGACGCCGGCCGCGTGGACGATGCCGTCGACCGTTCCGTGGTCCCGGATGAGGGCGTCGACCGCCCCGTCCACGGCCGCCTTCGACCCCACGTCGACGGGGAGGTAGCGGGCGTCGATCCCCTCCTCGCGCAGCGTTCGCAGGGCCGCCTCGCTCGCGGGGCCGGGCGCCGACCGCCCGCTCAGCACGACGGTGACCCCGGCACACCGGCCGAAGTACCGCGCGACATGCAGCCCCAGGCCGCCGAGGCCGCCCGTGATCCAGTAGACCCCGCCCTCCTTCAGCGGCGGGATCCCGGGCCCCTCGCCCAGGTCGAGTTCCACGATCCGGGACGCCTCGCGCGTACCGTCCGCTCCGTAGCGGATCTCGCAGTCGGGCCCCCGGTCCGCTGCCTCCGCCCGCAGGATCTCCGCGATCCGCTCCGGCGGCGCGGTGTCGAGCCCGGCGACGCGTACGAGACGGCCCGAGATGCGCGGGTTCTCCAGCACGAGGGTCCGGAACAGGCCGGTGAGCGCCGCGTGGTGGTGGCGCGGTGTCCGGTCGTCCACCAGGGTGACGAACCGGTGCGCTCCCCCGGGCTTCGACCTCACCAGTTCGGCGACGTGTCCGAAGACCAGATCCAGCACGGCCCCGGCACCATCGGCGACGTGGGCGGGCGCGACCCCGGGGAGGCCGGTGACGGTGAAGCCGGTGGCGTTCTCCACGGCGGCGCTGTGCCCGGCCGCTCCTCCACCGAGATACCCGCGCACGGACGGGAGGGGCGCCGCCCCCTCCCCGTGCGCGTCCAGGGGCGTACGCACCCAGTCGACGGCGGCGGTCACGACGCCGGTGCGGGTGCCGTGCGCGGGCCGCGCCGGGTCCGTGCGCTGGACCAGCCCGCGCAGGGCGACGCTCACGACGCCCTGCGCGTCGCAGAGGTCGATGTCGAACATGTCGAGGGTGCTGTGTCCCGCACGGCGCCGCACCCATGCCCAGGTCTCGGACCCGCAGGGGCCGTACACCGCGAGTTCCTCGAAGGCGAACGGCAGCGCCGGGCCGTCGGCCTGCTGGTCCGATGTCTGTGCCATGAGAACGAGCGAGGCCTGGAGGGCCGCGTCGAGCACGCTCGGGGGAAGTACGCAACCGGTGTCCCCGGCCCGGCCGGCGGCGGGCTTCCCGATGCGCGCGACCAGTTCCCGTGTGCCCAGCCGGATCCGCTCCAGGCCGCGCATGGCGGGCCCGTACTCCAGCCCCCGGGCGTGGAAGGCCGCGTACACCTCCGCCGGTGCGCGCTCCCCGGGGCAGGCGGCCAGCAGCCGGTCGAGATCGAGCCGTTCCGGCCGCTCGGGCCCGCCGATCACGACGATGCCCGAGCTGTGGGCCACGGGTTCGGTGGCGCCGGTGGAGATCTCGAAGGCCATCGCTCCGCTGTCCTGCGGGGTGAGCGCCACGTGCGCGTCGACGGGTGAGTCCCCCACGACGAGCGGGCGCGTCCACGCGACGTTGCGGAGTCTGAGGACCGCGGGTTCCTCGGCGTCGCGCCCCACCGCGCGCACCACCGCGGCGCGCGCCATCTCCACCTGGGCCGCGGCCGGCAGTACCCGCCGTCCGCCCACGATGTGCGAGGCGAGGAACGGCTCCTCTCCGGTGAAGGCCGAGCTGTAGCGCTTCCCGGTGGGGCCGGAGGTGTCGGTGTGAACGAGCGGGTGTGACACGGCGCTTCCACTCGTCGGGGGCGTCGTGCCCGTCGTGGTTTCCTTCGGCGGTGTCCTGAACCAGTGGCGCTCACGGGCGAAGGGGTATCCGGGCAGGCGCACACGGCGCGGACGCGCCCGGAGGTCGCCCCGGCCGTGCTGATCCGCCCAGTCCACCGCCTCGCCGTTGACCCAGCGTGCTCCTGTCGTCCTCAGGACGTCGGCACCGCCACCGGCACCCGCCGCCCCGTCGCCCAGGTGGACCTGGCCCTCGGCGCGGGTACCGTCAGCGAACTCCTGGAGGAGCAAGGTGAGTTCGTCCCGGCCGGCAACGACGAACGCCACCCGTGCGGGCATCGGATCACGGCCGGTCCGCAGGGTGTACGCGATGTCGGCGAGCGCCTGCGAGGGCTGCTCGCGCAGATGGGCGAGCAGGTTACCGGCGACCGCGCGAAGCCGTTCCGGTGTCTTCGCCGAGAGCGGCACGAGCTGAGCCTCCCGGTGGACCGCGTCGTCCGCGCCTTCGCGGCCCGTGTCCGCCGCCCCGTCCCCGGCGGGGTGTTCCTCCAGCACGACATGCGCGTTCGTGCCACCGAAACCGAACGAACTCACCCCGGCCCGGCGTGGCGGGATCCTTCCGTCCGCTCCTGCGGGCGGCGCGTCCCAGGGCCGGGTGTCGCGGACCACGTGGAAGGGGCTGTCCTCGAACTTGATGAGCCTGTTCTGGTTCCGGAAGTTGACGGTCGCGGGCAGCGTCCGGTGGGCCAGGGAGCCGATCACCTTGGCGATTCCGGCTACTCCTGCGGCCCCTTCCAGATGGCCGATATTGGTCTTCACCGAGCCGATCCCGCAGCTCGACGGCTCGGCGACGGTGCCCTGGGCCGTGTGCAGGTTACGGAAGGCCCGCTTCAGGGCCATGATCTCGATGGGGTCGCCGACCGGTGTTCCCGGGCCGTGCGCCTCGATGTAGGAAACGGTCTCCGGGCGGATTCCGGCGCGGGTGTAGAGCTTCTCGATCAGATTCGCCTGGGCCGCCGGGTTGGTGACCGTGAGGGAATTCGTGCGGCCACCGTGGTTCGTGGCGACTCCCTTGATGACCGCGTGGACGAGGTCACCGTCCGCGACCGCCTGGGCCAGGGGTTTCAGCAGAAGGACGGCTCCGCCCTCACCGCGCACATAGCCGTCGGCGCTCTCGTCGAAGGCGCTCGCACGGCCGGTGCGGGAGAGCATGCTCGCCTGGCTGAAGGCGACGAAGTGCTTCGGCGACCAGATCAGGTTGACTCCGCCCGCGAGGGCGAGGCCGCACTCGCCGTTGCGCAGTGCGCGGACCGCTTCGTACACGGAGACGAGCGAGCTGGAACACGCCGTGTCATTGGTGATGCTCGGACCCTGGAAATCGAAGTGGTACGAGACACGGTTCGCGATGATCGAGTAGGCGGTGCCGGTGGGGAAGTAGACGTCCGTCCTGGCCCCTTCGCGTTCCATCATCTCCGCGTAGTCCGCATGGCATACGCCCATGAAGACGCCGGTTTCCGTACCGGCGAGCCCGCTCGCCGCGTAACCGGCGTCCTCCAGGGCCCGCCAGGCGAGTTCGAGCGCCATGCGCTGCTGCGGGTCCATGCTCTCGGCCTCGCGCGGCGAGATGTTGAAGAAGCCGGCGTCGAAGCAGTCCGCGTGCTCGATGAAGCCGCCCCAGATGCTGTTCGTCCGCTGGGCCCCGCGCTTCGGATCGCCGAAGTACCGCTCCTTGGACCAGCGCTCGGACGGGACCTCCGAGATGAGCGAGCGGCCCGCGATGAGATGGCGGCTGAGTTCTTCCAGTGTGTCGGCACCGGGGAATCGCAGGGCGAGCCCGATGATCGCGACATCGTCCGACGCGGGCGCCGGTCCGGCCGTACTCATCGGAGTCCTCCTGTCCGGGGCATGGCTTCGGTGAGTGCCGGTCCGGCCGGCTCGGGCCGCCGGGATGTGCGGTGATCCACGATCGTCCGCACGGTGAAACCGGCCGGCGGGGCGGTGTACCGGTGCGTTCCCCGGCCGAGGACGTACTGCTGGTTGAGGACCGCGGTCGAGAGGAGATAGACGAAGGCCTGGTCCTCCTTCGTGCTGATCTCCCCCTCCGGCGTGGCCATGATCTTGGTGACGAGTTTCCGCGCGAACACCGGGTCGATGCCGTCGATCTTCCGCAGTTCGGTGTCCGAGAGCAGCAGGTCCAGATAGTCGGGGCGCTGCTCCTTGAAGACGGTCGCGCCGGGCGCGCGGTAGGGCTGTTTCCGCCGGGTGAGACTCGATTCCGGCAGCTCGCCCCAGAACGCCTTCTTCAGGATCGCCTTCTCCTCGAAGCCGTCGTCGAACCGCAGGTTGACCGACGCCGCCGCGCGGACGACCGCGGGGTCGAGAAATGGACAGCGGTTCTCGACGCCGTGAGCGAGGCTCATGCGCTCGCCCTGCGTCGAGAGGAGGTAGCCGGGAAGGAGCGTCTTGTATTCGAGCCACTGCGCCTTGCGGACCGGGCTCAGGGCGGCGTAGCCGGCGGTCGCGTCCGTGAGTGCCAGCAGGTCCGCGAACGGTTCGTCACGCCGCTTGACCAGCCGTGCCGCGAACCGGCCGTTCTGGTAGCGGAGTTCGTGCGAGAAGAGTCCGGGCAGCCGCTCGACGGCGAACTGCTCGAAGAGGCCCTTCAGCCGCGCCCGGTTCGCGGGACCGAAGTGGCTCAGCTCCGGGTGGAGACTGCCGAGCCTGGCCATCCGCTCGTCGTCCGACAGTTCGTTCCAGGAGGCGCGCAGCAGCGTCTCGCGGAAGAGTGAGTAGCCGAGGAAGGCCTCGTCGGCGCCTTCGCCGCTGAGGATCACTTTGATTCCGGCGTCCCGCGCGTGGCGGGACAGAAGATACATGGGCACGAACGCCGCGCGGAATGCGGGCACTTCGGCGTGATACACCGCTGAGGGGAAGTTCGCCGCGATATCGGCGTGCGAGACGGCGATGGACGAGTGGAGCGTCCCGAGATGCGAGGCGACGACCTGCTGGCTGCTCGACTCGTCGAAGGCCGCGTCCTCGAACTCCACCGAAAAGGTGCGGACGTCGTGCGAGGAGAGGTCCGTGGTCAGCTTGGTCACAATGGAGGAGTCGAGGCCGCCGCTCAGGTAGACGCCGACCTCGACATCGCTCCGCAGCCGCAACTCGACACTCTCCCGGAGCGCTTCACGGACAAATGCGGCCGCTTCGCGTTCGGAACCGGTGAACGGGGGCACATCGAGTTCCAGCGCGGCGTAGTCGCCCTGCGTCGCCCGTCCGCCGCGAACGGTCAGGTATCCGCCCATGGGGACTTGACGGATGTGCTGGAAGGGAGTCCGGTCCGGCAGCGGCGTCCATACGGCGAAGGTCGAGGCGAGTTCATGGGGATCGAGTTCGAAACGGAACCCCGGGAACGCCTGGAACGCTTTCATCTCCGAGGCGAAGAGGAATTCCCCGCCCCGGCCGTCCGGCGCGCCGAGGCCGAAGCCGTCGCCCGAGGCGCCGTCGACGTAGAAGAGCGGGCGTTTGCCGAACCTGTCGCGTGCCAGGAACAGATCGCCCGTCAGCACGTCCCGGATCGCGACCGCGAACGCCCCGTTGAGACGCGGCAGACAGCCGAGCCCCCATTGGGCCCACGCCTGCACGAAGACCTCGGTGTCCGAACGTGTACGGAAGCGGCGGCCGAGCCCGCGCAGCTCTTCGCGCAGTTCGACATGGTTGTACAGCTCGCCGTTGAAGCAGATCCAGTAGCGTTCCGCCGGGTCCGCCATCGGCTGTGCGCCCATGGGGAGGTCGACGATCGACAGCCGGGTGGTGCCCATGGCGACGCCGTCATCCAGGTAGTAGCCCGCGTCGTCCGGTCCGCGGTGGTGGATGAGCGACAGCATCGAGGCCATGACCTCGGGCATGGCTCCGGCGTCGAGCGTGGGCGAGACGAAGCCTGCGATTCCGCACATGCGGGGTCTCCTTGCTCAGTGGTCGTCGCGCTCGGCGAGTTTTTTCGCTATGAAGGCGTCGATGGCCGCCAGCGAAGAGAAAATGTTCGCGATGAACTCCTCGTCCGTCAGCTTGAGCGAGAAATCCTTTTCGAGGGAGCTCAGGAGCTGAATGTATCCGAAGGAGTCCATCACCCCCGCCTTGAAAAGGTCGCTCTCGGCCGTCAGTTCATCGTCGAACTCCACGAGGAACTGATCCTCGATAAGAGTCTGGATATGCCGCGTTCGGTCCATGTCTCACACCCCGCTTTTCCTGAGATTGTTCCGGGCACCGGTCTTCGCGAGACTCTTCACCATCCGGAGAAGCGAGTTCCCGCCGATCTCCTCGTACTCCAGCCCGGGGTCGAGAGAAAGGAGGTGACGGATGCTGTCGGACCAGCGCACCGGTTCGACCAGCTGCCTGCCCAGCATCTGGGCGGTCGTGCCCTTCTCGTAGGGCCGTCCGCTCACATTGGAGATCACGGTCGCCCTGGGCTCCGCGAAAGTGAATTCTCCGAGAAATTTTTCGAACTCGGTGCGAACGGGTTCCATATGGCGGGAGTGGAAGGCCGCGCCGACCCGCAGCGGGGCGAAGCGGATCCCCCGCTCCTTGAGCGAGGCGTGGGCCGCGCGCAGCGCCCTGTCACTGCCGGCGATCACGACCTGGGCGTCGGTGTTGTAGGCCGCCAGGTCCACTCCCTCGACGCCGTCCGCCCTCAGCATGTCGAGCAGCTGCGGACCCGGGGTGTCCATCACCGCGCTCATCCCGCCGCCCGAGGCCGCGGCCATGAGTTCGCCGCGCTTCCTGACGATCCGCAGACCGGTCTCGAAGTCGAAGACTCCGGCCGCCAGGAGCGCGTTGTACTCCCCCAGACTGTGTCCGAGATAGCAGTCGGCAGGCCTCTCCTCATGACGCTCGCGCTCGAATGTATGCAGCGCATTGACGGTGAAGAGGGCCGGCTGCGTGCACTCCGTTCGCGAGAGCACGTCGTCCCGATTGTCGCGGCACCGCGCGACGAGGTCATAGCCCAGGACGTCGCAGGCGTATCTCGCGATGCCTGGATAGCGGCCGAAAACATCTGTACCCATGCCCCGAAACTGCGCCCCTTGCCCAGGGAAGAGAATCGCAAACACGTTGATGCCTCCAGGGTCTGCACCGGTGGTCGGCCAACACCCACTCGGCGATGTCGGTTCGGAACATGCTGCGGCACCGCCCTTGCGGCGTACTGGCTGGAATGCTGATGCCCCGGCGCGAACCCTTGTCCGGATCCTTGCCGTCCGATTGCCGTTCGCTTGCCCGTCGCATCGGCATACACGAGAATCGCATTGCCAATTCTGTGATCGTTTATTAGCCATTCATCAGCCACGATTCACGCGGAAGTACATGTCCTGCTCTAAGATCAATTGGCCGGAGAAGTCTCAAGCGTGAGAACGAATGGGGCCGAATATGTCCGTACGCCAGGCTCAGACCGCACCGCCGCTTCCGCCGCCGCCCGCCCCCTTTGGACCGGTGCTGCAGGTCCTGGGGCCCATGTCGGCCCAGTGCGGGGGACACGACCTCCCGCTCGGCCCGCCCCGGCGCCGGGCGCTTCTGGCCCTTCTGCTGATCAGGCTGGGCCGGGTCGTACCCACCACGGTCCTCATCGAGGAGCTCTGGCGGGACGACCCGCCGCAGCGGGCCGTCGCCACCCTGCAGAGCCATATCTCCCACCTGCGCCGGGCACTCGCCCCCGCGGCGGGCCCCGGCAGGTCGGCGGTACTGCGCCACCGGGCCCCCGGATATGTCCTTGAACTGACCCCGGAACAAGTGGATGTCCACCAGTTCGAGCAACTCCTTTCCGCCGGGCGCCGTTTCCTCGCCCGCCAGGATCACGCCGCCGCCCGGGACCGGCTCACCCGGGCGCTCGCCCTGTGGCGCGGCTCCCCGTACGCGGAGTTCACCGTCCACCAGCCGCTAGCCGACGAGAGCACCCGCCTGGAGCAGGTCCGGCTCACCGCGCTGGAGGCCTCCGCCGAGGCCGGACTCGTCCTGGGGAAGACCGCCGAGGTGGTCACCGAACTGGAACGCGAGGTGCGTCAGCATCCGACGCGGGAGCGCCTGGTGGGCCATCTCATGACCGCGCTGTTCCGGTCGGGCCGTCAGGCGGAGGCGCTGGAGGTGTACGAGTGGACGCGGAACTATCTGGTCGAGGAGTACGGCGTGGACACGACCGCCGAACTCCAGCAGCTCCACACCGCTCTGCTCAGGCAGGAACTCGGCGGCCACCGGGCGCTCCCCCCGGCGGGCGAGCACGTGCTGAACAGGGTCACCGCGTTCCCGCTGCCCGAACGGACGACGCTCCCGGCCGGGGCCCCACCGGTGACCGGGGTGTCCCCACCGGCGGGTGAACCCGCCGTGCGCGCCATGGAGACGCCGAAGGATCCCGGCCGTACGGCACAGACGCTGTCCCTGGTGCCCGGCCTCACCTTCGGCGAACCGGCGATGCCCCCGCAGCTGACGGGCCGCGAAAGGGAGTTGAGGCGTCTGGTCGCCGCGACATCCGGTTCGGCGACCGGCCGTGGACATCTGGCCTGTGTGTTCGGCTCCTCCGGGCTCGGCAAGACGCATCTGGTGATGGAGCTGGTCCAGCGTCTCCAGCACCTGGACGAGAACATCGAAACGATCCGGAGCAGCTGTTTCCGCGGTGAGGGAGTCCCGCCGTACTGGCTGTGGACCCAGGTGCTGCGCCGGCTGGCGGCGGCCCGGCCCGATGAGTTCCGGGCCGCCGCCGCGCCCTTCGGCTCCTCACTGGCCCCTCTCCTGCCCGGCGGACAGGGCGCGCCGCCGGGCGGGGGCGACCGTGATCCGGACAGCTCCCACGACTCCTTCCGCACCCATGACGCGCTCTGCGAAGTCCTGTTCGCGCTGGCCGCGCAGCGGCCGCTGGTCCTGCTCCTGGAGGACGTGCACTGGGCGGATGCCGTATCGCTGGACCTGCTGCGTCTGCTGAGCACCCGCCGCCAGGGGCATTCCCTCAGCATCGTGCTGACCGGCTGGGACCTGGAGGCCTGGCCCGATGCCTCACGGTTCCGGGTGATGACCGAGGTGCTCAAGGGCCCCAACGCGGACATCCTGCGGCTCGCCGGACTGGCCCGGCAGGATGTCGCCACACTGGTCGACGCGCACGCCGGGCCGGGTGTCGACGAGCGGGTCATCGACGCGCTGCACCGCCAGAGCACGGGCAGTCCCTACTTCGTCCTCCAGATGCTCTCGCTTCTCAGTGACGCCCGGGACCTGCGTGATCCGCGCGGCACCGACGAACTCCTCGGCCTCATAGTGACGTGCGCGCGCAAGGTCCTCCGCCAGGAGTTCGCCATGCTGCCGGAGCCGGTCCTGCGGCTGCTGAGGCTGTGCGCGGTCGTCGCACCCGACAGCGAACTCGAACCGCTCTGCCGTGCCACCGGCGGCAATTCGGCCGTCGCGGTCGTGGAGTCGGCGATCCGCTACGGCCTGCTCGCCCCCGACCGGCAGCGCACCGGACGGCTCCGCCTCGCTCCTCCTCAGGCGCAGGAGGTGCTCACCGCCGAGCTGACGGACGAGGAGCGCCACCAGATGCACGCCCGGTACGCCGACGCGCTGTCCTCGCACGTCCACGCGGAGAGCGCTCCGGAGGAGATCGGCCGCGTCGCCCACCACGCATGGCACGGCAAGGACGCCATGCCGGCGAAGCGGGTGCTCCCCTGGCTGCTGCGCGCCGCCGAGAACGCGGAGTCCCGCCTCGCCTCCGGGGAACGCGAGCTGTGGCTGCGCCGTGCGGTCGGGATGGCGGGATCGCTGCGCGGCGACACGGACGCCCGCGACCTGGAGCAGCGCCTCCACCTGGAGCTGGGCCGTCTGCTGGGCCAGGTCCGGGGATTCGGTGATGCCGAGGCCGAGGCGGAGATCGCCCGGGGGCACGCCCTTCTCCCGACCCCTCAGACGTCCGACGACCCGGCGGTCCTGTCGATGCTGGGGGCATCGCTCCTCGTCCGCGGGTGCTACGACGAGTCACGGCAGCTGTCCGCCCTGCTCAGGAACATCGCCGAGCGCACCGGCGGCCCGACGGCGCGGCTGGGCGCGTCGTTCGGCGAGAGTACGGCGCTCTTCGTCCGCGGCCTGTTGCCCGACGCGCTGAAGGAGCTGGAGCACGGTGTCGGGCTGGCCGACCGGCTCGCGCGTGAGGGCCGGCTGCCGGACGGCGTGTACCGCTCCGATCCCCGTGTCTACTTCCGCTGCTACGACGTCTTCGCCCGCTGGCTGCTGCAGGACCGTGCGGCGGCGGCCGAACAGCGCCGGCGCCTGCTGAGGCTGACCCAGCACGACAGCAAGCCCTGGGACCGTGCCCAGGCCCTCTATGTCGACGCGGTCGTGGCCGCCTGGGAGGGCGATGTGGAGACGGCCCGGTCCTCGGGCACCGAAGGGGTCCGGCTGGCCGTCGAGCACGGGCTGTACTACTGGAAGGCGATGCTTCACCTGCCGCTGGGCTGGGCACTCGCGCACGGCGGCAGGCGGGAGGGGATCCCCGGGATGAAGAACGCGCTGGCCGAACTGCGGCTGTCCCGGACCCACATACGTCTGCCCCTCCATCTGGGGCTGCTGGCCCAGGCCCAGCACCGTGCCGGGCAGCGGGAGGACGCGGTGGACACCCTGCGCACGATGGTCGCCGTGGTCGAGCACCGGCGGGAGTACGTGTACTTCCACTCCGCGCTGCCCGCCACGCAACTGCTCCACGAGCTCCTGGGCAAGGACACGACCGAGCCGGTGCTCCGGGAGTGAGTGGCGCCCCGGTGCCGCGAGGGAGGCCCGCCCCCACGGGACACACATCTGCCGCGCGGAGGCCAAGAGCCTCCGCACATGCGGGAAGAGGCGCCTGACCAGGTTTTCCACCCGGCAGGCGCCTTTCGCTGCGGGGCGGCCCTCATGCCCCCGGCCAGGTCACAGGTACACGGGGAGGGCCTTCAGATGCCAGTTGACGGGGTTGGTGCCACGTTCCAGGTCCTCGGGAGCGGTGGCGAGCCGCAGGCCGGGGAAGCGGCTGAACAGCGCGCTCAGGGCCCCGGCGGCCTCTTCCTGCGCGAGGTGGGCTCCGAGGCAGCGATGGGCACCGTGGCCGAATCCGAGGTGGGGTTCGCGGCCGCGGCGGTTGCGGGTGATGTCGAGGCGGTACGGGTCGGTGAAGGCGGCCGGGTCCCGGTTGGCCGCGGACACGATCGGCAGGACGGCGTCGCCGGCGTGCACCGGGGTGTTGCCGAGGGTGGTGTCGCAGGTGGCGTAGCGGGGCAGCGCGCGCACGACGGGACCGCAGTAGCGCATGAGTTCGTCGACGGCGTGCGGCATGAGGGTGAGGTCCCCGCGCAGCAGGGCGAGTTGGGCGGGATGGCTGAGAAGCGCTTCGACACCGTTGCTGATGAGGTTGACGGTGGTGATGTGCCCGGCGACGACGAGGTTGACGATGAGCGAGACCAGTTCGTCGATGCTCAGCCGGTCGTCGTGGTGGGGGCTGAGCAGGTCGGAGATGAGGTCGTCCCCGGGGTGCTCGGTATGGCTCGCGACGAGGGTGTGGGCGTCGTCGACCATGCCGGCGAGCGCGTCGCCCAGTTCCTCGCCGCAGACGCCTGCTGTCAGGGTGGTGCTGCGGGCACGCCAGCGGTCGCGGTCGGCTTCGGGGACGGCGATGAGTTCGCAGATGACGGTGATGGGCAGTGGCCGGGCGAAGTGCTCGACGAGGTCGACGGCGCCGTCCTCGGCCCGCTCGGGCAGACGGTCCAGCAGCTGGGCGGCGATGGTGTCGATCCTGGGGCGCAGGGAGGCCACGCGCCCGGGAGAGAAGGCGGCGGTGACCAGGCCGCGCAGGCGGCGGTGGTCGGCGCCGTCCGCGTCGAAGATCCCGGCGCGCAGATATCTCTCGTTGTCCGCGTGCATACCGCGGGCCTGCCAGGTCTGTTCGGTGCGGTGCGCCACCGGTGCGCCGGGGACGGCCGCGGCGTCGATCGTGAAGCGCGGGTCGCTCATGAGCGTACGGATGTCGTCGTATCGGGTGGCCACCCACATCGGGTCGACACCGCGCACGCACCCGCGCACCATCGGCCCGCGTTCGCCGATGCGCGCGTAGGTGGTGAACGGATCCCGCACCAGTTCCTGGCCGGCCAGATCGAGGGGTGCGTCTTCGAGGTCGCCGGAGTCCGGTTCGTGCACAGCCATACCAGGGATCTCCCAACAGTCGGGCCATTCTGTCGCGGCATCATCCCGCCGGAATTCGCCCCCGCGGACCCCCCGAGGGGGCGAATCCACCTGGACGAGCGCATTCGACGCAGACGGGGCATCGCCGGGTCGCCCGGGGCGCCGTGCACGCGGTGCGGGAGACGGGTTCCCCGACGCGCCGCGGGCGCCCGGTGGTACGGCCCCGCCCCGGCCGCCGGCGGCGACCGCGGACGTCATCCGGCCGGAATGCCCAGCGGCCCCCGCGTCAGCGCACCGACGACAGGCCGACGACCCCGACGACCACCGAACCGGCGAGCCGGGGAAGCGCGGACTGCGGCACCCGGGGCGTCATGGGCCGCTGGTCACGACTCCGTCGGGAGCGTGGACCGCCGCCCGTCAGGTCGGCTCCCCCGCTCATGCCGCGGGCGCGATGGTGACCTTGACGTGCTTCATGAGCGGCTGGTCGCTCTGGGTGCTGTAGTCGCACAGCGCGCACAGGACGTTCATCTCCGGCATGTATCCGGCCGCGCAGCCGCGGGGGATGTCGTAGGGCACGGCCAGACAGCCCGCGAGGGAGCGATGGCTCCCGTCCTTGGCGGTACTGGTGATGTCGACGGGCTGGAACTTCGAGATCCCGCGTTCGCGCATGTCGTCCCGGTTCATGAAGACCAGGGTGCGCAGGTTCTTGATGCCCCGGTAGCGGTCGTTGCCGGAGTAGATGGTGGTGTTCCACTGGTCGTGGGAACGCATCGTGCCCAGGGCCAGCGTCCCCGGCGCCGGGACGACGTCGGGCAGGGCGGCGGCCGAGAACTCGGCGCGGCCGGAGTGGGTGCGGAAGACCAGTTCGCGGGCGGGCTGCTTGATACGGAAGCCGAGCGGCAGCCGTACGCGGCGGTTGAAGTCCTCGAAGCCGTCGAGGACCTGGGCCATCGTGTCGCGGATGCGGTCGTAGTCCTCGATGTACCACTCCCAGGGCGTGGCACTGCCGGGCAGGGCGGCACGGGCCATGCCGGCGATGATCGCGGGCTCGGACAGCAGGTGCGGTGAGGCGGGGCGCTAGGGCGGGACAGCTCCCGGGCGCGCCGGTCACCCCGTACCGGCCGGGCCCGGCGACCCGCCGCGCCTCGTCCCTCCCCTCCTCCCCACCGTTTCCCCGCGCTTCGCCGGGCAGTCACCCCAAAGGCTCTCCCCGTGGTGAACCGGCGCCATACGATGCGCTTGCGCAGCGAGAATCGGGACCACGGGGGGGCAGCCGCGATGACCGGACGGCCGCAGGACGGCATATCCGACGCCGTGCCGCACGGAGCGTGGCACGCGCTCCCCGGCGGTGTGGAGCTGTACCACCTGCGGCCGGACGGAAGCATCGGGCTGGCGGACCGCGACGGCACGCGTGAACTCGGATCCGAGCGGGAGTTCCTCCGCTTCATCGACGACGGGCAGTTCGCCCGCTATCTGGTGGGCGACGCGGCGACCTCGCCGGAGCGCCCCTCGAACGCCACCGTCAAGCTCGGCGTCGTGGGACCGCGCAGCGCCTTCACCCCGCACGCCCACGGCGGCGAGCACTTCGTCCTCAGCCTCGGCCACGCGTCCTGCGGCCTCCACGACCGGGACCGCGGCCTGGTCACCGAGGTCCCGCTGACTCCCGGGATGCTGATACGGATCCCGGAGATGATGCCGCACTCCTTCGCGAACAGGGGCACCGATCCGCTGACCATCCTCGCGGCCAACACCGGCTACGGGATCGACCACGAGGACTACGCCATCACCGCCGGGGAGGCCGAGCGCCGCGCCGGGGGCGGCACCCCTCCGTCCGGCCGGCCGGCCGTGGCCGCCATCACCGACTACCGCGCACTCGCCGCCGCCCTGCGCGACATCGAGCGGCTCCAGCGGGACCGCGGCATCGCCGCCACCACCGTCCGTGAACGTCTGGCCGCACGACTGCGCCGGATGGCGACCGCTCTGGAGGCCCACCGGTGATCTGTCCGCACTGCGAGAAGAACCTGCTCCGCAAGGAGCGCCCCAGGAACACCTGCTCCCGCTGCAAGCGCGCCTACGCGCTCGACCCCAAGACCAACTCCCTGCAGCTGAGCGATCTGCGGGTACGCAGGGTCCTCGCCAAGGTGACGCGGGACGGCAGCATCGCGGTGGCGCCGGACCAGCTGTGGTACGCGCTCTCGCGCAAACGCCTCAAGGAGGGCACGTACGCGCCGGGGTGCGCGGGCACCTCGCTCTTCGTGGGCCTGGTGGCCGGTGTCCTCGCCGTCTTCGTCGAGGCCGTGTTCCTCGCGGTCCTCTGCGGCGTCCTGCTGCTCGTCTCCGCGGGCATCGCCTCCGCGCGGGCCGCCGGCGCGGGCCGGGGAATCCCCGTCATGAGCCGTGCGGCGTTCCGCTCGGAGGCGCTCGCACCCTGGCGGCGCGTGTACGGCGCTCTGCCGCCGGGGGTGCTCGACGACGACCGGCCCCTTCCCTCCCCGGGCGGAACGCGGCCGCTCTCCGGTGCCCCGCCCCGGGCCGTACTCCTGTGTCCCGACCGCTCCGTCCTGGCGTTCCTCGCCGCCGACGGGCTGCCCGGCCGGTACGGGATCGCGCTCGCCGAGGACCTCCGCACGGTCCACGCCCTGCCCACCCGGGGACCGGTGATCGTGCTCCATGACGCCGACGCGCACGGTGAGCTCCTCGCCGGGCGTGTCCGCGAGAGTCTGGACCGGCGCACCGTGATCGACGCCGGGCTGCCGCTGCGTTCCGTCCGCGGTCTCGACCGGGCGGTGCCCTACCGCGACCGGGGCGGCAGGCCCGACCGGGCGACCATGGCGCGGCTCGCCGCGCTCGGCGGACACAGTGCGCGGGATCTGGAGTGGCTGGGCAAGGGCTGGCGGTTCCCGCTCATCGGGATGCCCCCGGCCCGGCTGCTGGCCGTCGTCTCACGGGTCTGCGAACAGCTCACCCGCGACGCCGATCCGGAACGGCGCCGCGCCGCGTCCGTGGGCTTCATGACCTGGCCGGGCCCGGACGGGCCGGGTGGGCGGTGATCTGCCCGCGGTGCGCCGTCTCGCTCAAGCGCAAGGAGCGCGCGGGCCGTGTGTGCCCGCGCTGCCGGAAGCGCTTCGCGCTCGACCCCGCGGTCCACGGTCCGGGCATGCACGACATCCGGATCCGGGGCATCGCCGAGCGCGCCACCGATCACGGCCGGCTGGAGGTCACCCTCACCCAGCTCTGGTACCTGTCCCGTACCCGCAACTACGCCTGGGGCGCGCGGGAGCCGGAGGGCGTGCCGACGGGGCTGCGCTGGCTGGTGGCGCTGCCGGTGGCCGCCGCGCTCCTGGTGTGCGCGGTTCTGGCAGGCGGTGACCTCGCGTTCTTCGCCGGAGTCGCGGCCTTCCTGGTCCTCGTCGCCGCGTCGGTCATGCGCCATCGCCCCGGTCAGCTGCCGCGCTCGCAGGTGATCCCGTCCGAGGAGACCTTCCGCCGGCTGATGACGGGCGCCTGGTCAGCGGCGTACGGCAGCCTGCCGAGGGGCGTCTTCGACGACGCGCACCCGCTGCCCCGGCCGCGTGGCAAGGGCCGTGCCCGTACGGCGGCGCCGGTGACCCGGCCCACGTCCGTGATCCTGTGCACCGACCCGGTGGCGGCGCTCTTCCTCACGGCCAATGACCTTCCGGGCCGGCTGGGTGCCGTTCTCCTGCGCACCACCGCCCCGGAGGGAACCACGGGGCATGGCGCCCTGGTGACCGATGCCCTTGCCCGGCTCGCCGGGTACCGCACCGCGCTGCCGCTGGTGGTCCTGCACGACGCCGACCCGTCCGGAGTCCTGCTGGCACCGCTGCTCCGGGCCGCGCAGCCCGGCCGCGTCGTGGTGGACGCGGGGCTCCCCGTCTCGGCGGCCCGGGGCCGGGCCGGTGTTGTACGGCTCGCCCGGCCCTGCCGGTCCGCCGACGAGGAACAGCTCCGCACGGTCGCGGGTCTGTCCGGGGCGGACACCGCGTGGCTCATCGACGGGTTCTGGAGCCCGGTCGCCGCCGTGCCGCCGCGCCTTCTCGAATCGGTCGTCGTACGGGCGGTGGAACGGGCTCTGGCCGCCGATCCACCCGGTCCCCGGACCGCGGACACCAGCGGCTTCCTCAGCTGGCCCCAGGTGCCGCGCCCCTCCCGGGAGCGGGGCACCGGCCGGCCCGGCCGCGGCACATCCAGGAACGAAAGGCCCAGCTCCGCATGACTCCGCGACGCCCCCAGGCTCCCGGAGGCGCGGCCTCCGCGGCCCCGGCTCCCCGTACCGGCCGCCGGCCCGGACTCCG
Source organism: Streptomyces sp. NBC_00654 (assembly GCF_026341775.1). Taxonomy (NCBI): domain Bacteria; kingdom Bacillati; phylum Actinomycetota; class Actinomycetes; order Kitasatosporales; family Streptomycetaceae; genus Streptomyces; species Streptomyces sp. NBC_00654. The sequence goes on along the minus strand of NZ_JAPEOB010000001.1, from coordinate 4,099,773 downwards.
TCTCCTCGATCTCGCCATCACCGGGGCCGCCGCCCGCGCCGCGGGCCCCGGCGGCATCAGGTTCACGGAACGGCAGCTCTACTACGAGACATGCCGCGTCCTGAGCCCGGCCGCGGCCCTGCTCACCCGTGTCCCGCGTACGACGTCCCCGACCCTGCGGCTGCCGGCGTTCACCCGCGCCCTGGAGGCGCGCGGCAGGGAGACCGTCGCGGGCCTGCTCCCGCCGGTCCCGGCCGCGCCGCCGGTACTCCCCCGGCCCCCGGCCGCGCCGGGTACCGGTGAACCCGACCTGTACGCCTACGGGTTGCCCCGCGTTCTGGTCTGCCAGGACCGTTCGATCGCCCGGATGCTGCTGGCCAACCACGTGCACCTGGAGGCGGCGTGCCTCGTTCTCGCGGCGGCCGACGCGCTTCCGCTCGCCCCGCATCTGCGCACGGCTCTGGAGCGGGCCGAGGGCGCGACGGTGCATGTCCTGCACGACGCGAGCCCGCGGGGCATCGGCCTTCCGGCACGGATCAGGGCCGCGCTCGGTCCCGTCCCCGGCGTCCGCGTCTCCTCGATCGGCCTCGTGCCCCGGCACGCGGCCGCCCTGCGGCTTCCCACCGGGCGCGGACCGGCACCGGCTGCGCCGTGCGGGCCCTGGCCACCGGCGCTGCGGCCCCAGGAGGCCGCGTGGCTGGCACGGGGCCGCTTCGCGCAGGTCGCGGCCGTGCCGGCACCCCGCCTGGTGCGTACGGTGCTGCGCCTCACGCGGGGACCGCGACCGCCCCGGAATTCCCTGTGGACGGACCTGCGGGGGCTGCGTACCACGGGCTTTCTGACCTGGCCCGCCTCATGAACCGCCGCTCCTCCCGCCCGTGAACCGCGGGCGCCCCGTTCCGGCGAGCCCCGAATCCCGCGTCCACGACCGCCCCGCAGACCCGAGGAACACATGATGATCCGGCCTCAAGAGATCGGCTACTCCGACGAACTGCTCGCCGACGGCAGCGTCCACCGGCGCTACGAGGACGGGCGCGAGGAGTGGCGTCACCGCGAGCGGTCCCACCGTCACCTCGTGCGCTGGCACGACAACCGGAACGCCTCGGGCACCGACGAACTGCTCGGCGACCGCATCATCAAACGCACCCTCGCCGACGGGACGGTGACGTACGCCAGGGACATCGGGTACGGCCGCACCCTGTGGGGGCGCGGTGAGACGGTGATGGTCAACCGGACGTCGTTCGGCGGGAGGACGGGCGCCATGCTCGCGGGCCTGGGTGTGGCGGGGCTCGCCATCACCGCCGCCCAGCTGCCGCCGCTGAGCATGAGCCCGCAGGAGGAGGAAGCGCTCCGCCAGCAGCAGGCGCAGAGCCAGTCGTCCTCGGGGGACTCGGGCGGGGACGCGGGCGGAGGCGGGAGCGGCGATTTGGGGGACGGCGGGTCCCACGACTGGGATGCGGGCTGGAACGACGGCGAGGACGCCTGGAGCGACGACGACTTCGGCTGAGCCTTGACGCGTCGCGACACCGGAGGCCGCGGCGACACCGGAGGCCGCAGGACAGCGGGCTGCGGGCAGCGGGCAGCGCTACGGAACAGGAACACCGAGGAAAGGAGCCGTCCATGGCTCGTCTGTGTGTCAGTCTGGCCCCGACGACCGGGCAGGCCCGGACGCACACCGAGGCGATGGGTGCGGCAGGGGACGGCCGGGACCCCGTGGACGTACCGGGGGCCGATCTCGGACTGATCTCCGGCGAACCCGGCCGTGCGGAGGGCCCGTTCACCGCGTACGGTCTGACGGCGGCCGGCGAGGTCACCCTCCACAACCGCCCGGACCTCCTGGCCGCGCTGCACGCGGAGGGGACTCCCGTACCCGCCCGGTGCTCCGACGGCGAACTCCTGCTGCGCTGCTGGGCGCGGCTCGGCGAAGCGGGTCTGGCGCTCGCCGAAGGCATGTTCGTCCTGGCGGTGCTGGACGGTACGGACCTGATCGTGATCCGCGACCAGGTGGGCGCGAGGACGGTCTTCTACGCCCGCGCCGAGGGCGCCTGGGCGGCCTCCACCTCGCTCCGGGCGCTGCGCCGTTGGCCCGCGCTCGGCACGTCGGTGAATCTGTCCGCGGTGCGTTCGTTCCTCACGTTCGCCTATCTGCCGGGCGAGGAGACGCTCCTGACAGGTGTCCGGGAGGTCCTGCCCGGCCGGGTGCTGCGGCTGGGCCGGGACGGCACGGCCGTCGAGACGGTGTACTGGGAACCCCGCGAGGAGCTCGCGGAGCCGGCGCCGCGGGATCCGGCGGGGCATGTCCTGGCCCTGCGGTCGCTCCTGGAGCGGGCGACGGCCGACAGGCTCCCGCGGGCCGAGCCGGCGGCGGTCCTTCTCTCCGGCGGGATCGACAGCTCCCTCGTAACCGCGCTGGCGGCGAAGCTCCACAGCCATCCGGTGCATACGTACTCCATCAGCTTCGGCGACGAACTCCCCAACGAACTGGGCTACTCGGGCCTGGTGGCCGCCCACTGCCACACCCGCCACCGGGTGCTGAACGTGTCCGGGGACACGGTCGCCTCACGGCTCGCGGAGGCGGCCGCGCTCCTGGACAGTCCGGTGGGCGATCCCCTGACGGTCCCGAACCTGCTGCTCGCGGAGGCCGTGGCGGCCGACGGCGCCTCGGTGGTGCTCAACGGCGAGGGCGGCGACCCCGTGTTCGGCGGTCCGAAGAACCTCCCGATGCTGGTGCAGGAGATGCACCGCGAACCCGGGGCCCCCTGGGACGAGGACCGGGCGACGGCCTATCTGCGCTCGTACCGCAAGTGCTGGACGGACCTCCCGGTGCTGCTGACCGCGGGGACACTGGACGCGTTGCGCGACGCCCCGGCCCCCCAGCGGTTCGTCGAGCCGTATCTGACCCCGGGGGCGGGCGGCCCGCACCGGATGGGTCATCTGCTCAACCAGCTGCTGCACTGCAATCTGCGGACCAAGGGCGCGCATCACATCCTGACCAAGGTGGAGCGCCTGACGGCCTCCCGGGGCATCGAGGGCCGGGCGCCGCTGTTCGACCGCCGGGTGATCGACCACGCCTTCGCGACGCCGCCGGCGTACAAGCTCCGTGGCTCGACGGAGAAGTGGATCCTCAAGGAGGCCGTCCGCGACCTCCTCCCGGACACCGTCGTGGACCGCCCGAAGAGCGGGATGCGCGTGCCGGTGCAGCAGTGGCTGACGGGGCCGCTGCGCGAGCTGGGCAACGATCTGCTGCTCAGCCGGCAGTCCGCCCGCCGCGGACTGTTCCGCCCCGACACGATCCGTACGTGGATGAAGGGCGAGGGCACGCTCCTGCCCCGTCAGGGCGGCAAGCTCTGGCTGGTGCTCACGCTGGAACTGTGGCTGCGGTCGTACGAGTTGTGAAGGACGAGCGGCAGGAAGCGACGAGCGGAGCAGCGATGAACACCGGACTCACCGACCCTCGCACGGGACGCCCGCGCGGCACCGCCCCCCTCTCGCGCGGGCCCGAGGTGGCCGCGGCCGTGGCGGCGGCCCGCACGGCGCTCGGCGCGTGGAGCGCCCTGACACCCAGGGACCGGGCGCGGCGCCTGGAGCGGCTGGCGGTGCTGATCGAGGACGGGGCGGCGCGGTACGCGGCGCTGGAGCGGGCCGGGACGGGCAAACCGGTCGCGGAGAGTGCGGGCGAGGTCGAACAGGTGGCGGACCTGTTCCGCTTCTACGCGACGGCGGCCCGGACCTCGACGGCCCCCGCGGCGGGGCGGCTGGTGGCCGGGCACGAGAGCTGGGTGCGCTGGGAGCCGATGGGCGTGGTCGGGGTGATCGTCCCGTGGAACTATCCGCTGCTGATGGCCGCCTGGCGCTGCGCCCCGGCACTCGCCGCGGGCAACACGGTGGTGGTGAAGCCGGCGGAGAGCACCCCCGACTCGCTGCGCCTGCTGGCGGAACATGCCGCGCGGGCGCTGGGCGAGGGCGTGGTGCAGTGTCTTCCGGGTGACCGGCGCACCGGCCGGCTGCTGGTCGAATCCCCGGTGGACATGGTCGCGTTCACGGGCAGCGGCCGGGCGGGCCTGGATGTGGCGGCACGGGCGGGGACGCGCCGGATCAGCCTGGAGCTGGGCGGCAACGCTCCGGCCGTCGTGCTTCCGGACGCCCCGGCGGACACCTACGACTCGCTCGCGGCGGCGGCCACGTACAACGCGGGGCAGAGCTGCGCCGCGCCGGCCCGGGTGATCACGCTGACGGAGAACTACGAGCCGACGGTGGCCGGGCTGGCGGAGGCGATGGGCGCCCGGCTGGCGGGCCGCGACTTCGGCCCGCTGAACAACCCGGACCAGGTGGCGCGGTACGACGCCCTCGTCGCCTCGTCGTCCGCGGGGCGTCGCCTGCCCGCGGCGCTTGCCGTGCCGCCGGGCGAGGAGCGGGGCCACTGGCGTCCGGCCCTCGTGCTGGCCGATCTCCCGGACGACGACCCGACGGTCACCGAGGAGGTCTTCGGCCCGCTCCTCACGGTCCAGCACGCGGACACGGTGGAGGCGGCCCTCGGCCTGGCCAACAGCGTCCCGCAGGCCCTGGCGGCCAGTGTCTGGACGAACGGTCTCGGTACGGGGCTCGATCTCGCCGCGCGCCTCGACGCGGGCGAGGCCTGGCTCAACTGTCATCTGGTGCAGACCGCGGAGCTTCCGCACGGCGGGCGCGGCGCGTCCGGCCACGGCACGGACCTGAGCGCGCTGGCGCTCCAGGAGTACCAGCGGCCCAAGACGGTGACGGTACGGCTGTCGCCCGGCGTGCGCGAGGGCTGAGGCCCGGCACCGTCGCTGTACCGCCCAGGTCCGGCACCGGCACCGGACCGCACCGTTCCGGCTGCCGGGCCGCCGCTCCGCCGCCTCCGCGCCACCGGCTCCGACCTGCCCGTTCACGGAGCGGAGGCGAATTCGCGGCAAACCCTTGACACCCGTGGACCGTGCACGCATCCTTTCGCCAGAAATCGCAACGCCGTTGCGTTTTCCGCACCGATACGGATGATGTGAACAGGAGGCCGGCCCATGGCGGAGCACGGCACGGACACCGCCCCGGCCGGAGCGGGGCCCCAGGCCCCCGGGGTCCTCCAGACCGTGGACCGGGCCCTGCTCGTCCTGCTCACCTTCACCGAGCAACGGCCCGAGTGGGGCGTCAGCGAGCTGGCCCGTCACCACGGCTGGGACAAGGCGGTCGTCCAGCGGCTGCTCACCACCCTGACCGCGCGCGCCTTCCTCGTCTGCGACGACCGCACGCGGCGCTACCGCCCGGGGCCCGCGCTCTCCCGCCTGGCGAGGGTGAGCGAGCACAGCGGAGTACTCTCCTCGCTGGCCCGGCCGGTGCTCGCGCGGCTGCTCCGCGAGACCGGGGAGAGCATCGTCCTCAATGTCCCGCACGGCGGCAGCTACCGCTGCGAAGCCGCTGTCGACGGTACCGGACCGGTGCGCTACACGGCGATCATCGGCGCTGTCATGCCCGGCCACGCCGGGGCCTCCGGACACACCATCTTCGCGTACCACCCCGAGCGCGAGATCCGGCAGATGTTCGGCCCCACCGGGCTGACCCGCTTCAACGACCGCACCATCACCGACCTGGACGCCCTGCTCAGCTGCTACGCACGGGTCCGCGCCGACGGATACAGCATCAGCCACGGCGAGTACGACGAAGCCGTGACCGCGGTCTCCGCACCCGTCTTCCAGGGCGACGGTGTCCCCGCCTCCCTGACGGTCATCGGCCCCTCCCACCGGGTGGACCGGGCCGCCGGGACACTCGTGACGCTGGTACGCGCCGGAGCGGCGGAGATCACCGCCGCGCTCGGCGGCTGAAACGGCAGACATCCGCGCAGGCCCTCCCACCGCCCCGGCACCTCACCCCAGCAGCACGCCCTCACCGCTCCACGCGCGGCCTCCCCGCGTCGACGGTGCGCCCGGCCCTGCCCGCGCGCACCCACCGGCGAGACCGACCCGCCCCGAACGATCTCCCCTGCCACGCTCACCGAAGGGGGTGCCCCATGGCGCACCATGTCTCCGCCCCGCACCCTGTCCCACCGCCGGGCCCCGACACCGACGACACCCGGGCGCACCCGCGCGTCCTGGAACCCGTGATGCTGGTGATCCTGGTGGTGCTCGCCGCCGTCGGCGCCGTCATCGGCATCGATCTGGTCTCCAAGCTAGGCATCTCGGCCAACACCTCGGTGGTCGGCGCCCTCGTCGCCATGCTGATCGGCCGCATCCCGCTGGGCTTCCTGCGCCGGATGCGCTCCGTGCACCGGCAGAACCTCGCCCAGAGCGCCATCTCCGCCGCCACCTTCGCCTCCGCGAACGCGCTGCTGACCTCGGTGGCCGTCCCGTACGTCTTCGGGCGCACCGACCTGGTCTGGCCGATGCTCGCGGGAGCCTTCATCGGCCTGCTCGTGGACGCCTGGGTGCTCTACCGCGCCTTCGGCTCCCGGCTGCTGCCGGCCGACGCGGCCTGGCCGCCCGGCACGGCCGCCGCCGAGACCATCAAGGCCGGCGACCGGGGCGGCCGACGCGCCCTCATCCTCGCCGGTGGCACCGCTGCCGGCCTGGCCGGAACCCTTCTCAGCCTGCCGCTCTCCGCAGCCGGCGTCGCCTTCCTGGGCAATGTCTGGGCGCTGATGATGTTCGGTATCGGCCTGATGCTGCGCCAGTACAGTCCCGATGTCTTCCACACCGATCTGGGCGCCGGGTTCATTCCGCACGGTGTCATGGTCGGCGCCGGAATCGTGGCCCTGGGCCAGGCCGTCGTTCTGCTGATCGGCCGTCGCGAGCGCAAACGGAAGTCGGGCGCCGAGAGGGCACGGAGCGCACCGGACCCGGCACCGGCCCCCGCGCAGGACCCGACCGTCGCGTACACCGTGGACGAGCGCGCCCTGCGGCTCTCCCTCATCCGCGGCTACGCGCTGTTCACCGCGGGTGCGGTGGTCCTCGCCGTGCTCGGCGGGCTGATCGGCGAGATGAGCCCGCTCGGCATCGTCGGCTGGGTGCTGTTCGCCGCGTTCGCCGCCCTGGTGCACGAGCTGATCGTCGGTCTCGCCGCGATGCAGTCCGGCTGGTTCCCGTCCTTCGCCGTCACCCTGATCTTCCTCATTCTCGGGCTGGCCATCGGCATCCCGTCCGTACCGCTCGCCCTCCTGGTGGGATATGTCTCCGCGACCGGACCTGCCTTCGCCGACATGGGGTACGACCTCAAGGCGGGCTGGCTGCTGCGCCGCGAGCACCGCCCCTGGGACCCGTACGAACGCGAAGGACGCCGCCAGCAGTTCCTGGCCGCCCTGATCGGATTCGGCGTGGCGCTGGTCGTCGTCGCCCTCGCCTGGCGCTCCTACTTCGGACAGGGCCTCATCCCACCGGTCGCCAAGGTGTACGCCGACACCATCAGGAGCGGGCTCAGCGACCCGGACGCGGTGCGCACCATGCTGCTCTGGGCCGTCCCCGGCGCGGCCATCCAACTGCTGGGCGGCACGCGCAGGCAGATGGGCGTCATGCTCGCCACCGGTCTTCTCATCCTCACCCCGCAGGCCTGCTGGCTGGTCCTCGGCGCCCTCGCGGTCCGGGTCGGCTACCGCAGGCTGCGCGGTCCCGCCGCCGACGAGGAACTGAACCTGGTCGGCGCCGGACTGATCGCGGGCAGTTCGCTCGGTGACTCGGCCCAGATCCTCAAGGCCTGACCGGCCAGCCGCCCGGACTCCGGTCCGGACGAACCGCCCCCTTCACCGCACCACCGCTCCACACCAGTACGACCCGCACGGCAAGGAGAACCCTCCATGGACATGTACAGCAGGCTCGAACCGCGCCCCGAGTACCTCAGCTTCGAACTCGCCCTGGCCGCCCGCAAGCTCGTCGAGGAGGTCATGCTCGTCAAGCGCGGCGAGCACGTCGTCCTCACCGGCGACACCAGCAGCGACCGCCGGGTGATCGAGGCCACCGCACAGGCCGTCGCCGCCGCCGGGGCACACCCCGTCGTCGTCTGGTACGAGACGCTGCCCGGCGCCTCCATGGAACCGCCCCGCCCCGTGGCCGGTGCCATAGCCGACGCCGATGTGTGGATCGAGTTCGCCGTCTCGTACCTGATGCACTCCGACGCCTTCCGCGCCGCCATGGCGGCGGGCTGCCGCTACACCAATCTCACCGCGATGGATGTCCAGATGCTGGTCGCCACCGTGGGGCGCCCCGACTTCCAGGGCGTCATCCGTCTCGGCAAGGCCCTCGTGGCACTGCTGGAGGCGGCGGACGAGGTCCGCATCACCTCCGCCAACGGCACCGACCTGGTGGGCCGCAATGGCGACCGGCCGATCAACCTGCGGGGCAAGCCCGCGGAGAAGCCCGGCGAGACGGTCATGCTCTCCGGCCAGATCTCGTGGAACCCGCTGGAGGAGACCCAGGACGGCGTCCTCGTCTTCGACGGGGCCCTGTGGCCGCCGGACGAGATCGGTCTGCTGCGCTCCCCGGTCCGCTGCACCGTGGAGAAGGGCGTCGTCACCAGGATCGAGGGCGGCGCCGACGCGGACACCTTCCGCCGCTGGATGGAGTCCTTCGACGACCCGAACATGTTCCGCGTCGCGCACTGGTCGCTCGGCTTCAACCCGGGTGTGCTCGCGCCGACCGGCCGCATCGTCGAGGACGAGCGCGTCTTCGGCTGCGTCGAGCTCGGCATCGGCACCAAGGGGGCCTGGATCGGCGGCGAACCGTGGGTGGCCGCCGCACACACCGACGGCAGTGTGCTGGGCCCGTCCATCTACCTGGACGGCGTCGCCATCGAGGAGAACGGGCGCTATGTGCACCCGGAGCTGGTCGCGATCTGCCGCGAGCTCGGAGTGGCAGGGTACTGAGGGGGTCCGCGAGGTCCCGCCGTCCGTGAAACCGTTCCCCCGTCGCGAAAGGAGCGCCCATGTCCACCCCCGCCCCGTACCGTCACAGCGGTCTCGTCTGCACCGACCACACCCTTGATGTGCCGCTCGACCACCGGTCCCCCGACGGACCCGCCATCAGCCTGTTCGCGCGCGAGGTCGTCGCCGCCGGCCGCGAGCACGAGAACCTGCCCCGTCTGCTGTGGCTGCAGGGCGGCCCCGGCGGCCGTGCCGAGCGCCCCAACGTGGCGGGGGCCTGGCTGCGCCGCGCCCTCACCGACTACCGCGTGGTGCTTCTGGACCAGCGCGGGACCGGCCGCTCCACACCCGCCGACCGCGTCTCGCTCGCCCGGTTCGGCACCGACTCCGCGGCGGCCGCCGGGTATCTCGCGCACTTCCGCGCCGACTCGATCGTCCGCGACGCCGAACTGCTGCGCCGCCACCTCCAGGGCGACGCGCCGTGGAGCGTCCTGGGCCAGAGCTTCGGAGGCTTCTCCACACTCACCTATCTGAGCCTCGCGCCCGAGGGGCTCACCCAGGCGTACATCACCGGCGGCCTGCCGACGCTGACCGGACACGCCGACGAGGTGTACCGGGCGGCCTACGCCCGCACGCTCGCCCACAACGAGCGCTACTTCGCCCGCTACCCCGGCGACCAGCGCCTCGCCGACGCCGTTGCCGCACATCTCGAAGCGCACGATGTCCGGATGCCGGCCGGCGAGCGCCTCACCGTCCGCCGGTTCCAGACCCTCGGCATCATGTTCGGCACGTCGGCCCGATTCGACTCGCTCCACTACCTGCTGGAGACCGCGTTCACCGAAGGCGCCCACGGCCCGGAACTCAGCGACACCTTCCTGCGCGGGGTGGACGCCGCCGTCTCCTTCGCCGAACGCCCCCTGTACGCCGCGCTCCACGAACCGATCTACGCGCAGGGCGGCCGCGCCACCGCGTGGTCCGCCCACCGTGTGCGGGAGGAGTTCCCCGCCTTCGACGCCCGCGCGGACACCCCGGTCCGGTTCACCGGCGAGATGGTCTACCCCTGGCAGTTCGAGGAGGACCCCGCGCTCGTCCCCCTGCGCGGCGCCGCGGAGCTACTCGCCGCGCGCACCGACTGGCCGGTCCTCTACGACCCGGACCGGCTCGCCGCCAACGAGGTGCCCGTCGTCGCGGCCGTCTACCACGACGACATGTACGTCGACCGCGCCCAGTCCCTCGCCACCGCCGACGCGGTCCGCGGTCTGCGGACCTGGGTGACCGACGCCTACGCCCACGACGGGGTGCGGGCCGACGCCGCCGTGCTGGACCGGCTGATCGCCATGGCCCGGCACGAGGCCTGAGCGTCCGCCCGCACCCGCGGGCCGCACCGAGGACGGGCCGCCGGGCAGGGAACCGGCGGCCCATTCTTGGTATGGACACGACCAAATGTCATGGCTAGTCTCGGAGTTGGTCTAGACCTAGTGAGGTGGAGCGCGCCCGCCCCACTCGTCCGCAGCGCCCCCACACTCCCCCAGGAGCGAAGCATGCGCCGAAGGATCACCTCATCACTGCTCGGGCTCGGCGTCGCCGGAGCCTCCCTCCTCGCCACCACCGGCAGCGCCCAGAGCCACGGCTACACCGACTCCCCCATCAGCCGTCAGCAGCTCTGCGGCAACGGCACCGTGCGCAACTGCGGCCAGATCCAGTGGGAGCCGCCGAGCGTCGAGGGCCCCAAGGGCTTCCCCGCCCGCGGCCCGGTCGACGGCACCCTCTGCGCCGGCGGCAACGGCCGGTTCTCGGAACTCGACGACCCGCGCGCCGGAGCCTGGCCCGCGACACAGGTCGGCGGCGGACAGAACCACACCTTCCGCTGGCGGATCACGGCACGCCACGCGACGACCGACTTCCGCTACTACATCACCAAGGACGGATACGACCCCACCAAGCCCCTCACCCGGGCCGACCTGGACCCGCAGCCGTTCCTGACCGTGCCCTTCGGAGGCCGCCAGCCGGGCTCCACCGTGACCCATGACGGCGTGCTGCCGCAGAAGTCGGGCAAGCACCTGATTCTCGGCGTCTGGACCATCGCCGACACCGGTAACGCCTTCTACGCCTGCTCGGACGTGAAGTTCTGAGCCCCACCGGCTCCCGCACGCGCAACCGTCCGGGGCGGGCGGTCCCCAAGCACGGGACCGTCCGCCCCGGAACGCGCGACCACGCCCGCCCTCAGCCCTCCAGGTAGACGGCCCGCCCGTCCGCGCGGGCCGCGTCGACCGCCACGAGACGGTCGAAGCCCTCGGGGGCCATGACGGGCTTCCACTCCTCAAGGGTGCGCACGAGCAGTTCGGTGTGCTCGTCGGGGTCGAGCACCACGGCGGAGATCTGCTCGTCGCTCAGGACACCGCCGTCGAAGATGAAACCGATGTGGTTCGCGGGCCACGCCTCACCCCGGTGACCGGTGAAATGGGTGCCCAACAGCCGGGGTTCGCCGGTGAATTCCATGCCGGTCTCCTCGCGGCACTCGCGCAGCGCGCACTGCCACGGGGTCTCGCCCGGGTCCATGTTCCCGCCGGGCCACTGCCAGACCTCCCGGTCGTACACGGACCGCAGCTGGACCGGACGGCCGGCGGTGTCGGTGAAGTAGAGGCAGGCGTAACCGGTGGACTGGGCGATGGTCTTGACGTACTCATGCGGCGGAAGCCAGGCGTGGGTCATCTCGGTCCGTCCCGTCGAGCTGTGCGGCAGGCAGTGGCAGCGGATCATTATGCCGAGACAGGCCCCCGCGGTACGACGGCCGTTGCCCCTTCATCACCCTCCGCGCGTCTGTGCGGCCACCCCCGTACCCACCTCCGCACCCACCTCCGCATCCGAGGCCCCTCCGCGGACACGCCCATGAAGGGCGACATGCGCATGAGGCGAGGCTAACCTAAGTTTTCTTGTGACCGGCACGCGTGCGCGACTGGGCAGCCAATACGCGTTAGGTTAGGCTTACCTAACGATAGGGGAGGTTGCTCATGCCTGATCACATACCGGGGCACATTCCGTACGGTCATGGTGAGTTCGAGGGCCGCACGGTGCTGGTGACCGGTGCGGGACAGGGCATCGGCGCCGCGGTGACCGAGGCGTTCGCCGGGCTCGGAGCGCGGGTCGCCGCCACCGACCTCGGCGCATCCGGCATCGACCGGCTCGCCGGCACACACCGGTCGGTGACCGCCTACGTCATGGACGTCACGGACCGGCACTCGGTCGACGGCATCGTGGCGAAGGCGGAGAGCGACCTCGGCCCACTCGATGTGCTGGTGAACGTCGCCGGAATACTCCGTACCTCTCCCGCCGCCCAACTGTCCGACCAGGACTGGGCGGACACCTTCGCCGTGAACACGACCGGCGTCTTCCACACCTCCCGTGCCGTCGCGGCCCGGATGACGCGGCGCGGTGCGGGCTGCATCGTCACCGTCGGATCCAACGCCGCCGGAATCCCCCGCACCGGCATGGCCGCCTACGCCGCGTCCAAGGCCGCCGCCGCGATGTTCACCAAGTGTCTCGGGCTGGAACTCGCCCGCGACGGCATCCGCTGCAACGTCGTCGCGCCCGGATCCACCGACACCGCCATGCAGCGCGGCCTGTGGACCGACGAACACGCGCACCGGCGGGTGATCGACGGCGACCCGGCCACGTACCGCACCGGGATCCCGCTGGGCCGCATCGCCGAGCCGCACGACATCGCGGACGCCGTGCTCTTCCTCGCGTCGGACCGGGCCCGCCACATCACGCTGCAGGAGCTCTACGTCGACGGCGGCGCCACGCTCCGCTGAGCCGGCCCGCGCGGCTCCCCACCGAGCCGCCCCGCCCCCGCGCAACCCGCGCTTCCCCGCACCGCTTTCACCTGCCTGCTTCCCCTACCTTCCCTTTCCGGGAACACAAGAAATGGAGCCCCCGTGTCGACGGCATCCCAGGTCGCCACACACGTCCCTGCGGCCGGACCGGCCCCCGCAGCGGTCGGAGCGGCCACTGCGCTCCTGGACGCCTACACCCCAGGCGCCCGGTTCCTGGCCACCCCCTCCCGCACACTCCTCGCACACGGGGTGCACAGCGAAGTACCCCACGGCGAGCAGCCGTTGGCCGAGCGGGTGACCGCCACCCTGGCGGCGGCCCGCGCCTCGGGCCATCTCGCGCCCGTGGTCATCGGCGCCATCCCCTTCGACCATGAGGCGCCCGCGTCACTCGCCGTCCCCCGGACGGTCCGCACCGCACCGGCGCTCACCGCCGACCCGCTGATCGCGCTGCCCGCCCCCGCACCGGACGCCGCCGACTGGCAGGTGCGCGAGGTCCCCGGGCCCGCGGAGTACGAGGCCGGGGTCGCCGGGGCCGTGGCGCGGATGTGGCGCGGCGAGTTCAGCAAGGTGGTACTGGCCCGGACCCTCGAACTGACCTCCCCCGGCCCACTGGACATCCGCGGACTGCTGGAACGCCTCGCCCGCCGCGACCCCTCCGGCTATACGTTCGCCCTGCCCACCTCTCCCACCGGCACCCTTCTCGGCGCCAGCCCCGAACTGCTGGTCTCCAGGCGGGGCCGCCGGGTCGTCGCCAATCCCCTGGCGGGCTCGACACCCCGCAGCGGCGACCTCGCCGAGGACGTTCGCCGCGCGGCCACCCTGCTGGAGTCCGCGAAGGACCTCCACGAGCACGCCGTCGTGGTGGACGCGGTGCATCAGGCGCTCGCCCCGCACTGCTCGGACCTCACCGTGCCCGCGCAGCCGACCCTGATCCGGACCGCCACCATGTGGCATCTCTCCACGACCGTGACCGGCACCCTCGCCTCCCCGGACACCTCCGCCCTCGAACTGGCCTGCGCCCTGCACCCGACGCCCGCCGTGTGCGGCACCCCGACCGCCACCGCGCGCCGGGTGATCCGCGAGACCGAGCCCTTCGACCGGGGGTTCTTCACCGGAATGGTGGGCTGGGGCGACGCGGAGGGCGACGGTGAGTGGGTCGTGACGATCCGCTGCGCCGAAGCCGGGGAGCACGGGCTCCGGCTGTACGCGGGGGCGGGAGTCGTCGCCGCGTCCCAGCCGGAGTCGGAGACCGCGGAGACCGCCGCGAAGTTCCGTACGTTCCTCGACGCGGTGGGAGCCGAGCTGTGAGCCACCCCCGTACGACGGGCCTTCAGGCGCCCACCTGGCCCGCGGAGTTCGCCGAGCGCTACCGCGCCGCCGGGTGGTGGCGCGGTGAGACCTTCGGGCAGCTGCTGCGCGACCGCGCCGCCGCCCACCCCGACCGCATCGCGATCGTGGACCCGGCCGGCGGAGGGCGCCGCTGGAGCTACGCGGAACTGGACCGGCGGGCCGACGCGCTCGCCGCCGGGCTGCTCGGCAGGGGCATCGGCAAGGGGGACAAGGTCGTCGTCCAGCTCCCCAATGTCGCCGAGTTCTTCGAAGTGATCTTCGCGCTGTTCCGGATCGGCGCACTGCCGGTCTTCGCGCTGCCCGCGCACCGGGAGACCGAGATCCGGTACTTCTGCTCGTTCACCGGGGCGGTCGCCCATGTGATCCCCGCCGTGCACGACGGCTACGACTACCGGGATCTCGCCACCGCGGTCAGGGCCGAAGTCCCCACGCTCCAGCATGTGTTCGTGGCCGGGGGCGACCCCGGCGGGCACGAGGCTCTCGCCGATGTCCCGGCCGAACCGGTGCACATCCCCGGACCGGCCCCGGACGATCTGGCCTTCCTCCAGCTCTCCGGCGGCAGCACCGGAGTACCCAAACTGATCCCGCGCACCCACGACGACTACATCTACTCACTGCGCGGCTCCAATGAGCTGTGCGGCGTCGACGAGGACAGCGTCTACCTCTGCGCCCTGCCCGCCGCGCACAACTTCCCGCTCTCCTCGCCCGGTTCGCTGGGCGCGCTCCACGCGGGCGCCCGCGTCGTGCTGGCCCCGCAGCCCACCCCGGACGTCGCGTTCCCGCTCATCGAACGGGAGGGCGTCACCCTGACCGGGCTGGTGCCGCCGCTCGCGCTGGTGTGGACGGAGGCGGCGCCGTCGAGCGCGTACGACCTCAGCAGCCTCGATGTGCTCCTGGTGGGCGGCGCGAAACTCAGCGAGGAGGCCGCGCGGCGGGTGCGGCCCGCCCTCGGCTGCACGCTCCAGCAGGTCTTCGGAATGGCGGAGGGACTGGTCAACTACACCCGCCTCGACGACCCCGCGGAGACCATCGTCACCACCCAGGGCCGGCCGATCTCCCCCGACGACGAGATCCGTGTCGTCGACGACGAGGACAACGACCTGCCCGTCGGCACGGCCGGGCATCTGCTCACCCGCGGTCCGTACACGATCCGCGGCTACTGGAACGCACCCGAGCACAACGCCCGCTCCTTCACCGAGGACGGCTTCTACCGCACCGGGGACATCGTCCGCCTCACCGCGACCGGACATCTGGTCGTCGAGGGGCGCGCCAAGGACCAGATCAACCGGGGCGGCGAGAAGATCGCGGCCGAGGAGGTCGAGAACCACATCCTCGCCCACCCGGCGGTGCACGATGCCAATGTGGTCGCCGAGCCCGACCCGTATCTGGGCGAACGCACCTGCGCGTACGTCATTCTGCGGGCCGGGGCCGAGCCGCTGACGCCCGTCGCCGTCAAGAAGTTCGTCCGCGGCCGCGGCCTCGCCGCCTACAAGGTGCCCGACCGGGTCGCGTTCGTGGACGCTTTTCCGCAGACCGGTGTCGGGAAGATCTCCAAGAAGGACCTGCGCGCGGCCGCGACCGGCCCCACGGCCTCGTCCCCGGCCGCCCCATCCACCGCCTCACCGACCGCCCAGAACTGAACGGACCGTCACCGACATGCCCCTGCCCGCCATTTCCCCCTATCCGATGCCGACCGCAGCCGACCTGCCGGCCAATCGGGTCGCGTGGAGCGTCGACCCGGCGCGCGCCGTACTGCTCGTACACGATCTGCAGAACTACTTCCTGGGCGCGTTCGACCGCACGGCCTCCCCCGTCACCGAACTCCTCTCCCATGTCGCCCTGTTGAAGAAGCGGGCCGAGGAGCTCGGCATCCCGGTCGTCTACACGGCCCAGCCCAGCGACCAGTCGCCCGCCGAGCGCGGACTCCAGCAGGACTTCTGGGGCCCCGGGCTGCCCGCCGACGCGCATCTGGCCGCGATCGCCGACGAGGTGGCTCCCGGCGGCTCGGACACCGTGCTCACCAAGTGGAAGTACAGCGGTTTCGTCCGTACGGACCTGCTGGAGCGGCTGCGCGAACAGGGCCGCGACCAGCTGGTGATCACCGGGATCTACGCGCACATCGGTGTGCTGATGACCGCCTGCGACGCCTGGATGCAGGACATCCAGGCCTTCGTCGTCGCCGACGCCGTGGCCGACTTCTCGGCCGACGACCACGCGATGGCGCTGCGCTGGGCGGCCGGCAGATGCGCGATGGTCACCACCACCGGCACCGTCCTCGGGGACAGCTGATCACTAGGGCGCCGACGCGCGGTTCCCGTTCCTGACTCCGCCGTGCGGCCGGTGGACGCCGTGGCGTTCACCGGCCGCACGGCGGTGCGGCGGGGGGAGGGATCAGTCCCCGACCGGGTCGGGGGCGCACGGCATTCCTATGTCCCGTCGCCGAAGGTCCACACGGCCCGGCTGCCCGGACCGACGACGAGGGTGGACCGGCCGATCCGCTCCTCGTGCCGGTCCTCCACGGGCCGGTTGAGCGACATCTCGATCTGCCGCAGACCGGCCTGCTCGCGCGGGACGGGGTCGAGCCGGAGGGCGGTGCCACCGCCTTGCGCGAGAACACCACCGTCCTGCGCCGTCCGGACGTCGAACCCGCCCGCCCGCAGCAGCGGCACCGTGTCGGCCAGGTCCCCTTCCGTGACCGCGAGGCGCACGGATGTCACATCACGCATCACATGGCTGCGGTAGCCGTCGGACAGATAGCGCTCCCGGCCGACGTCACCGGGATACGCGGCCGGCTCGGTGTTGCCGCGCGGGTCGGCGAAGTACTCCGCCAGGTATTCCATCCCCCAGGCCCCGAAGGCGTCGTACTGGGTGGTGGTGAAGACGGCGTCGAACCAGGGCACCGGGACCCCGTCGCCGAAGTCACGTGTCTGACGGAACTCGACGGGATCGGCCGTCCCCTGGTCGCGCAGCCGTTGGACCACCGTCTTCAGATCCCCGGCGCGCTCGGCCGAGATCCCCATTCCGGTGGAGCCGTGGGTGCCGTCCTGGCCGGGCAGGTCGCCCACCCCGAACAGTTCGAGGTAGGTCTCGCGGCCCATCAGATAGCGGCCGGTCCAGGTGGCTCCGTCCGCTCCGGTCGTCGTGCGGACCTGGAACTCGGCGAAGTCACGGAGATAGCCGGAGTGTTCGATGGCGTCGGCGGTCTCCCGGTCCAGCACCCCGTAGGCGTGGTTGAAGAAGAGAAGTTGCCGTGGTGCGGGCGGGGGCGTCCCGTCGGCCTGTGCGGTCCCGCCACCGCCTGCCACGCCCGCGATGGCCAGTGCGAAGGTCATGGCGAGGACGAGGGGTATCCGTAACATCTGGCGAAGCAGCATGCGAGGCATCGTAAGGGCTGTCCCGTAATCCCTGGTGGATCAGCGCGCGGCGTCAGCTGCGGTGCATCGCGAGGCGGAGGGACGCCCGCATACTGGATGTATGCGGGCGTTCCGACAACGCGGCGAGGTGCCGTAGCTGTCGTCGTGCGCCCGCCAGGGATTACGGGACAGCCCGTAGGCCGGGTACGGAGCGATCGACGGGTATTTTGCGCGCACCCGGACCGGGGCGGCCGTCTCCCTCCGGCCCGCCACCGGGTCACCGGCCCCGCTGTCCGGCCGGGGTGACGCGTTCCAGGCCGTAGTAGTCGGCGACGCAGGAGGCGGGCCAGACCATGTTGCGGCTGAACGGCTCGGTCATCCTGCTGATGGGCGTCCGCCGGTAGGGCAGGACCTGCTCGCCGGCCGCCGAGCGGCTGCGGAGCCAGGTGTCCTGGTCGTCCCATTTCCGCGCCCGTGCGGACATCTCGGAGTCGAGGGTCCCGAGCGACGCGAGCAACGAGAGGCAGACCACGGCGTACACCGTCGCGCCTGCCGCCAGCGGCGCCCCGGCGCGGCGCACGAGGTGTCGCCATCCCCGGGCGAGGAGTGTGCCCGCATGGACGAGAAGCAGGATGTAGAGCAGCAGGTAGTCGTTCCACAGACGGTTCGAGGTCGCGACGCTCGCCCCGAAGGCGGGATACGTGATGACCGTGCACAGATAGCCGGAGACGACGAGGGCGCAGAAGCAGGCACCGGCGCACAGCAGCTCGCTCCTCATGGGGAACGGCCGGCCGTACGGGAACCGGGCCAGCAGCCCCAGCACGAGGCCGACGGCCACCGCGCCCAGATACTGCCACGCCGTGAGACAGGTGACGGCGATCCGGCCGAAGCCGTCCAGGGAGGCGAGGAGCGACTCCGGGGCGAGCATCGAATCGGCGCCGTGGACCTCGCGGCGGTGCCGCGCCCCCGGGGACGTGAAGAGGAGCAGTCCCGCGATCAGCATGCCCGCGATCCCCGCCGAGCACCACGTCCGCACGAAGCGCCGTCGCACGCGCGGAACGGCCCGCCCGCTGATCAGCAGCAGGCCGCCCAGGACGGCCACCGCGACGACGCAGGTCTCCTCCGACAGTGTGCCCAGGGACAGTCCGGCGGCGAAGACGGTGAGCAGGGCGAAGCCCCGGCCCCGCCGTGAGGTGGCCCGCAGTGCGGGAATGGCCGCGGCGCAGGCGAACACCGGCGGCAGGGTGTGCGAGACGGACGCGGCCGGCCAGTAGAACGTCTTGTACGTGTTGGCGGTCCCGAAGAGGAACAACGCCGCCACCATGGCGGCCACCAGGAACGGGACTCCCCGCGGGAGGCCCGCCGCCGCCCTGCGCAGGACCGTGGCGGTGAACGCCCAGAGAAGCCCGAGGACCAGCAGCCCGCTGATCAGCCCGAACCACTGGTGGCCCGTGACACCGAACCGCGCGTAGGCCCACACCAGCACGGCGTTCACGACCCGCCCGTTGTCCAGGAACCAGAACCTGTGCGCGATCGCGGACAGTCCGCCGTCCTGGACCAGCGGCAGAAAACACCAGTCGTCGCCGCTGGGGCGGACCCAGCGGCCGGACCGGGCGGCCGCGGCAAGCAGGCAGACCGGCAGAAGTGCGAGCGCCTTCACCCACAACGGCGTCCACCGTCGCACCGCCGCCGGGCCCAGAGCGCTCCCCGCCCGGAAGTCTCCTGCTGGAGTTCCGCCGTCCCGGACGCCCTTGGCCGGTGTGGCCGCGTCCTGTCTCTCCGGTGTGGCCGCGTCCTGGGTGCCGCTGACGCGCCGCTCGCGAACGGTCCTCTCCGACACGCGTTCCACGACTGGTCTCCCTTCCACGTCGAATGCGCACGGTGCGCACGGCCCACGGCCCACGGCCCGCGCAGGGCGGTGGCGGCAGCTCGGAGCTGTCCCGTGGGGAGAGCGGCTTCCTCCGTGCGGGAGTACAGCTTGCGGCCCATGAGGGGCCGGATGCGCGATCCGCGGGAGGGTTCGGGGAAATGGCTCCCGGCTTCGCCCATTCGGTGCCACCGCGAAGGCCCGCACGGCCATATGACGCGCGTCCCTCACGCCGGACTGCAAAATTCACTCGACACAGATTCCGGCCGAGGCGTGCCTGGAGAGCGCGTGCCACGCCCTGAGATTCCGTAACCACACCTGCCGGGGAACTCAATGAACGAATGCCAGGTCTCGATCGTCGTTCCGTGTTTCAACGAGGATGAGGTGCTCAACCCCTTTCACCACGCACTGATTTCGGTCCTCGAATCGACCCGGAGAACCTTCGAGGTCTGTTACGTCGACGACGGCAGCCGCGACCGGACCAGGCAGCAGCTGCGCACGCTCGCCACGGCGGATCGGCGGGTCCGCTACACATCCTTCAGCCGGAACTTCGGCAAGGAGGCGGCGATGCTCGCGGGGCTGCGCATGTCGCGGGGTGACTCCGTGGTTCTCATGGACGCGGATCTCCAGCATCCGCCGGGACTCGTGCCCCGCATGCTCGAACTGCGGCGGCACGGCTACGACCAGGTCGTCGCCCGCCGGGACCGCGCGGGCGACGGCGCCTTGCGCAGTGTGCTCAGTTCGGCCTACTACCGGACCATGGGGCGCTGCATGGATGTCGAACTGACCGATGGCGAGGGAGACTTCAGACTCCTTTCGCGTCCCGCCGTGGACGCGGTCCTCGCCCTGCCGGAGGCCAACCGGTTCTCCAAGGGGATCTTCTCCTGGATCGGCTTCGACACCGTCAGTTTCACCTACCCCAATGTCCGCCGCGCCGCGGGAAGCTCGAAGTGGGGTGGCAGGCGGCTCCTCAACTACGGAATCGACGGCCTCATCTCCTTCAACAGCCGACCGCTGCGCCTGGCCATCCATGCCGGGCTCGCGCTGTCGGTCGCCGCGTGCGCGTACGCGCTGTGGATCATCGCGGACATCGCCCTGCACGGGGTGCGGGTACCGGGATTCGCCACCATGCTGGTGGTCGTCGTGGCGCTCGGCGGAATTCAGCTCGCCACGCTGGGGATCATCGGTGAATACGTGGGGCGCATCTATTACGAGACGAAGCGCCGGCCGCCGTACGTGGTCCGCGAGACGGAAAGCGGCAGGGGCCGGGAAAACGGGCCCGTCGGGATCCGCGACGGGCGCACGACACTACCGGCGGTGGACCGGGCAGCGCCCGCCACGGTCTCGGCCGGGGCCGTCGGCTCCGGCGCCGGAGCCGCGGAGACCGGCCGGCGGGCCGGTGACGGCCGGGGGGCCGCACCGGCAGGCGCCGAGCCGCCGGAGCACGATGGGCACCGGCCCCCCTCCCCGGCGGTTCCCCCGCAGCACTGAACGGCCCGGGGCCACCGCACTCGCCGGGCGGGCCGCCGGGTCAGACCGCCGAAGCGATGTTCGGCACCAGGGGACCGGAGCCGTCGACCAGGTCGCGGGCGACGGAGGCGAACGCCGCTCTGTTGGGCAGGCCGGTCTTCTGGAGAACGCTCGCCACATGCTTCTCGACCGTGCGCGGCGAGATGTGCAGCCGGCCGGCGATTTCTTTGTTGGCGATCCGTTCGGCGAGCAGCCGGGCGACATCGAACTCGCGCACCGTGATGCCGAACCTGCGGAGGTGCGGCGGCACCTGTTCGGTACCGTTCCGTCTCTGCCGGACCGGCGCGCCCATCCCGCGCAGCAGCGCCCGGCAGGCGCCGGCCGCCTCCCGGAGACACGCTCCGTGGAAGTACTCCTCCGCCTCGCGCAGCCAGTCGACCGGTGTGCCCCAGCCGTCCTCGTACGCCGAGCGCGCGACCAGCCGCAGGCACAGATGGCGGGCCATCGGGTAGAGCGCGGCCGCCTCCAGTGCCGCGCCCGCGGCGGCCGTCGCCTCGCCGGAGCGGCCCTCACGGCCCAGCAGCACGGCGTGCGCCAGGCCGGTGAACTGACGGTTCCAGCGGGTTTCGCCGACGCTCGCCGCCGTGATCCCGGCGTAGTGCCGCCGCCCCATGCGCCCGGCCAGCACGCCGAGCAGCAGGACGATGCCGTGCCTGCCGAAGTCCGCGGTCGCCGGGTTCTCCGCGTCGTAGGCGAGCGCCCGCGCGAACTCCTGTTCCGCGTCGTCGTGCTTCTCCTCCAGCAGCGAGCAGAACGCCCGCGCCAGCCCGTACGCCATGGGCCGTACGCCCGGCGCCGCGTCGATGAGCGGGGCCAGCCGCTCCAGCGCCTCCTGCATCTCCGCGCGCCGCCCGCGGTGGGCGTGGCGTACCGCCTCGGCGAGCCGCAGCAGGGACAGGGCCCGGCCCAGGCGCAGGCGTGACGCTTCGGCCGCCCCCTCGCGGATCCGGTCCCCGGCGGCCTCGAACTCGCAGCGCCGGATCTGGTCCAGGGCCAGCACGAAGCCCGTCTCGTGCGCCAGCGGCAGCAGGCCAGCCCGCAGGCACTCCTGCCGGGCCTGTTCGACCCGGGCGGGGCGGCCGTCGCGCCGCGCCGCGAGCCGGGCCAGATGGACCTCCGCGTACACCCGGAGCGCGGGGAGCCGGCGCGCGCGGGCGATCGCGCATGCGCGCAGGAAGTACGTCGTCGCGGTCTGCTCGTCCTGGTCCCGGGCCAGCTGTCCCAGAATCAGCAGGGCTCTGCAGGCCACCGCCGGCAGGTCCGCGCGCCGGGCGGCGTCCGCTGCCTGCTGGGCCAACTCGGCTGCCGTGCGCAGCCGTTCGGGCGACAGCCGGCTCAGCTCGACCTGCGCCGCGGTGACATCCACGACGGCGGCCACGGCGTCGGCAGGGCACTCTCCGAGCAGCCGGCGGGCGATGTCCAGGTGCCGGAGGGCTTCCGCGGGCCTGCCCGCCGGCAGGGCGATGTCCGCCAGCCGGGCGTGGAGCCCGGCCCGGTGCGGAGCGGCCGCACCGGCCTCGGCCGGGGTCTCCGGACGGGCGGCCGGCGCGGGTATCCGGTCGGGCCGTGCCGCGCGGGCGATCGCGTCGAGCAGATGCGCCAGCTCCGTGGCGCACGGTTCGGGGGCGACCAGCCGGTGTGCCTCGGTCCGCGGGTCCGCCACGACGCCGTCCCGGCCCGTGTCGTCGATCCCGTTCACATCAGCAGGTGGGGATCGGGGAGGGTTCCGGACAGGTCCCGCCCGTGCCGGGCACCCACCGCGGTGGCGGGCAAGGCTCCTCGTCCGCCGACGCCGGCCATGAGTCAGACACCGGTCCCACCTCCCCGGCGGGGCCGCCTCGGCGCCGCCGGGGACGATCGTACGAAGGCGGTGACCGTCCCCGGCAGCCGTCCTTTTGGGGGGCTTGCGCGGTGATCAGTCCCCGTCGAGCCGGTCCTCGTGCACCCTCCGGGCCAGATCGATCTTCGTGTACGTGGGACGGCCCGCCCGCTGGTACTTGGACTTGACCCGGTCCAGGTAGTCCTTGGCGGTGTGGACCGTGATGCCCGCCCGCCTGGCGGCCGACTTGAGGGTCATCCCGGACGCGTAGTCGAGCAGGATCTGCCGCTCCCGGGGCGAGAGCCGGGGGCGGGCGGGGCTGTTGTCGTGCGCGCAGGCGAAGGCGAGCTCCGGTGAATGGGCGCCCAGGCCCGCGGCGATGTCCTTGACCGCCGCGACCAGCGTCGGCAGATCGTTGTCCTTGGTCAGATAACCGTCGGCGCCGGCCCGGAGCGACTCGATGACGCGCGCGTGGTCCGGGACGGTGCTGATCACCAGGACCCTGCTTCCGCCGCGCCGCAGCCGCCGGATGTTGTCGGCGGAGGTGGAGCCGTCCCTCAGCAGGAGGTCGAGGAGAACCACGTCGGGAGGGACGTACCCCGTCCCGGGGCGCACCGGGACGGCGGAGCCGCGGACGGGCGCCGCGTCCGGCTCGCCGAGCAGTTCCCCGGCGGTGGCCACGGTCGCCACCAGCCGCAGCTCCGGCACCCCGTCCAGCCAGGCCCGCATGCCGTCGAGGAGCATCCTGTCGTCGTCGACCACCGCGACGGTGATCACCCGGGCCATCGCAGCTCCACCCGTACCCCTTCGCCGGGGGCGGTGTCCACGGTGGCGCGGCCGCCCACCTCCGCCATCCGGCGGTGGACCGAGCCGCGCAGCCCGAGACCGGGCACATACCGCTCGGGGTCGAACCCCGGCCCTCGGTCGACCACGGTGACGACGGCGCCCCCTCCGCCCTGGGACTCCCCGGCAGCGGTGAGATACGCGTGTCCGGTACCCGCGTGCCGGCGAACGTTGTTGAGGGCCTCCCGCGCGGCGTCCGCGAACGCGGCGGCGACCTCGGGCGGCACCTGCGGCAGGTCGTGGTACCGCGCGGTGACCCGCAGTTGCAGACTCTCCACGGAGCCGATCGCCTCCTCCAGCGCGGCACCGATCTCCCGGTGGTGGACCTCGTCGGCGGTCTGCTGGATCAGCCGGCGCAGATACGCCGCCTCCCGGCCGCAACGCTCCCGCACCTGCGGGGCGTTGGCGTCGAGACCGCCGGCCGCGAGGGTGGTCAGCGTGGCGAGGACGGTGTCGTGCAGCGCCCGGTGGTGCTCCAGCCGCTCGGCATAGCGCGCCTTGTGCGCCTCGGCCGCCAGCGCGCGGGCGTTGGCCTCGTCGAGGAGACGTCCCTGACGGCGCAGGTACCACCAGAAGACCCACGCCATCGCGGCGGAGAACAACAGCGAGTTGACGTGTCCGGCGAGGACCGCGGGGCCGGCGCCCACCAGCCGGTAGCCGATCAGATGGGTCAGCACGAGAAGCACGATGGCGGCGGGGACCTGGAACCGTTCGAGGGCGACGGCAGCCGCGGCACTCGCCGAACCGCCGAGCAGCATCGCCCATCCCATCGAGGCGGGATCCTGGACACCGCCCCACGCCCAGAGGGCGAACGGCAGCGCGCACCCGCTGACCAGCACGTCCGCCCGGACGTGCCACCGGTCGAACCAGCCGCGCCGCAGCGCTGTGCCGTAGACCAGCACGCTCAGCCCCAGCGCCGCGGCGAGTCCCGCGTACTGCATGGGGTGGCCCGGCCGACTGCGGGCGAGCGCGAGAAGACCGACCGTCAGATGGCTCGCCCGGTAGAGCAGGGTGGCCAGAATCATGAAGGACTGGGCACGCTGGAGCCCCGACCACGCCCCCGGTGCCACCCGCGGGGCCCGTGAGCCTCGTAAAGATCGTCTCGGTAGGGGTGTTGCCGACACGTCATGCCTCCCCGGACCGGTGGCACCGCGGGGCCCGGCACCGTCCCGCTGGATCGGGGCCGGGGTCCACAGTGTCCACAAGTGTCACTGCCAGCACGTATTTTGCCCCAGCGTCCGCATGGGGAGAGAAGTGCGCGGCAGGCTTTCCGGCGGGCACGGACGAACGGACGTCCGACGCCGACGCTGCGGACTGAGATGATCGGGTCCCGACGATCACCCCGCCGGGCCGGTGCCGGACGGCATCCCGCCCGCCCCCTCATTCCATCCGGGAGAGCGCCAGATCATGATCACTGTCCACCTCACATACGAGATCGACCCGTACAAACTGGCGGACTTCGAGGAGTACGGCAGGCGGTGGGTGAGGCTCGTCGATCGTTTCGGCGGCACGCACCACGGCTACTTCCTGCCGAGCGAGGGCGACAGCGACATCGCGTACGCCCTCTTCTCCTTCGGCAGTCTCGCCGAGTACGAGAAGTACCGCATCGCCAGCGCGAGCGACCCGGAGTGCCAGGAGGCCTTCGAACTCGCCCGTACCAGTGCCTGCATCAGGCGGTACGAACGCCGGTTCCTCAGGCCGCTGGCGACCGGGGAGTGAGCTGGGGCGGATGTCCCGCCACCACGCCCGGCGGGTGCGCCGGTGCCCGGGGGGGGGACCGGCGCCCCTCGCGATCCGGCCCCGCCGGGGCCACCGGTACCCCGGATCAGCCGCCGACGTACGCCGCGAGGTGCTCGCCCGTGAGCGTGGAACGGCCGGCGACGAGGTCGGCGGGGGTTCCCTCGAAGACGACCAGACCACCGTCGTGACCGGCGCCCGGACCGAGGTCGATGATCCAGTCCGCGTGCGCCATGACCGCCTGATGGTGCTCGATGACGATGACCGACTTCCCCGAGTCGACGAGCCGGTCCAGCAGGCCGAGCAGCTGCTCCACGTCGGCGAGGTGGAGGCCGGTCGTCGGCTCGTCCAGGACGTACGCCCCGCCCTTCTCCCCCATGTGGGTCGCCAGCTTGAGCCGCTGCCGCTCGCCGCCGGACAGCGTGGTGAGCGGCTGGCCGAGGCTGAGGTAGCCGAGCCCGACGTCGGCGAGCCGGACGAGGACACGGTGCGCGGCCGGTGTGCCCGCCTCGCCGGATCCGAAGAACTCCTCGGCCTCGGTCACCGACATCGCGAGCACCTCGCTGATGTCACGGCCGCCCAGGTGATAGTCCAGCACGGACGCCTGGAACCGCTTCCCCTCGCACTCCTCGCACGTGCTGGAGACACTGGCCATCATCCCCAGGTCGGTGA
This sequence comes from Streptomyces sp. NBC_00654, assembly GCF_026341775.1. Lineage (NCBI taxonomy): Bacteria > Bacillati > Actinomycetota > Actinomycetes > Kitasatosporales > Streptomycetaceae > Streptomyces > Streptomyces sp. NBC_00654. The sequence continues at coordinate 4,073,933 of NZ_JAPEOB010000001.1, read as the reverse complement.
AGACGACACCGGCGCCGTTGCAGGTGGGGCAGGCTCCCTCGGAGTTGGCGCTGAACAGCGCGGGCTTCACGCCATTGGCCTTCGCGAACGCCTTGCGGATCGGGTCGAGCAGTCCGGTGTAGGTCGCCGGGTTGCTGCGCCGCGAACCCTTGATCGGCGCCTGGTCGATGAACACCACGCCCTCGTCGGCGGGGATCGACCCGTGGACGAGCGAGCTCTTCCCGGAGCCCGCCACACCCGTGACGACGGCGAGCACCCCGAGCGGGATGTCGACGTCGACGCCGCGGAGATTGTTCGCCGTCGCGCCGCGGATCTCCAGCGCGCCTGTGGGCTTGCGCAGGGTCTCCTTCAGCGAGGACCGGTCGTCGAAATGGCGGCCGGTGACGGTGCCGGCGGACCGCAGCCCCTCGACGGTGCCCTCGAAACAGACGGTGCCGCCCGCCGATCCGGCGCCGGGGCCGAGGTCGACGATGTGGTCGGCGATGGCGATCGTCTCCGGCTTGTGCTCCACGACGAGCACGGTGTTGCCCTTGTCCCGCAGCCGCAGCAGCAGGTCGTTCATCCGCTGGATGTCATGGGGGTGCAGGCCGATGGTCGGCTCGTCGAAGACGTACGTGGTGTCGGTGAGCGAGGAGCCGAGATGCCGGATCATCTTGACGCGCTGCGCCTCGCCGCCCGACAGGGTGCCCGCCGGCCGGTCGAGCGCGAGATAGCCGAGGCCGATCTCCACGAACGAGTCCAGGGTCTGCCCCAGCGCGGCGAGCAGCGGCGCCACCGACGGCTCGTCGAGACCGCGCACCCAGGCGGCCAGGTCGCTGATCTGCATCGCGCAGGCGTCGGCGATGCTGATCCGCTCGATCCTGGAGGACCGGGCGCCCTCGCTGAGGCGGGTGCCGTCGCATTCGGGACAGGTGGCGAAGGTGACCGCCCGCTCCACGAACGCCCGGATGTGCGGCTGCATCGCTTCCTTGTCCTTGGACAGGAACGACTTCTGGATCTTGGGGATCAGCCCTTCGTAGGTGAGGTTGATCCCGTTGACCTTCACCTTGGTCGGCTCACCGTAGAGGAAGTCCCGCATTTCCTTCTTGGTGAACCTGCTGATCGGCTTGTGCGGGTCGAGGAAGCCCGACTGGGCGTAGAGGCCCACGGTCCACTGGCTGTCCGACTTCCAGCCGGGGATGGTGAACGCGCCCTCGGCGAGGGACTTGGAGTCGTCGTAGAGCTGGCTGAGGTCGATGTCGGAGACCGTCCCGCGGCCTTCGCAGCGGGTGCACATGCCGCCGGTGCGGCTGAAGGTGGCCTTCACCGCCTTCTTGGCACCGCGCTCGACGGTGATGGCGCCGCTCGCCTGGACGGAGGGAACGTTGAAGGCGTACGCGCCGGGCGGGCCGATGTGCGGCTTCCCCAGCCGGCTGAAGAGGATGCGCAGCATCGCGTTGGCGTCGGTGGCGGTGCCGACCGTGGAGCGCGGGTCGGCGCCCATGCGTTGCTGGTCGACGATGATCGCTGTCGTCAGGCCTTCGAGGACATCGACCTCGGGCCGCGCCAGTGTCGGCATGAAGCCCTGGACGAAGGCGCTGTAGGTCTCGTTGATCAGCCGCTGCGACTCGGCGGCGATCGTGCCGAACACCAGCGAGCTCTTGCCGGAGCCGGAGACCCCGGTGAACACCGTCAGCCGGCGCTTCGGGATCTCGACGCTGACGTCCTTGAGGTTGTTCACCCTCGTGCCGTGCACGCGGATCAGATCGTGGCGGTCCGCCTCGTGCGGCACAGGCGCCTGCGTGCCGGTCCTCGTGGCCATGCTTGTCGTATCTCCATCTGTTGCGCGGGACCGTCGCCGCGGTCTCCGTCTGCGTCACCCGGCTCGCTCCGCCGGCTGTGAGCTGTCCGTCCGGTTCCCGCCACCGCCGCCCGAGCGGCGGTGGCCCGCCCACCGTAGCGGCGGTTGTGGACCTCAGTGTTTGCGAGGCTGGCTGAAGCGCAGCATGTTGCCGGAGGGATCGCGGAAGGCGCAGTCGCGGACCCCGTACGGCTGGTCGATCGGCTCCTGGAGGACCTCGCCGCCCGCGGCGCGGATGCGCTCGAAGGTGGCGTCGCAGTCGTCGGTGCGGAAGATGACGCCGCGCAGCAGGCCCTTGGCCAGGAGTTCCGCCATGATCGCCTTGTCGGCGGGCGAGGCGTCCGGGTTCGCGAGCGGCGGTTCGAGGACGATGTCCACGTCGGGCTGCGACGGCGCGCCGACGGTCACCCACCGCATCCCCTCGAATCCGACGTCGTTGCGCACCTCCAGGCCGAGAGCGTCCCGGTAGAAGGCGAGCGCCTTGTCGTGGTCGTCGACGGCGATGAAGCACTGTGAAAGCGTGATGTCCATGCGTTTCACGCTACGGGCGGGGGCCGGGTTTCGCTTCTCCATTCCTGACCGGTCGCGTGTGGATCCTGGCGATGCAGGCCGGGACGGCGGCGCCCTCGTCGTGGCGGCGGGCGCGGTACGCGCTCGGGCTCTCACCGACCAGCTCGGCGAACCGCGAGCTGAAGGACCCCAGTGAGGTACAGCCGACCGCGAAACAGACCTCCGTCACCGAAAGGTCGCCCCGTCGCAGCAGCGCCTTGGCCCGCTCGATCCTGCGCGTCATCAGGTAGCTGTACGGGGTCTCCCCGAAGGCCGCGCGGAAGCTGCGGGAGAAATGCCCCGGGGACATGAGGGCGGTGCGCGCCAGCGCCGGTACGTCGAGTGGCTCCGCGTACTCGCGGTCCATCCGGTCACGGGCCCGGCGCAGCCGGACGAGGTCCTCCAGCGTCACACGCCCAGCATCCCACAGCGGCGCGCGCCGCCGGTGCGGCTCTCCGTCCCCGGCCGTACGCCCTCATGGGGGCGGGTGCACCGGCGCGCACCGTCAACGCCTGCCGCAGGCCTGCCCGATCGGGTGATGTATGGCGAGTCGCGAAAGTCTCGGCACTGTGTGGGCAGGCTCCAGACGACCTACCAGGGAGGGGAATTCGTGGGACTGTCACGCGACTACGGGCGTGCCATCAGCGAGGGTCCGACACCGGCCGATACCGCGGGGGCGCTCGCCCTGCCCTATCCGAGCGGCTGGGCCGCCGTGGCCTTCTCCGAGGAGCTGCGGCCGGGCGTCGTGCTCACCCGGCCACTGGCGGGACAGGACGTGGTGCTCTACCGGCTCGGCACCGGCGCGGTGCGCGCCGTCCGTCCCTACTGCCCGCATCTCGGCGCACATCTCGGTCTGGCGAAGGTCGACGGTGACGATCTTGTCTGTCCGTTCCATTTCTTCGCGTTCGGCCCCGACGGCACATGTGTCCGGACGGGATACGACACAGCGCCGCCGAGGTCTCCGCTGGCGCACCTGCCGGTGCACGAGGTCAACGGGGCCGTCTTCGTCTGGCGCCATCACGACGGCCGGCAGCCGGACTGGTTCGTCCCGGCCTGGCACGAGGTGGGAACCCGGCCCGCCCGCTACGCAGCCTGGGAACTGGCCGGCAATGTCCAGGAGGTCATCGAGAATTCCGTGGACCTCGGACATTTCGCCACCCTGCACGGCTGGGCCAAGGCCGAGATCGGCGGCCCGGTCGCCTACGACGACGCCACCTTCCATGTGTCCATGCGGGCCCATGAGTCGGCGCCTGTCCTGGGGGACTTCGTCGTCGAGGTGGAGGTGGACGGATACGGGCTCGGCTGTCTGCACGCCGATGTGTACACACCGCGGATCGGGCTGCGGATGTGCACCATGGTCATGCCGACGGCGATCGCACCCAACCGGATGCAGTTCCGTCAGCGCAACCGCATCGCCTTCGGCGAACCGGCCGGGCTGCCGGCCCCGCTCGCCCGGGTGGTGAGCCGCACCGCCGCCCGGCTGCTGGACCGGGCCGTCTTCCGGTCGAGCTGCGAGTTCACCGCGGCCGATTTCCCGATCTGGAATCACAAGCGGTATCAGCAGCCTCCCCGGCTGGCTCCCGGTGACGGGCCGATCGGTCCGTTCCGGCGCTGGGCCCGGCGGTTCTACCCGCCGGTGGCAGAGGCGGAGGGAGTGCCCGGACAGGCTTCGGCGAACGGATCGACGGGGCCGACACGCCGTGAGAGCTCCCCGGCCGCTTCGTCGGGACCGGATTCCCCGTGAGCCGGGCGGGTTCCCGGCGCGCCCCGGGCCACAGTCCGTGAGGCGGAGGGGACGCGCCGTTCTCCCGGGCCCTCGTGCGGGCCCGGGAGAACGCGTACAGCCGTGATGTCTGTCCCATATGCCGCCTCAGCCGGGAGCCCGGCCGGGCCGGCGGGGCCCTACCAGGTCACCGGAAGCCGCAGCGGACTGCGGGATGTGGTGCCCAGGCGCCAGCTGACATCGGCCACCGGCTCCGCCGGACGCAGACCGGGGAATCTGGCGGCCAGCCGGTGGAGGGCCAGTTGCAGCTCCAGCCGGGCCAGCCAGGCACCCAGGCAGTAGTGGGGCCCGGCTCCGAACGACAGGCTCGGGGCTTCCAGAGGCGTGAACAGGTCGTCCTCGTCCGCCCGCCGCGGAAAGACCTCGGGGTCCCGGTTGGCCATCCCGCAGTCGGCGACGACCACCGCCCCGGCCGGAATGGTCACCCCGCCCACATCGACCGCGACGGACGCACGGCGTACGCTCCCCCGGTCGTCGCCCAGTGGAATCAGGTGGAGCAGCCGGTCGGCCGCCGCCCCCGCGGTCTCCTCGTCGGCGCCGAGGCGGGGCCAGGACTCCGGCCGTTCCCCGAGCAGGTAGAGCAGCGAGTTGCCGAGCATCGTCATCGTGCTGTCGTGGCCTCCCACCACCAGCCCGCAGACCAGGCTGACCAGTTGTGCCTCGGGGATCCCGCCCTCTTCCTCCGCGGCCACGACCACACTGCTGACCAGGTCGTCCCCGGGGCTGTGCCGCCGCTCGGCGAGCAGTTCCGCGCCGAACGCGGTGAACTCGGCCAGTGCCCTGTCCACTTCGTCGCCGGAGTGGGAGCCGTCGGTGAAGGCGTGCTCGCTCCAGTGCCGCAGCCGGCTCCGGGCGGAGTCGTCGAGCCCCATGAGCCGGCTGATCACCGCGACCGGCAGCGGAAGGGTGAACTCGGCGACGATGTCCACCGGTGGCTGCCCGCCCTCCAGTTCGTCCAGGAGCTGGTCCACGATCGACGCGATCCAGGGGCGCCAGCGGGCGACGGCCCGCGGGGTGAACGCGCGGCGCAGGGTGCGCCGCAGCCGCAGGTGCTCCGGGCCGTCATGGTTGAACAACAGGTCCGGGCTGTTCACCAGGCCGGGCCCGTCCGCCAGGGCCGGGCCGTCCGGAGCGTACAGCTCCGCACGGCCGAACCCGGAGTCGCTGAGCACGTGCCGCACATCGGCGTACCGGCTCACCAGCCAGGCAGGGGACCCGTCGGGCAGCGTGATGGTCCGGGGTGCCCCGGGCTCGTCGAAGTGCAGACGGTGGAGCGGGAGCAGCGGCTCATCGGAGCCGGTGTTGGTGGTGCTGTCCGCGGCGGGCACGGTACCTCCGGGTGTTGTCGTCCGTTTCGCTACGGGTCACAGCTCGACCAGCACCTTGCCCAGGTTCGCCGACCGGTGGTGGTAGAGGCTCCCGTAGGCGGCCGGAATGTTGTCGAAGCCCTGGTGGAGGGTGTGGTCGCAGACGACCTCGCCCCGGCGGATGCTGCCGCCCAGCTCGGCGTGGAGCGTCTGCCAGTTCTCGTCGGTGAACCACTCCAGGGAGAAGATGCCGCGGATCGTCGTGCGCGGGAACATGATGTACGGCAGGAGACGGGGTCCCACCGCGTCCCGGCCCACCTGCGTCGCCCACTGCCAGCAGACCGCCACCTGGCTGTCGACGTTCAGCATGGAGAACACGGCGTCGGTGACGGCGCCGCCCAGATGGTCGAGGTATCGGTCGACACCGTCCGGTGCCGCCCTCAGGAGCGCCTCGCGCACACTGTCGGCGCTGTCTCCGTGCCGGTATCCGATGACCGTGTCGAAGCCGAGCGCGGTCAGCCGGTCGGCCTTCCGCGGGCTCGATGTCGTACCGATCACGCGCGCTCCGGCGAGCACGGCGAGCTGGCCCGCGAGTGTGCCCACGGAGCCGGACGCGCCGCTGATCACCACGGTGTCGCCGGGGCGGACCGTCATGAATTTGTTCAGGGTGCCCCAGGCCGTCATGCCGGGGCCGCCCATCGCGCTCAGCGCAGTCAGCAGCGGCAGGGAGTCGTCGTACCAGGCGGGGTCGAGGCGGCGGTAGGCGGGGAAGACCATCGGGAACGTACCGGTCTGCCAGAGCTCGGGGACGCCCGTGCTGACCAGGTGGGTGCGCCAGCCTCCGAAGCCCTGCACCAGGTCGCCGGGCCGGTGGGCGGCCCGCGGCCCGGCGTCCAGCACCTCCATGATCGAGTCGGCTCCCATGAGTTCGCCCAGCGGGGTGTCCAGGGCGATGCCCTGGAGATAGGGGTCCACCGAGACGTACAGCGTCCGCAGCAGCATCTCGTCGGGCGCGAGGTCCACGTCGATGTCCTCGACGACCTTCTCGTAGACGCGGTTGATGTCGGGCACACCCTCGATGTGCTCACGGACGACCCACTTCTTGATCTTCATTTCGTTCCCCTTTCCACGCCGACGGTCCTCCCGACCGGAATGACGAGATGGGTCGGCAGTGGCCCGGTCTCGTCGATGGAGGCGGTGAATTTCCTGTCGTCGTCACGGCAGATGAACTGCACGACGTGCCGGCCGGCCGCCGCGGCCCGGATCAGGCCGCCCGTCGTCGCCCAGACACCGGACTGGTAGAAGTTCTTCAGGCCGGGCAGTCCGGGGCCGTGTTTCTTGACGAGTTCCTCCAGCGTCTCCCCGCTCTCCACGAACGGCTGCCAGCCGAGGACCGTCCCGTCGTGGTTGCCCGTGTAGCGGACCTGGGTGAGCGGGCTCGACACATCGCGTACGGCGATCGATTCCTCGATGCCGGGGTAGCGCTCCTCCAGGAACTTCACGAGCGCGACGCGTGCCCGGCGTTTGGCCGCGTAGTAGCCGCGTCCGTGGCGCACGGGCAGCGTGTGGAGTTCCTGGCCGCCGCGGGCACGGGTGATCTGTTCCGGGCCTTCGTCCAGTGCGCGCCAGGGAGCGATGTCGCAGAAGTACGTGGCATAGATGACGGTCGTCTTCTCGGGGGAGAGCTCCGGGTAATGGCTGCTGCGGAACTGGACGTTGATGCTCGGGTGACGGATGCCGGTCAGCTCGGCCGCCTGGGCGTCGTCCAGCAGGTACGTCGTGCACGGGTCGCCCTCCGGGAAGGCCCGCTTGAGCCCGAGGAACAGGGTGAAGTAGCCGGGGAAGACCATGCCGGGTTCATGAATGGTCTTGGTGTAGAGCCGGCGGTAGGCGTCGTTGAGGAAGCGGCCGCCCAGCAGCTTCATCATGGTGGTGTACCCGTCGCAGGCCGACACGATGATGTCGGCACGCAGCTCGCGCCCGTCGGTGAGGCGGACCCCCACCGCCCGGTCCCCCTCGACGAGCACCTCCTCGACCTTGGTGTTGTACGTCACCTCCCCGCCGAGCCGCCGGTAGCGCCGCTCGATCGACTCCGACAGTCCGAGCGATCCGCCCTCGGGGACGCCGGCGGAGAGATTGGCGTGCGAGGCGAGCTGGAAGTGGGTCGGCAGAACGGGAAACGCCGGGTGCTTCTCGTACAGGACGAAGTTGAACGCCTGGCGCAGCAGCGGGTCCTTGAACCTCGCGGAATAGTCGGACATCAGCACGCCGATGGACTTGCGGACGGCGTTGAAGTACGGGACGAACGAGGCGAGCATGCGCCAGCGTTCGATGCGTCCCATCAGCCCGACCGGCTTGAGGAAGGGGTAGACGGCGAGACATTTGCGAAAGGCGCGCAGTTGGCCGCAGAACTGTCTGATCTGTTTCGCGTCGGCGGGTGAGAGTTCGGTCAGATGGGCCTCCAGCCGGTCCGGGTCGGAGTAGAAGTACACCGCCCGGCCGTCCTGTGCGCGCACGATGTTGAACACGTCGAAATGGCGTACCTCCTTGCCCTGCAACGCGCCGAGCTCCAGCCAGATCTGGTGCATCTCGTTGCCGGGGCCGCTGCCGAGCAGCCAGCTGACGCAGGCGTCCAGGGTGAAGTCCCCCCGTTCCCAGGCGGTACAGCACCCTCCGGGGATCTCGTGCATCTCCAGGATCTGCGTCCGGTAGCCGTTGAGCTGGGCGTAGCAGCCGGTGGAGAGTCCACCGAGCCCCGCCCCGATGATGATCATCGTCTCTCTGCCGCGCGGCGAACCCGCCATGAACTCGCTCTCCTCAGTCTTCACGAACCGGTGTCCTCCTGGGGGGACCGCCGGTCGAGTTGGGGCAGTTGCCCGAATTTGCCGCTGTGCCAGGGCTCGGTGCCCTTGCTCTCCCACGCCGTGAAATCGACGCCGAGCTCCTCGCACAGGTACTGGGTGGCAAAGCGGCCGGTGGACGCGGCGCGGATCAGGCCGCCCATGCCGACCCACTGCCCGGCCATGGAGAAACCGCTCAGTCCGGGCAGCCGCATCCGGTCCTTGCCGACGAGGTCGGCGGCCACGTCGTCGGCGTCGGAGAAGGCCTTCCAGGCCAGGATGGAGCCGTTGTGGTTGCCCGTGTAGCGCTTGGTCGTCGCCGGCGAGGCCACATCGACCAGCTCGATGCGCTTGCCGGTGCCCGGCCGTTGGCGCTCCAGGAAGCGCCGTACGAAGTCGGCCACTTTGCGCTTCTGCGCCCAGTACGCCTTCCGGTCGGTGGTGCGCAGCTCCTTCCAGTAGGCGAAATCGCTGAAGTAGGTGCAGTGGACCACCGACTTCCCGGGGGGCGCGAAGCCGTCGGAGTAGCGCGAGCGCAACTGCACCACCAGGCTGTTCTGCAGGGCGCCGGGCAGTTCGGCGGCGTCCTCGTCGGACAGGAGATAGGTGGTGCTGTGGGCGTCGTCGTCGGGGGCGTAGTCGCCCCGGATGCCGACGAAGGCGGAGACCACCGCGGGGAACAGCGCTCCGGGGCGGTTCAGCAGGTCGTCGTAGAGCTTGTCGATCCGGGGGCCGGTGTACTTGCCGCCCAGCAGGCCGTAGATCGTGGTGTGGCCGTCGCAGGCCGACACGACATGGTCGGCGTAATACCGTTTGCCGTTGCGGAGTTCGATGCCGATGGCGCGGCCGTTCTCGACCAGGACCTTCTCGGTCCGGGCGCGGTAGGTGATCGTGCCGCCGAGCCCGGTGTAGCGCTCCTCGATCGACCGGGCGAGTCCCAGCGAACCGCCCTGGGGGAAGCCCGCGTTGTGGTGGTAGGCGCTGGCCATGTTGAACAGATACGGCAGGAGCGGGAAATCCTCCGGGTCCTGGAAGAAGATGTTCCGGAACGCCCGGCGCAGCAGCGGGTCCTCGAAGCGGTCGGCGAAGCGGTGCATCGGGGTCGCGGCACTGCGCCAGAAGAGCCGGAACGCCGGCAGCACGGTGCGCAGCAGCGCGGCCCTCTCCCGTACGGTCCGCAGGGCCGGGGCGGTCAGGAAGGGGTACAGCTCGATGTCCGTGAACCGCCGCAGATCACGGCAGAAGGAGCGGATCAGCCGTGCGTCGGCGGGCGATACCCCGAGCAGATGGCGCTCCAGCCGGGCCGGGTCGTTGTAGAAGGTGACCGAGCGGCCGTCCTCGTCGACGACCCGGTTGAACAGCTCGAAGTTGGTGATCGTCTTGCCGTCGAGCGCGCCCAGTTCCCTCCACACCTGATTCGCGTCGTTGCCTTCGGCGGTACCGATCAGCCATTCGATGCAGTAGTCGAAGATGTAGCCGTCGCGCGCCCAGGCCGTGCAGCAGCCTCCGGGCAGCACGTGTTTCTCGAAGATGCGGGTCCGTAGGCCGCTCATCTGGGCGTAGCAGCCCGTGGACAGTCCGGCCACCCCCGCGCCGATCACGATGACGCGGGGTTTGCCGCCGGCGTCCCGCAGGGGGCTGCTCCAGTCGGACTCGTGGTCAGCCGGCATGGTCGGCGTCTCCCGTCAGGATGGCGCGGACCAGGTCGGCGTTGCGGGCGAGGTGTTTGGCGTCGAGCATGTCGGCGTGCGTTCCGGAGCCGCGCAGCACGGTCGTCCCGGTGGTGGAGCTGCCGTGCCAGGTGCCCCGCTCGCCGACGGCGTAGAGCTCGGTCTTGTCCTCGTCCGTCACGATGCTGACCGATGCCCTCACGGTGCCGGTGTTGGGACTGCGACCGCAGAAGGTGAGGTACTCGGCGGCGTGTTCGAGTGTGGCGCGGGTGACGATCTCCGATCCGGTGTGCTTGTGCAGATGCCTGCCCAGCTCGGCCTCGAAGGCCTTGATCCCCTCGTCGCCCGGCGCGTAACTCTCCAGGATGCGGCGCGAGTCCAGCACCACGACATGGTCCACCCGGCGTCCGCGGCGTTCGAGTTCCTTGGCCACCTCGAAGGCGAGGTTGCCGCCGAGGGAGTAGCCGAGCAGCAGGCAGGGGCCGTCCGGCTGGGCGGACTCGACGAGTTCCACGTAACGGGCCACCTTGTCGTCACCCGGTACGTAGTTGAACGCGACGAACCGGTACTGGGGCAGCTCCGCGGAGAGTCCCCGGTAGACGAGTCCGTGGCCACCGGCCGGGGGGAAGCAGAAGACGGCCGGTCCGTCCTCGGCGTTGAAGGTCAGATAGGGGAGTTCCTCGGCCGTCGTGCTGTGCACGAGGTCCTCGACGGTGGCGGCCATCCCGTGCAGTGTCGTGGCCTGGTACAGCCGGCTCACGGGAATGCTGACGCCGAACTCCGTCCGGAGGTGGTGGAGCAGTTCGATGAGTTTGATCGAGCTGCCGCCCGACTCGAAGAAGTCGTCCTCCAGTCCGGCCTGCCGGAGGCCGAGCAGTGACTCCCACTGCCGGGCCATGCTCCGTTCGTAGAGGGTGACCGGCGCTTCGTGGGCCTGTTCCCGCTCGGCGGCCCGCGGCACCGGCAGCGCGGCGGTGTCGACCTTGCCGTGCGGGGTGAGCGGCAGTTCGGGCAGTTCGGTGAAGCAGGACGGGATCATGTACGTCGGCAGCACGGTCGAGAGATGGCGGCGCAGGGCGCGGCGGTCCAGAGCAGCGCCGGGCGTGGCGACGCAGTAGGCGCACAGCGTGTCGTCCCCATGGCTGTCGGGGCGGACGGTGACCACGGCACGGGCGAGGCCGGGCAGGCCCGCCAGGTGCGCTTCGATCTCTCCGATCTCGATCCGGTGGCCTCGCAGTTTGACCTGGTTGTCCATCCTGCCGAGCAGATGTACGCGGCCCTGGGTGTCCCAGCGCGCGGTGTCACCGGTCCGGTAGAGGCGTACGGGGGCGGCGCCCGGCTCGCGGCTGAGGGTACGGGTCACGAAGCGTCGCGCGGTCTGCTCCGGGTCACCGGCGTATCCGATGGCGACGCCGTCGCCGCCGATCCACAGTTCGCCCGGTACACCGGGCGGGACCGGTTCGCCGTGCTCGTCGAGGACGTGGAGCGTGCTGTTGGCCAGGGGCCTGCCGATCGGGACCATCAGGCTCGGTTCCAGGTCGTCGACGGGCCCTTCGAAGCAGGCGCTGTCGATCGTCGCCTCGGTGAGGCCGTAGGAGTTGATCACGCGGGTCCCGGGCCCGCAGAGGTCACGCAGCCGCTGGTACTCCGCGACCTTCCAGGCGTCCGAGCCGACCACCAGGAGCCGCATGAAGTCGAGCCGCTGTCCTTCGCGGGCGCAGTGGTCCATCAGGCTCCGCACGATGGCGGGCACGAACTCGGCGCAGTCGACGCGCTCCGACCGCATGGTGCGGTACAGCCTCGGTGTGTCGAGGATGAGGTCGCGGTCGGCGAGCACCAGGCTGCCGCCGGAGCACAGGGCGCGCACGAGGTCGCCGGTGAAGACGTCGAACGACGGCCCGGCCATCTGGAGGTGGACCCGTACGTCCTGTTCCAGGTGGTACTCCGCACGCCATGCCTCGTACGCCGAGGCGAGGTTGCGGTGGCTGACCTGCACGGCCTTGGGCCGTCCGGTGGAGCCCGAGGTGTTGATCACGTAGGCGGTGGCGTCCGGGTCCGTGCTCTCCGGCGGTGCGGGGCCGTCCGTCTCCGTCGTGAACAGCTCCTCCAGGGTCACCGTCGTGGCCGGCAGGTCCGCCGCCCACTCCCGGCGGGCTTCGTCGGCGACGACCACGAGAGAGGCGCCGGCGGCACGGACGACATGGGCGACGCGTTCGGCCGGCTGGTCGGGCTGGATGGGCAGATAGGCGCCGTTGGCCTTGAGCACGGCGAGCAGGGTGACGATCAGTTCCGGCGACTTGTCCAGGCACAGGGCTACCACGGAACCTGCCGTGACCCCCAGCTCCCGGAACCGGCGGGCCCTGACCTTGGCGCGGTGGTCGAGTTCCGCGTAGGTCAGCCGGATCGCACCGCCTCCCGGGGAGGGGGCCGAGACCGCGGTGGCCCCGGGGTGCGCGGCGGCGACGTCGGCGATCATCGTGTGCACGGGCCGGATGTCACCGCGTTCCTCGCGGCGACCGCCGGGGACCGGGCCGGGACGGGTGGCTCCGCTCCATTCGCCGACCAGCTGCTCCCGCTCCCGGGCGCCGAGCATCTCCAGCCGGGGCGTCGGCAGTGCGGACGGTGACCGGGTCATGCTGTCGAGCAGATTCACGTAGTGCGAGGCCATCCGCCGCATGGTCTGCGGCAGGAACAGGTCGGTGTTGTACTTGAAGACGCAGTGGAAGCGTCCCTCGGCCTCGTCCTCGTAGGCCGACAGGGTGATGTCGAACTGTCCCTCTTCTTCGGGGAGTTCGATGTACTCCAGCCGGTAGCCGTACTTCTCGGTGGCCACCTTGTGGCTGAGCAGGATGAACATCGCCTGGAACACGGCGGAGCGGCTGGGGTCGTGCTGGAGGCCCAGCTCCTCCACCAGCAGGACGAAGGGGTACTCCTGGTTGTCCAGCCCGTTGAGCACGGTGGCACGGACCTGTTGCAGCAGATCCGCGACGGTGGGACCGCCGGCCAGATCCGCGTGCAGCGGGAGCGGGTTGACGAAGTACCCGTACACGGAGGCGAAGTCCTGCTCGGTGCGGCCGGTCACCGGGCTGCCGACGATGATGTCGTCCTGCCCGGAGTAGCGGTGCAGCAGGACGTAGTAAGCGCCCAGCAGAACCATGAACGGGGTCACACCGTGCTCGCGGGCGAGGGTGTGGACCCGGGCGCTCAGCCCGGCGTCGAGCGTGAAGAACTCGGAGGCGCCGTTGTGCGTCTGCACGGCCGGGCGGGGCTTGTCGACGGGCAGGTCCAGGAGCGGGACCTCGGCGGGCAGGTGGGAGCGCCAGTACTCCAGCATCCCGCCGGCCTCCCGGCCGGCCAGGAATTCGTTCTGCTTGTTGAGGAAGTCGAGGTAGCGGGTCCTCACCGGCGGCAGCGAGGGCTCCTGGTTCTTCTTCAACGCCTCGTACACGGCGAACAGTTCCTCGATGAACGTGAACGTCGAGATGGCGTCGGAGACGATGTGGTGGACGGCCTTCATGATGATCCAGCGGTTCGTTTCGCGCCTGAAGAGGCGGAAGCGGACCAGCGGGTCACGTTCGAGGTCGTACGGTTTGCGGTACTCGGCGACGATGGTCCGGTGGATGGTCTCCCATTCCTGGCCCTGGACGTCGAACAGCGCGAGGTCCGGCTCGGTGTCGGTGGACACCCGCTGCACGGGCCGTCCCTCCTCCAGCAGGAAGTTGGTGCGCAGCGCGGGGTGCCGTGCGATCAGTCTGCGTACGGCCTCGAACATCAGCTCCGGGTCGAGCTCGACGGCGACTTCGACCGCGCCGCCGATGTTGTAGGCGTATCCGTCGGGGTTGAGCTGCTTGAGGAACCAGAGTGCCTTCTGGTTCTGGGTGAGGGGATAGCGCCGTTCGTCGGAGAACACCTCGACGGCTGTCGTTCCGGTGACGGCGGTGTCGTCGGCCACGCGCTCGACCAGACCCTCGTAGAGCTGCCCGGACAGTTCACCGACGGGGGTGCCGCTGAGCAGGGCGACCACGGGCAGGGAGATGCCCAGCTCGGTGTGGACCTTGGCCCGCAGCTCCATCGCCAGCAGGGAGTCGAGCCCCAGCATGCCGAGTCCGGTCGCCTCGTCGATCTCCTCCGGTGCCGTGCGCAGCACGGTGGCGGTCAGCGCGGTGAACCGTTCGGTCACCAGTGAGCGGCGTCCGGCCTCGTCCGCGGCGCGGAAGGCCTCCAGGAAGCCGTCACCTCCTTCGGTGGCCGGCTCCCGCGCGGCGGCCGCCAGTTCCGAGACGAGCGGGGGCGGGGCGGCGTACCAGGAGAGGAAGGTCGGCCAGTCGACGACCGTGGCGACGAGCAGCTGGGCGTGGTCCTGGCCGATGACGCGTTCCAGGACGCTCATGCCGACGTCCGGTGCGAGCGAGCTCATGCCCCGGCTGTTGAGGTAGTGGTCGACCAGGCCTAGTTCCTCGATCATTCCGGTGGCCCACGGTCCCCAGTCCAGGCTCAGCGCGGGGAGGCCCTGAGCCCGGCGGTGGTGGGCGAGCGCGTCCAGGAAGGCGTTGCCCGCGGCGTAGTTGGTCTGGCCCGCGGTCGTCAGCAGCGAGGCGATCGAGGCGAACAGCACGAAGTGTTCGAGGGGTTCGTCGCGCAGATGACGGTGGAGCAGATAGGAGCCGATGACCTTGGGGTCGTGGACCGCGTCGAACGTCGGCCGGTCCATGTCGGCGATCAGGGTGTCCCGGACCTGTCCGGCGAGATGGAACACGCCCCGGACCGGCGGCGGGTCGGTGCGCCGGTGTGCGTCGAGCCAGCCGGTCAGTGCCTCCTCGTCGGTGATGTCGACCGGTGCCAGCACCGTCTGGGCACCGAGCGCCTCCAGTTCCCTGAGGAGGGCCACCGCCCGGCCCTGCGCGGTGGTGGGGTCGGTGTGCGGCCACTCCTGGCGCGGCGGGACCTGGGTGCGGCCCATCAGGATGAGCCTGCGGGCGCCCCGCTTGACGAGCGTGCGGCACAGCAGCCGGCCCAGGGCACCGAAGGCTCCGGTGACCAGGTAGCTTCCGTCGGCGCGCAGCCGCAGCGGCAGCGGGCGGGTCAGGCCCTCGGCGGGGAGGATGCGGCTGGTGGCGCGGCGCTCGCCGCGCAGGGCGATCTCCTCCTCGTCGGGGGTCAGGACTTCGCGCAGCAGGGCTGCGGCGTCGGCCCGGCACCCTTCCTCGTCCGCCTGCCGGGCGGGGTCGAGGTCGATCAGTTTGCCCCGGTGGGAGGTCAGTTCCTGGTGCCGGAGGACACGTCCGATGCCCCAGGCGGGTGCTCCCAGCGGCTCGACGCTTTCGCCGGGTGAGACGGGCTGCGCGCCGCGGGTGACGATGTGCAGTCCACCGCCGTGTCCCCGGGCGTGGAGGGTGCGGGCGAGGGCGATGAGTGAGTAGGCGCCGGTGACGCCGTTGCGGGCCAGGTCCTGGCGTCCGCATTCCGCGATGCCCGGCAGTCCGAGGTTCCACAGATGGACGACGGTGCCGCGGAAGGCCTCGCCGTCCTGGTCGAGGTCGGTGAAGAGCTGTTCCAGGTGTGCGGCGGATCCGGGGTCGACGGTGAACTCCGCGCCCTCCCGGTCCCGTTCGTAGGCCGCTCCGGGGCGCACGACGCGGCAGCGTTCACCGCGTGCGGAGAGCAGGGCGGCGAACGCGTCGCCGACGCCGGTGCCGTCGGCGAGGACCAGCCAGTCCTGGGCATCGCCGGCGGTGACTTCCGCCTGTGCCTCTCCCCCGTCCTGCGGGCCGGTCGCCTCCCACGGCCGGTCGAGCCAGGTCGTCTCGGCCAGCCAGGAGTCGATGGTGCTCAGGGCGACGGCCGTCGACGCCTTCTCCACATCGGCCGCCCGGAAACCCCGGATGCGGCCGATCGCCGTGCCGTCCTGCGTGTACAGCGTGATGTCGCCGACCAGTTCGTCGCCGTCGTCGTGGGTCACGGTGCCGTGTGCCCACAGCGGCTGGTCGCCCACCGTGTCGAGGCTGATCTCGCCGAGGGACAGCGGAAGCCGGATGCGGGGGCTCTGCCGCTGCCCCCCGCCGTGCAGGATCTGCGGCGTCAGCAGGGACTGGAAGCAGGCGTCGAGCAGTACGGGGTGCATGTGGTGGCGGGCCGCGTCCGCACCGATCGCCTCCGGCGGGCGGATGCGGGCGAGGACTTCGCCGGTGCCCACCCATACCTCGTCGATGGCCTGGAAGGCAGGGCCGTAGTGGTAGCCGAGGGCGGCCAGCCCGGCGTAGCACTCCGGGCCGTCGAGATGGCGTCGGCTGCGGGCCCTGACCGCGTCGGTGTCCAGCGCCGGTCCTGGTGAGCGGCGCTGACCGGCACGGACCACGCCGCTCGCGTGCACGGTGCGTTCCGTGTCGGGGCCGGGCAGGGAGGCGATGGTGAACGCCGCGTCCTCCAGGGACAGGGACAGATGCACCGTACGGTCCTCGCCCTCGGGCAGGAAGAGGGCCTTGCGGAGGTCGATGTCGGCCAGTACGGCAGCGGCGCCGCCGGTGAGCGCCCGTACGGCCTGGGTCGCCATTTCCACGTAACCCGCCGCCGGGAACACCACGGTGTCCTGGATGCGGTGGTCGGCCAGATAGGGCAGCGTCTCGGTGCCCAGCCGCGCCTGCCAGGCGGGCTCGGCATGGTCCGTGCGGCGGCCCAGGAGCGGGTGGTCGACCTCGCCGAGGCGGACCTGGGCGACCGGCCTGGGCTCCGTCCAGTGCCGGTCGCGCTTCCACGGGTAGCGGGGCAGTGCGACCGGCGTGCCCGAGGGCTGGAGTACGTCCCAGGCGATGGGGACGCCCAGGTTGTGCAGGGTCGCCAGGGAGGCGGCGAAGCGCTCGGTCTCGTTCTCCCGGCGGCGCAGCGAGGGCACCGCCTGTCCGGACCGGCCCGTGCTGTCCAGGCATTCACGGATCGCGTGGGCGAGCACGGGGTGGGGGCCGATCTCCAGGAACAGGCTGTTCCCGTCGTCGGCGATGCGGTCGACCGCCGCACGGAAGCGGACCCGGTCGCGGACGTTCCGCCACCAGTACTCCGCGTCCAGCTCGCGGCCCTCGGCCGTGCCTTCACGGCCGGTGAGATACACCGGCACCTGAGCCGGGCGCGGTGCGATGTCCGCCAGCGAGGCCAGCAGTTCGTCCTTGATGAGGTCCATGCCCGCGCTGTGGTACGGGACCCGCACCGACAGGAACCTGGTGAAGACCTGTTCGGCCCGCAGCTCGTCCGCGAGCCGGGACAGGGCAGGCTCGTCGCCTGCCAGGGTCACCGCGCCGGGGCTGTTGACCGCGGCGACGGACACCTGGTCCCCGTAGGGGAGGATCCGGCGCTCCGCCTCGTCCTCGGGCAGGCTCACGGCGAGCATCGTGCCGGTCCCGTCGAGCGTGTGCTGGAGCCGGCTGCGGTGCACGGCGACGCGGACCGCGTCCTCCAGTGAGTAGACGCCCGCCTCGTAGAAGGCGGCGATCTCGCCGGTACTGTGCCCGACCACCGCGTCGGGCACGACGCCATGGGCCCGCCACAGCGCCGCCAGGCCGATCTGTACGGCGAAGTTGGCGGGCTGCGCCAGCCAGGTCTCCTCCATGCGCGAGTGTTCCTCGTCGGCCGACATCTCCTCGACGAGCGACCAGCCGGCGATCCTGCGGATCTCCCGGTCGCAGGCGGTGACGGCGTCCCGGAACACCGGTTCGCTCGCGAACAGTTCGCGGCCCATCCCCCACCACTGCGGGCCCATGCCGGTGAAGACCCAGACGAGGCGCCGTTCCGAGGAGTCCAGCCGGCGGCCCTGGACCACACGGGGGTGCGGTTCGTCACGGAGGCAGGCGGCCAGTGCCTCTTCGAGGGAGGCGCGCGAGGAGTACACGAGGGACAGGCGTGAGTCGAGATGACTGCGCCGGTGGGCGAGCGTGTGGCCGAGGTCGGCCAGCGCGACGGCCGGACCGGCCTCGTCGATCTCGCGCCGGATGCCCGCCGCCAGCTCCTTCAGCGCCTCCGGGTGACGTGCGGTCAGCGGGAGGATGCTCCAGGTCCGTTCCGCGGGCGGGTCCGGCGGTCCGGCCGGCGTGGGCCGGGCGGGGGCCTCCTCCAGCACGACATGGGCGTTGGTGCCGCCGAAGCCGAAGGAATTCACCCCGGCGCGTGCGGGGCCCTCGTGCTCGGGCCACTCGGTCAGGCGGGTCGGGATGTCGAACGGCGCGGCCGCCAGGTCGATGGCGGGGTTGATGTGCTCCAGGTTGATGTGCGGCGGGATGACGCGGTGTTCGAGGGACAGCGCGGTCTTGATCAGCCCGGCGATCCCGGCGGCCGACTCGGTGTGCCCGATGTTGGTCTTGACCGAGCCGACGTAGCACGCGGCGCCCGGCGCACGTCCGATGGACAGGGCGCGGGCGAGGGCGTTGGCCTCGATGGGGTCGCCCACGGGCGTGGAGGTGCCGTGCGCCTCCATGTACTGCAGGCCGCCGGGGGTGATGCCCGCCTCGGCGCAGACGCGCCTGATGAGGGAGACCTGGGACTCCGCGTTCGGCACGGTGATGCCGTTGGTGTGACCGTCCTGGTTGACCCCGCTGCCGAGGATGACGGCATGGATCGGGTCCCCGTCGGCCAGCGCGTCCTCCAGGCGCTTGAGCGCCACCAGCCCGACACCTTCGGCCCGTACGTAGCCGTTGGCCGCGGCGTCGAACGTACGCGATCGGCCGTCCGGTGAGAGGAAGCCGCCCTTCGTCTCCGCGATGGTGTACTGCGGTGCCATGTGCAGCAGCGCGCCGCCGGCGAGCGCCAGATCGGTCTCGCCCTTGTTCAGGCTCTGGCACGCGAGGTGCACGGCCACCAGGGAGGAGCTGCACGCCGTGTCGATGGAGAGGCTGGGGCCCCGGAAGTCGAAGCAGTACGAGATCCGGTTCGACACCATCGTCATCATGGTGCCGGTCGCGGTGTGCGAGGCCAGCGTCTCGAAGCTCAGATCGGCGAACTGAAGGATCTTGTAGTCCAGCGTGAACGCGCCGACGAAGACGGCCGTGTTGCTTCCGGCCAGCTCCGAGGGGCGCTGGCCGCCGTCCTCCAGTGCCTCCCAGGCCACCTCCAGCAGTTTGCGCTGCTGGGGGTCCATGTGGTCGGCCTCGCGCGGGCTGATCCCGAAGAAGGCCGGATCGAACTCGTCGAAGCCGTCGATGTATCCGCCCCTGCCGCCTGTCAGACGTCCGGGCTTGTCCTTGTGCCTGCTGGCGAGTGTGGCGACGTCGTACCGGTCGGCCGGTGTGGGCGAGATGCAGTCCTTGCCCTCCACCAGGTTCTGCCAGAACGCGCGGTGATCCGACGCTCCGCCGGGCATGCGGCAGCCGATGCCGATGATCGCGACTCTGCCCCGTAAAGCGTCGTTGATCGCGTCAGCCAAGATCGCACGCTCCTCTGGTCGTGACTGCCGGTCGGCAGTGGTGCAGTTGACGGTGTGGGACCCGATGGACCCGGTCAGGCGGGTCTGCTCCCGGGCTTTCTCGCACAGCGCCAGGGGTGGAGAAGACTGGCGAGAATCTCGCCGGTGCCGGGGAACGACGTCGGATCGCCGAGCCCGACGGCGGCCGGTTCGCGGCCGGGCCGCCAGGTGAAGCTCCCGAACAGGTGGTCCCAGCACGACAGGTCGGAGCCGTAATGACCGGCCTCGGCGAAATCGGTGCTGTGATGCGGACGGTGCTGCTCGGGGCTTGCAAGGATGTGGTTGAGTCTGACCTTCTGCGGTACGTGGTGCGCTCCGTGCAGCCGCCGCAACAGGGGGCTGGTGTGCCCCAGTCGGTGCACGAAGCAGCTGCCCAGCAAACCGGTCAGCAGCGCCACGGGGATCTCGGCCGACAGGTCGAGCGCCGGGTGCATCGGCGCCACCGTGCCGACCGCCGTCGTCACCAGGAGCTGCGCCAGGGCGCTGCCGGCCATGGTGAGGAGGAAGCAGACGCCGTACCAGCGCCGTTCGGCGCGTCTGGGGTGCCAGTCGCGTTGGTACGGAATCAGCTTCTCGAGGACCGCCGGACAGATGAGGGTGCCCATCAGGAACAGCGGGCTGACCCCGGGGAGGTCCCAGTGCGGAAGCAGCGATGACGCTCCCACCAGAACGGTGACCACCAGAAGGAACGGATGGGCAGCCACACGGAAGACAGCACTCCACGTGAATTCAGAGAGAATTCCCCGCACCGCGGGAATTGCCGAGGGATGTGCCGCACCATCGGCCTGCTGTTCATATTCATCCATCCGCAGCACCTCCGAGCGATGCGGTGGCGGGACATTCATCTGCGCCTGTGCAGGTCAAATACCCCGCCTGGCGGCACATGAACGCCGCCCCCCGTGAGCTTGATTCATTCTTTTCCCTTTTCGACGGCTTCAATCCTCACACGCCCCAAGAGACAATAATTCTGGGCGCGTCACCGATGAGCCGTGGACCATTGAACCGGACGCACCACCCGGGCGGAATATAAAAACAGCCCGGTGTCACTAATGTGAGTTACTTAGTATTATTAGCGCCCTGCAAAAATGGTCAGTGCGCGGCCTGATCGGATACCCCGCGGAGGTGGGCGAACGCGCCGAGCACCAGTTCACAGACCGCGTCCGGGTCCGCGCCGGCCAGCGGTTCACGCGCGGCGACCGTACGCATCAGGCCGATGCCGAGAAGCCAGGCGATCGCCAGATCCGCGCGCAGCGCCCCGTCCGCCGTGCCGGAGAGCGAGGCCAGCACGCTCTGGTACTCCTCCCCCAGTTCGCGCAGCGCCCCGGTCGCCTCGTCACCCCGCCCGATGGACCGGAGATAGACCTCCAGGGTGCGGTCGGCGGCGCCGGGGGCACTCCGGGTCAGCATGGACCGCAGTGCCTTCTCGAACAGTTCCTCGGGCGGGGTCGCGCGAAGCTCCTCCAGCCCGCCCTCGGCGACGACCTCGGTCAGCAGGCCCTGCTTCGATCCGAAGTACCGGAAGAGCAGCGCCTGGTTGACCCCGGCCCGGTCGGCGATGGCGCGGACCGTCGCCCTCTCGTAACCCCGCTCGGCGAACAGGTCACGGGCCGCTTCGAGCAGCCGCCCACGGGTGGCCGCGGCGTCCCGGCGGCCCTGGCCGGCCGGCGGGGAGGGCGCTTGCGACATGGCTGGTCCTTTCGAATGGCCCGTCAGAGTAACGGCTGTAAAGCGGTGTTGACCGCCTTCGAGATCGGGTCCTACGTTTGTAAGCAGCTGCTTACAAACTGGGAGGCCGCATGACGACGCACGTCGAGCCCCACGCCTATCCCTTCAACACCCCCGAGGGACTCCAGCTCGCCGAGGAGTACGAGCGGGTCCGCGAGCGGCCCGGACTGCTCCGGGTCCAGATGCCGTTCGGCGAACCCGCCTGGCTGGTCACCCGCTATGCCGATGCCCGGCTGGTCCTGGGCGACCAGCGCTTCAGCCGGGCCGCGGGCATCGAGCACGACGAGCCCCGGCAGTCCGAGGGCAGCCGGGACAGCGGGATCCTCAGCATGGACCCGCCCGGTCACACCCGGCTGCGTTCCCTGGTGGCGAGGGCGTTCACGGTCCGCCAGATCGAGAAGTTACGGCCCCAGGTCAAGGAGCTGACCGCGAGCCTCCTGGACGGCATGGAGGCGGCCGGACCGCCCGCCGACCTGGTGGACCGGTTCGCGCTGCCGCTGCCGGTCGGGGTGATCTGCCGCATGCTCGGGGTTCCGGAGGCCGATCGTCCGCGCTTTCGGGTATGGAGCGACAACGCGCTGTCGACCAGTTCCCTGACCGCCGCGGAGTTCGACGCCAGCCGTGAGGAACTGCGCTCCTACATGGCCGAGCTGATCGGCCTGCACCGCGAGGATCCGCAGGACGATCTGATGACCGCGCTCATCGAGGCCAGGGACGACGGCGAACGGCTCACCGAACTCGAGCTGATCGATCTGTGCGTGGCCATCCTGGTGGCCGGACATGAGACCACCGCTTCGCAGATTCCCAATTTCGTCCTCACCCTGCTGGACCACCCCGGCCAGATGGAACAGCTCAGGGCCCGCCCCGAGCTGATCCCGGGCGCCGTGGAGGAGCTGCTGCGGTTCGTTCCCCTGGGCAGCGGCGCCGGCCAGGCGCGCTACGCCACCGAGGACATCGAGGTCGGCGGCACCCTGGTCCGGGCAGGCGCCCCGGTACTGGTCGCCATCGGCGCCGCCAACCGCGACGCGCTGCGGTTCACCGCCCCCGGTGTCCTCGATGTCTCCCGCGAGGGCAATCAGCACCTGGGATTCGGCCACGGTGTCCACCACTGCCTCGGTGCCCCGCTGGCCCGGCTGGAACTCCAGGAGGCGCTGAGCGCACTCCTCACCCGCTTCCCGGGGCTGGAGGCGGCCGGGGACGTGACCTGGAAGACCCAGTTGCTGGTGCGTGGCCCCCGGGTCATGCCGGTCCGGTGGTGACTGCCATGACATGGCATGTACGAGTGGATCCGCGGCTGTGTCTGGCGTCGGGGATGTGCGCCGGGGTGGCCCCCGAGGTCTTCACGGTGGACGGGGAGCACGCGCGGACGGACCCCGGCGGAATCGAGCCGGACGAACGCGTCCTGGACGCGGCCGACATCTGTCCGGCCCAGGCGATCACGGTCCACGAGGGGAACAGGGTGATCGCACCGGGCCGGGACTGACGGGCTGACGGACCGCCGCGACGGGGCGACGCCCCGGACCGGAGCTCACCCCAGGAGGTCACCGCCGGAGGTCACCACCGGACGGCGCTGTCCGCCGGAGAGGCCCTACGAACGGCGGCGCGGCTTGCCCTGCTTACCGGGCTTGCCGCGCTTGCCGCCCTTGGGACCGCCCGAACCGCGCTGCGGGCTCCCGGCAGCCGGCTTCCCGGCCGCGGGCTTCCGCCCGGCGCCCCGCGCCCCGGCGAGCTTGCCCTTCGGCTGCGCCGGGGTCGGGGGACGGCCCCGTGTGCTGTTGACGGTCCGCCCGCGGACGATCCCGATGAATTCCTCGACCAGATCGGTGGTCCGCTCCTCCGGCCACGACAGCGCGACGCGCGACTCGGGCGTACCGGGAACCGGCCGGTAGGTGAGGTCCTTGCGGTGGTGCAGACGGGCGAGCGACTGCGGGACGAGGAGCAGCCCCACTCCGGCCGCCACCAGTTCGATCGCGTCCGCGGTGGTGGCCGGGCGCTCGTTCGCGGGCAGCCCCGGCAACTGCTCCCGGCCGAGGGTGTCGTCGAGAGGGTGGAACACGATGTCGTCGGCCAGGTCCTGCGCGGACACCTCGTCGGCCGCCGCCAGGAGGTGATCCTTCGGGATCACGACCACGGTCGTCTCGGTGTACAGCGGAATGGCGCTGAGGTCCGTACGGTCGATGGGCAGCCGTACGAATCCGGCGTCGGCTCCGCCCGCCCTCAGCAGGTCGGGCGCCTCGGAGGCGGACACCGCGACCAGCGTCAGCGGGACCCCGGGCAGCCGCTCGTTCCAGATCCGCACCCACTTGGTGGGCGTCACCCCCGGGACATAGGCGAGCCGGAACGCGGGGGGTTCTTCCGAGACAGTCACTCGCTCAGATTACCGGTCGTGGTCGGCGGTAGCTCACACGCTCGATACTCTTGACACCATGACGTCGCACCAGAGCACCCAGACGATGAAGCCCGCGACCGCGGCGAAGAAACTGGGTGTGTACCTCGAGGCCACCCCCACCGAGTTCCAGGAGGGTGTCGTCTCGCGCACCGAGCTGAACGCCCTGCAGACCGACCCGCCCGAGTGGCTGCTGGAACTGCGTCGCACCGGCCCGCACCCCCGGCCCGTCGTCGCGGCGAAGCTGGGCGTCTCCATCGCGGGTCTGGCCCGTGGCGGAGTCACCGAGGCGCTCACCACGGAGCAGATCGAGGCACTGAAGAAGGACCTTCCCGAGTGGCTGGTGAAGGAGCGCGCCACGCAGGCCGAGGTGCGGAAGGAAGCGGTCCGCATCAAGGAGAAGAAGGCGGAGCAGGCCGAGCAGGCCCGTCAGCCGCGTTCCTGACCGCCGCCCCCGCGGGCCGGCCGCACAGCCGTACGCTCGACCGCCCCGCACACGACAGGCCCCGGACGACGTGTCGTCCGGGGCCTGTCGCTGTTCAGCCGGTCAGGCTGCGGTGATGTTCTCCGCCTGCGGGCCCTTCTGGCCCTGCGTGATGTCGAACGTCACGGCCTGGCCTTCCTGGAGCTCGCGGAAGCCGGTGGAGTTGATGTTGGAGTAGTGCGCGAAGACGTCCGGGCCGCCGCCGTCCTGCGCGATGAAGCCGAAGCCCTTTTCCGAGTTGAACCACTTGACGGTTCCGCTTGCCATGCCGGTGCCTCTCAGTCGATATCGGATCCGCACCGCGCGGATCCGGAGGTGATCGCCCTGGTCCTCAGGCACTGCACAGCAAAACGCCCGCGCCAGGCGCGGGCAGGTGCTGCGAACCACGACATCTGCGGATGACGCTACACGGCGAGAGGGGCGCTCACCAGAGAGCAACGCCAATTTGCCACGTCCCGCTGTCCCTCCGGCGTGCGCGGACGGTGGCCGGCGCCCGTTTCGGCGGAGTCCGCGGCCGTACGCCGCTACACCGGCCCGGCCATGCGGCGCACAGCGTCCGGGGTGGTCATGGCCTCCGGATCGCCCGGGGCGGACCGCGTCCGGACAGCCGTTCCGGACAGCCTTTCCGAACGGCGGTTTCGAGCCATCCCGCGCGCGCCCGTCACCGGTCCGGCGGAGCACTCACGTCCGTACCCGTGCCCGTACCCATGCCCGTACCCCCGTCGCGCGGCGGTGCGCCGGAGGCCGCCGGGCCCTTCGCCGTGTCCCCGGACACCGCCGCCGGTGAGACATCGGCACCCTGGAGCCGCTTCAGGTCGGAGGGGCGCACCTGGATGACCACCAGGGCGACCAGGGCCGCGACCACGGCGAATACGGCCGCGACGACGAACGCGCTGGAGACGCCCGAGGCCAGGACCTGGTCGCCCCAGGGCGCCGGCAGCTGACCGGTCCTGCGGAACTCCAGTTGCTGAGCGGGGGTGGACTCCGCCAGGAACCGGGGAATCTGGTCGGTCGCCTCGTTGTGACTTGCCGTACCGAAGACCGTGACCAGGATGGACAGGCCGAGCGATCCGCCCACCTGCTGGGTGGCGTTGAGGACCCCGGAGGCCGCCCCCGACTCATGGGGCTCCACACCCGACACCGCCATCAGTGTCAGCGACACGAACTGCATGCCCATGCCGAACCCGAAGACCAGCACGGGGCCGAGGATGCTCCCCAGGTACGAGCTGTTGACATCCGTCATCGTCAGCCAGCCCAGGCCCAGCGCGGCCAGCACCGCGCCCGTCACCATGAACGGCTTGGGGCCCCACCGCGGCAGCAGCTGCGACGCGATTCCCGCGCCCACGGCGATGATCGCGCTCACCGGAAGGAACGCGAGGCCGGCGCGGAGTGGGCTGAAGTCCAGGATGTTCTGCACGAACAGGGTCAGGAAGAAGAACATCCCGAACATCGCGGCGGCCAGGCTCAGCATCATCCCGTACGCACCGGCGCGGTTGCGGTCGCGGAACAGCCACAGCGGGGTGATGGGCTGCTTCGAGCGCTGTTCGATGGCGATGAACGTGGCCAGGAGTATGACGGCCGCGGCGAACGACACCAGGGTCACCCGGTCGCTCCAGCCGTCCTCGGAGGCACGGATGAAGCCGTAGACGAGCAACGCCATTCCCAGCGTGGAGGTGAGCGCGCCGACGATGTCGAAGTGGCCCGGGTGGCGTTCGGACTCCCGGATGTAGCGGGGCGTGGCGAGGGCGATCAGCAGCCCGATGGGCACATTGACGAACAGGACCCAGCGCCAGTCGAGCCACTCCACCAGCACGCCGCCCATGAGCAGCCCGATCGCGCTGCCGCCCGCCGACACGGCCGCGAACACCCCGAACGCCCTGTTGCGCTCGGGGCCCTCCCGGAATGTCGTGGTGATGAGGGAGAGTGCGGTGGGGGAGGCGATGGCACCGCCGACGCCCTGCAGCGAGCGGGCTGCGAGCAGTTGCCAGGATTCCTGCGAGAGGCCGCCGAGCAGGGAGGCGAGAACGAAGAGCAGGATGCCGGACATGAACACCCTGCGACGGCCGAGGATGTCGCCCAGCCGCCCGCCGAGCAGCAGCAGGCCGCCGAAGGTCAGGGTGTACGCGTTGATCACCCAGGACAGGCTCTCGGTCGAGAAGCCCAGTGATGTCTGGATGTGCGGAAGGGCGATGTTCACGATGGTGATGTCGAGAACCACCATCAACTGACAGGAGGCGATGACGAACAGCGCCATCGCGCTGCCGCGGCCCCGCTCCGGGGAATCGGCAGACTGCGCGGCTTTCGTGTGGGAGCCCGTCATGGGTTGCTCGCGTGGTCGGTCAGCCGTGAACGGTCGCGTTCACTACATCGACCCTAGGCCGGGGCATCACCCCCCGCGAATCGATCACCCGGTGACCAGCTCCCCCAGCGGTGGCGCGCCCGTGTCGGCCGCGGGACGTGCGAGGTGCAGGGCGGTGTGGAAGTGACCCGCCGACTCCCTGCCGTCCGGGTCCTGCCCGAGGGCCCGCACCGCGTCGACGGCGTACCGCTGCTCCGGCGCACCGGTGAAGCGGCGTTGGACGAAGGTCCGCCCCGTGTACATCTCCGTGGTCAGGCCGTGGCGGGCCAGGTGCTCGGCGATGGGCGCGTAGGAGCCGGTACGCAGGACGAAGGCGGCGATCCACGGGGGCGTCGCGGCATGGTCCAGGAGCGGCTGGAAGGTCGCCCGGGACAGGAAGCTGGCGCCGCCCGTGATGGTGATGAGACGGATGCTCCGTGCCATGTCCAGCAGCGCGGCGGACGGCGGGGAGGTCTCCAGATTCTCGGCGAACCCGTCGTCGAGCAGGCCGACCGCCCGTGCGTAGGCGATGGCGCGGGAGGCGATGTCGAGGCCGAACACCGGGACTGCGTCCCGCCTGCGGCGGGCGCGGAAGAAGGCCGTGTCGTGCTCGACCAGTTCCCGCGTGGTCATGGCCACCACCCGCGGCGAGGTGTAGTGGGCGTTCAGTTCGTCGAGGGTCAGTTCATGGTTGAGCAGCGCCGCGTTGATGCCGTACGAGCAGCACAGGTCCAGCACCGCGTCACCCGGATTCCGGATCCGGAGCCCGGCGAGACGGCGGAAGACGGCCTGGGCGTGGTGCGGCGTCCGGTAGCCGAACGCCCCGAGCTCACGGAAGAAGGCACGGGGATCGGCCTGGTCGTAGATGTCGTCGAACGGCGTCATCGTGTGCTGCGCGGGCTCGCCCGCGCCGTCTCCCCGTACGTCGGTCATCCCGCGCTCCGTTCTGCCGGCCGGGCGCCCGGCCGTGGTCGCCACAGCCTCCAGTACGGAGCGCGGGAGGGAAACAGGGCGTGGACGGGATCCGGCCATCCCCGGTCCGGTGGCCACGCCGGGTCCGACAGCTTTCGGGCACCGGGAGGCGGCCGTCTTCGGTGCGGCGCACCAACGGCAGGGCCGTTTTTCGTACGCCGCGACACATCGGGGCGGGTACATCACTGCCTAATGTTCCCTTCACTCGGCGGCGGCCTGCCGCCTCTTCGGAGGTGACCATGCGCAGCACCCCAGGCACGGAGACGCGACGGACACCCACGCGACGGGTGCGGTCCGCGACCTCCGTCGCCGCGGCGCTGGGGCTGGTCGCCACCGCGGCCGCGTGCGGCGGAGGCGCGGCGGGCGTCGGGGCGTCGACGGTGGTGCTGGGCATCGCCGCCGATCCGGGCAGTCTCAGTCCCACCATGGCGCTGGCCGGCACCGCGCTGTCCATGAACACCTTCGCGTACGACACGCTGGTGCACTTCGCGGCCGACGGTTCGCTGGTACCCGGTGTGGCCGAGAAGTGGTCGGTCACGCCCACCTCGGCACGGTTCACCATCCGCTCCGGGGTGACGTGCGAGGACGGTTCGGCGCTCACGGCGGCCGATGTGGCCGCCGAGTACAACCACATCGCCGACGCTCGCAACCGGTCGCCGATGCTCGGGCTCTCGGTACCCGTCACCGCGGTGGCCGAGGCCGACGAGGCGACGCGCACGGTCACGGTCACCACGAAGAAGCCCGCGCCGTTCATCGCGCACATGGCCCGGATGCTGCCGCTGGTCTGCGAGGAGAGCCTGGCGGCGCCGGACTCGCTGGCCAAGGCCACCGGGGCGAGCGGTCCGTACCGGCTGACCGAGGCGGTGCCGGGCGACCACTACACGTACACCCGGCGGGACGGCTACTCCTGGGGCCCCCGCGGCGCCACCGGCGGGGACATGCCCCGCACGGTGGTGTTCAAGGTCGTCACCAACGAGTCGACCGCGGCCAACCTGCTGATGGCCGGACAGCTCAACGCGATCCAGATCAACGGCGCCGACCAGCAGCGGCTGAACGCGGCCAGGGTGAAGAGCCGGAGCATCGAGGCACTGTTCGGGCAGTTCATGTTCAACGAGAGGGCCGGACTGGCGACAGCCGACCTCGCGGTGCGCAGGGCGCTGGTCTCCGTACTGGATCTGCGGGAGCTCAGGAACGTCTCCACGGGCGGCGAGGGCGAACCCCCCACCGCCATCGGGGAGATGGCCCCCACCCCCTGCACCGGCGACCCGGTGACCGGGAACATCCCCCGCCACGACCCGGGCCGGGCCGCCGAGGACCTGAAGGCGGCGGGCTGGGCCAGGAGCGGCGGCACCTGGAAGAAGGACGGCAAGCCGCTCACCGTCAGGCTCGCCTACGCCGTCAACCAGGGTCCGCAGGTCGCCTCGGCGATCGAACTCGCCGTCCAGAAGTGGGACGCCTTCGGAGTGAAGGCCTCGGCCCGGCCCGTGGGCGGAGCCGGTATCGCCGGTGCGCTGGTGGCCGGCGACTGGGACGTCGCCTGGGCTCCCATCGGGGTGACCCTCCCGGACCAGCTGACCCAGTTCTACGACGGACCGCCGCCGCCGACGGGCAACAACTTCGGCGCCATCGCCAACCCCGACTACCACCGGCTCGCCGCGCAGGCCTCGGCCAGGCCCGGCACCTCGGGCTGCGACCTGTGGGAGGCGGCCGAAGCCGCTCTGGTCGAACGGGCCGACATCGTGCCGATCGTCAGCAAGGAGAACCGGGTGTACGGCAAGGGCGTGACCTTCCAGGTCAACGGCAACGGCATCATCCCCAGCACACTGCGCCGGAGTGGTAGCTGATGACCACGCTTCCCACGCGCCCCGCGCGCCGTCTGCGCTCCCCCGGTTCCCCGCGAGGCCTGCTCCCCACCCCCCGCAGCCCCTGGGTCAGCTTCGCCCTGCGCCGTACCTGGCGGCTGGTGGTGTCCCTGGCCGCGCTGGTCACAGCCGCTTTCGCGATGATCCATCTGATCCCCGGCGACCCGGTGCGGGCGTCGCTCGGCCCCACCGCGGACCCCGCGCTGGTCGAGGCCCGCAGGCAGGCGCTCGGCCTGGACCGGCCGCTGACGAGCCAGTACGGCGACTTCCTCGGTCAGCTCTTCCAGGGCCGGCTGGGGGACTCGATCAACTCCCAGCTGCCCGTTTCCGAGATCATCTCCAGCCGTCTGCCGGCGACTCTCCAGATCGCCGTCCCCGCGTTCGCGCTGATCCTGCTGCTCGCGATCCCGGTCGGGATGGCGGCGGCCGTGCTGACCAAGGACGGCCGAAGGCGGCGCGGTGAACTCGCCTTCACCGGTGTCACCGGGTTCCTGGGCGCGGTGCCCGAGTTCCTGCTGGCGGTCGGCCTGGTGGCGGCGTTCGCCGTGACCTGGCCGGTCTTCCCGGTCGCCTCGCAGAGCGGCCTGTCCTCCCACGTACTGCCGGTGCTGGCCCTCGCCCTCGTCCCGGCGGCGACGCTGTCGAGAATCGTCCGGGTGGAGACGCTGCGGGTCCTCGGCGAGGACTACATGCGTACCGCGCGGGCGAAACGGCTGCCGGCCCGGCTGCGCTATCTGCGGCACGCGCTGCCCAATCTGCTGACCTCCTCGCTCACCCTGAGCGGTCTCCTGTTCAGCTCGCTGCTCGCCGGCACCGTACTCATCGAGAACGTCTTCGCCTGGCCCGGCCTCGGCACCACGATCGTGCAGGCCATCACCGAGAAGGACTATCCGCTGGTCCAGGGCGTGGTGCTGGTCTACGGGGCGGCCGCGCTGCTGATCACCTTCGCCGTCGACGTGGCCGTGGCCGTCGCCGACCCCCAGTCCACCGTTCGCGGGAGCTGACGATGTCTCATCAGGACCATGGCACCTCGCCGCGCCACCGGCTGGGGCGCACGCTCAGGACGCCGATCGGGATCACCGCTCTCACCGCCTGCCTGGTGGTGGCGCTGGTCGCCGTGTTCGGTCCGGTCCTGCTCGGCGAGCAGGCCGCCCGGGTGGACACGGACGCGATCAACGAGGGCAGCAGCGCCGCGCATGTGTTCGGCACCGACCAGTTGGGCCGTGACATCGCCGCCCGGGTCGTGGTGGCGACCCGGCTGACGCTGCGGCTCACCCTGCTGGCCACCGCGATCGGGGTCGGCGGCGGGCTGCTGCTCGGTGTCGCGCCCTCGGTGCTCGGCCGGCGCCTCGGCCGGCTGATCACGGCCGTGGTGGGTGTGCTGGTCGCCTTCCCCGGACTGCTGTTCCTGCTCTTCCTCGCCACGGTCTTCGGGGTGGGAAGCACCGGAGCGGTGTTCGCGGTGGGACTCGCCATGGTCCCGCCGATGGCGCGGCTGGTGCAGAACCTGACCGCGTCGGTCGCGGGCTCGGACTATGTCTCGGCGGCACGGATCCTCGGCGTGGGCCGGTTCCGGCTGGTGGTGCGTCATCTGCTGCCCAACATCGCGGAGCCGTCGGTGCTGTTCGCCACCCAGGCGGCGGGGGGCATCCTGATCGCCTTCTCGGGACTCTCGTTCCTGGGGCTCGGGGTGCAGCCGCCGGAGTACGACTGGGGGCGGCTGCTCAACGAACAGCTGAGCCGGGTCTATGTGAACCCGGTGGCGGCGCTGGCACCCGGTGCGGCCGTGGTGCTGACGGGTCTGATGTTCGGGCTGGTCGGTGAGGTGCTCGCCCAGGCGGGTGGCCGAAGGGCACCGCGGGCGCCGGAGACAGTGCCGCCGGAGCTCCCGGTGGAGGCTTCGCCGGACAGGGAACCCGGGGGCGACGACGCGGCGGTGGCACGGGCGCACGATCTGCGGGTGACCTTTCCCGGCGGACGGCAGGCCGTACGCGGCGTCTCGCTGAGCGTCGGAGCGGGCGAGGCCGTCGGCCTGGTCGGCGAGTCCGGTTCCGGCAAGAGCCTCACCGCCCTGGCGCTGGCGGACCTCGTCCCCCATCCGGGACGTGTCACCGGCACCCTCCGGTTCGACGGCCACGATCTGCGGGCGGCCCCCCGGCTGGGCACCGCGCCGGCCATGGTCTTCCAGGACCCGATGGCCTCGCTCAACCCGGCCCTGCGGGTGGGCCGTCAGCTCGCCGAGGTGGCCGAGGTCCATCTCGGGCGGTCCCGCAGGCAGGCATCGGCGCGCGCCGTCGACCGGCTCGGTGCCGTCCGCATCCCCTCGCCGGAGCGCAGGGCCGGGCAGCGGCCGCACGAGTTCTCCGGCGGAATGCGGCAACGGGCCGTCATCGCGATGGGGCTGATGGGGGATCCGAAGCTGATCATCGCCGACGAGCCGACCACGGCGCTCGATGTGGCGGTGCAGCAGCAGGTGCTCGATCTGCTGGCCGAGGTGCGCGCGGACTCCGGCGCGGCGCTGCTGCTGATCTCCCACGACCTCGCCGTCGTGGCCCAGGTCTGCGAACGGGTGCTGGTGATGTACGGGGGGCTGATCGTCGAGAACCTCCCGGTCACGGAGCTGGCCGGCGGCGCGGCGCACCCCTACACCCGGGCGCTGGTGGGCGCGGTCCCCACCATGTCCACGGATCCCGGAACGGAGCTGGCGACCATCCCGGGCCGCCCGCCGGAGCCGGGCGGGACCGGCGAGGGATGTTCCTTCGCGCCCCGGTGCGAACGGGCCGGGGAACGCTGTCACGGGGCCGCGCCCGCGCTGGCCGGCTTCGGGGCGGATCACGAGGTGGCCTGCTGGTACCCGGTGGGCGCGCCAACGGGCGCCGTGCCCGTCGAGATCACCTCACGCGGAGCGGAGACGGCGTCATGAGCTCACTGGAACTGCGCGGGATCACGGTCCGCTACGGGCGCTTCACCGCGGTGGACGACGTCAGCCTGGTGGTGCCGGACGGCACGGTGACCGGGCTGGTGGGCGGGTCGGGTTCGGGCAAGTCGACCCTCGGGAAGGCTGTGGTCGGGCTGGCCCCGATGGCGGCGGGCCGGGTCCGGGTGGCGGAGCGGGAGATCGGGGCACGGCGCGGTCGCAGCCCGGTGCAGCTGGTGTTCCAGAACCCGTACGCCTCGCTCGACCCGCGCATGACCATCGGCGCCGCCGTCGCCGAGGCACTGCCCGGCCGGGCGCCGGGCCGCCGGCCGGATTCCGGCGGGGCACGGTCCGGTGGCACGACGGCACGTGAACGGCGCGCCGCGCGGGAAGCGGAGGTGGCACGCTGTCTGGAGCTCGTCGGTATCGACCCCGGGCGGGCCTCGCTGACCCCGGACGCGCTTTCGGGCGGTCAGCGCCAACGGGTCGCTCTGGCCAGGGCCCTGGCCGCCCGGCCCTCGGTGCTGATCGCCGACGAGATCACCTCGGCGCTGGATGTCTCCGTCCAGGGCGCCGTCCTGAACCTGCTGCGCCGGCTCCAGCGGGAGCTGGGCTTCTCGATGCTGTTCATCTCCCACAACCTCGCGGTCGTCCGCCATCTGTCCGACCAGGTCGCCGTGATGGACGGCGGGCGGCTGGTCGAGTGCGGCCCCACCGCCCGGGTGCTGGAGCGGCCCGAGCACCCGGCGACCCGGACCCTCATCTCCTGCGTGCCCACTCTCACGACTGCTCCGGAGGCGTCATGACCCGAGCGCTGACGATCGAGGACCTGTACCGGTTCGAGATCCCGAGCGACCCTTCCCTGTCCCCCGACGGCGATCGTGTCGCGTACACGTTGACCACCCAGGATGCCGGGAACGACCGTGCGCACAGCTCCATCTGGGAGGTCCGCGTGGCCGGCGGCCCGGCCCGCCGGCTCACCCGGGGCCCGGCGGACGCCGCACCGCGCTGGTCCCCCGACGGCACACGGCTGGCGTTCCTGCGCGCCGGGCAGCTGCATCTGCTGCCCGCCGGCGGGGGCGAGGCGGTGCCGCTGACCACGGCGGTCCGGTGTCCGGCGGGGGCCGGGATCCCCGTGTGGAGTCCGGACGGCACCCGGATCGCCTTCTCGGGGCCGTCCGCCCGCCGCGAGGACACGGCTCCGGTCGGTCGTCGACCTGACGACCATGGCCGGGACGTCCGCGGAGGGCCGGCTGATCGCCACCCAGGAGATCGGCGACCCGGACCGGCTGCCGGCGCTGTCGCCGACCAGCCACGCCGACGCGGTACGGGCACCGACGCTGATCCTGCACGGCGGCGCGGACGACGCCTGCCCGGCCGGCCAGGCCGAGCAGTGGTTCCACGCGCTGTACACCCGGGGCGTGCCCGCCCAGCTGGTGCTGTACCCGGGCAGCTCACACCTCTTCCCCCTCAACGGGCGGCCCTCGCACCGTGAGGACTACTCCCGTCGCCTCGTCGACTGGGTCACCGCCCACACCGACCGCTGAACCCACCGGAGCTGGAGACGACCATGACCACGAATGCGGAGCCGACCATGACCGACACCGCCACCCCGCCCGCCGGCCTGTCCGCCGAGCTGACCGCCCGCTGGAGCACCCGCCTCGCCGAACTGGCCGCCCGTCACCGGGTACCCGGCGCGAACCTCGCCGTCCTGCACCGCGGCGAGGTGATCATCGAGACCGCCGTCGGCATGGCGAACGTCGAAGCCGGGATCACGGCGACACCCGACACCCTCTTCCAGATCGGTTCGATCTCCAAGGTGTGGACCACCACGGTGGCCATGGCGCTGGTCGACGAGGGCGTACTCGAACTGGACGCCCCCATCGTCTCCGTGCTCCCCGAACTCCGGCTCGTCAACGAGGAGCTGACCCAGGGGGTGACGCTCCGCCATCTCGTGACCCACACCAGCGGCATCGACGGAGACTTCTTCGCCGACACCGGCCGCGGCGACGACTGCCTGGAGAAGTTCACCGCGCTGCTGGCGGATGTCGCCGCCAACCACCCGCTGGGCGCCACCATGTCGTACTGCAACGCGGGCTTCAGCCTGCTGGGCCGGGTACTGGAGCATGTCACGGGCGTCCAGTGGGACGAGCTGATGAAGGAGCGTCTGTACCGGCCGCTCGGTCTGACCCGTACGGCCACCCTGCCGGAGGAGGTGCTGCGCTTCCGCGCCGCCACCGGGCACCCCGGCGAGCCCCCGGCGCCCACCCCGCAGTGGGGGCTGATGCGTTCGGCCGGACCGGCCGGGCTGATCTGCTCGACGCCGCGCGAGGTCCTCACCTTCGCCCGGATGCACATGAACGGCGGTGTCACCGACGACGGCACCAAGATCCTCTCGGCCGAGGGCGCCACCGCGATGCAGACCCCGCAGGTCGAGGTTCCCGACCCGCACATGCTCGGCCGTGCCTGGGGACTGGGCTGGCTGCTCGACACCTGGGACGGTCAGCGGGTGTACGGGCACGACGGCGGGACCATCGGGCAGAGCGCGTTCCTGCGGGTGCTGCCGGAGTCCGACCTCGCGATCTGCCTGCTCACCAACGGCGGTGACACCGCGGGCCTGTACCTGGCGGTGTTCTCCGAGCTCGTCCAGGAGCTGGCCGGGGCGACGATGCGCACCACGCCGGAGCCCGCGAAGGAGCCGGTGGCGGTGGACCCGGCCGCGTACGTCGGGGTGTACGAACGGCTCTCCTCGCGGAGGGAGATCGTGGAGCGGGACGGCACTCTGGTGATGCTCGACACGGTCACCGGGCCGCTGGCGGAACTGGCTTCGAGCACCGAGCAGGAGTTCACGCTGCACCCGGTCGAGCCGGGTCTCTTCGTGCTGCGGCGGCCGGGGTTCACCCCGTGGCTCCCGGTCGTCTTCTACACGATCGCCGACGGCACGGCCTATCTGCACCACGGCGCCCGCGCGACCCCAAAGGTCGGCTGACGTGGCCGCGTTCGCCTCCGCGATGGCGGAGCGGCTGCCGGACCTGCTGGCCGGGGTCGAGGAGCTGGTCCGCTGCGAGTCGCCCAGCGAGGACCCGGCCGCCGTCGTCGCCTGCGCCGGAGTCGTCGCCGGGCTGGGCACCCGGCTGACCGGGGCGGCTCCCGAGTGGCTCGACGGCTCGGGACCGGCCACCCTGCGCTGGCGCTTCGGCTCCGGTGACCGGGTGCTGCTGCTCGGACACTTCGACACGGTCTGGCCGGTGGGCTCGCTGGCCCGGCACCCCTTCGAGGTGACCGGGGGCCGGCTGACGGGGCCCGGCTGCTTCGACATGAAGGCAGGGCTGGTGCAGCTCTTCCACGCCCTGTCGGTGCTCGACGATCTCGACGGCGTGTCGGTGCTGCTGACCGGCGACGAGGAGATCGGTTCCCCCGGCTCGCGCGCCCTGATCGAAGCCGAGGCCCGCCGGACGCGGGCGGCGCTGGTCCTGGAGGCGAGCGAGGGCGGGGCGCTGAAGACGGTGCGCAAGGGCGTGTCCGGCTACGAACTGCGGATCGCCGGACGCGCGGCGCACGCCGGTCTCGAACCCGAGCGGGGCGTCAACACGACGACCGAGCTGGCACATCAGGTGCTCGCACTGTCGGCGCTCGCCGACCCGGCGGCCGGCACGACGGTGACCCCGACCGTGGCCTCCTCCGGCACCACCCGCAACACCGTGCCCGACGCGGCCCGGCTGGTGGTCGACGTACGCGTGGGGTCGGCCGGTGAACAGGCCCGGGTGGACCGTGGCATGCGGCGGCTCGCGCCGGTGCTCGACGGTGCCTCGCTGCGGCTCTCCGGCGGTCCGAACCGGCCGCCGCTGGCGGCGGACGCGTCGGCGGAGCTGTTCGAACGGGCCCGGGGCCACTACGCGGAACTCGGCTTCGGGACGCTGCGCGGCGTCGCGGTCGGCGGCGGCTCCGACGGCAATCTGACGGCCGGGGTGGGCACGCCCACGCTGGACGGGCTGGGGGCGGTGGGCGGCGGGGCGCACGCCGACGACGAGCATGTGACCGTCGCCGAACTCCCCCGCCGCGCGGCACTGGTGGCAGCGCTGGTGGACTCGCTCGTCCGGGAGCCGCTGGCCGGGACGGACCGGGTGGAGCCGTGAACAGTACGCACGTCGTGGCCGAGGCCGGGGCGGCCGCGGAGCGGGCGGCGCACGGGGCGGGGGTGAGCGTGAGGGAGCTGCACGAGCCGGAGGAGATCCTGGCGGCGTGCCGGCTGCTGGACCGGGTCTGGCAGCCCGATCCCGGCAACCCGCTGATCACCCCGGAGCTGATGCGGGTCTTCGCCCACTCGGGCAGCTATGTCGTCGGGGTCCACCTGGACGGCCGGATGGCCGGTGTCTGCCTGGGGTTCCTGGCCAGCACCGGGCTGCACTCGCACATCGCGGGGGTCGACGGGGACGCCCGGGGCCGCGACATCGGCTACACGGTCAAGCTGCACCAGCGGGCCTGGGCGCTGGAGCGTGACATCACGACGGTGACCTGGACGTTCGACCCGCTGATCAGCCGGAACGCCTACTTCAACCTGGCGAAACTGGGCGCGGTGCCGAGCGAGTATCTGACCGATTTCTACGGCACGATGCACGACGCGGTGAACGCCGGCACCGAGACGGACCGGCTGCTGGTCCGCTGGGAGCTGACCGGTGAGGCCGCCGCACGGGCCGCCGCGGGCGCCCCTCGCGTCGTCACGGCCGACAGCCCGGGGGCGCGCACCGTGGTCGGTCTCGACGCCAAGCCCGACGGCCGTCCCGCCGTCGGGCGCCGGGACGGGGACACCGTGCTCGTCCGTGTCCCGGCGCAGATGGAGACGCTGCGCCGCACCGACCCGGACGTGGCCCGCGAGTGGCGGTACGCGCTGCGCGAGGTCCTCGGCGGGCTGATGGAGCAGGGACATGCCGTCACCGGATTCACCCGGGACGGCTGGTATGTGATCGACAAGCGACAGGAGACGCGGGAATGAAGCTCGTCGGTGTGGAACTGCGCCGGATCGCGATGCCCCTGGTGGCACCGTTCCGGACCTCGTTCGCCACCCTGACCAGCCGGGAGATCCTGCTGGTCAGGGTCGAGACGGAGCACCACGAGGGGTACGGCGAGTGCGTCACCATGGCCGATCCGCTGTACTCCTCGGAGTACACCGACGCGGCCGTGGACGTCCTGCGCGCCCATCTGGTGCCCGCGCTCGCCGCGCTCCCGGAGCTCGACCCGTGGGCCGTCGCCCCGGCGCTCGCCGCCTTCAAGGGCCACCGGATGGCCAAGGCCGCGCTGGAGACGGCCGTGCTCGACGCCTGGCTGCGCGCCCATGAGCTGTCGATGGGTCAGTGGCTGGGGGCGACGGCCGACCGGGTGCCGGCCGGGGTGTCGGTCGGCATCATGGACTCGGTCCCCGCTCTCCTCGACGCGGTCGACGGCTATCTGGCCGAGGGGTACCGGCGGATCAAGCTGAAGATC
The DNA here is from genome assembly GCF_026341775.1 of Streptomyces sp. NBC_00654. Lineage (NCBI taxonomy): Bacteria > Bacillati > Actinomycetota > Actinomycetes > Kitasatosporales > Streptomycetaceae > Streptomyces > Streptomyces sp. NBC_00654. The sequence continues at coordinate 4,036,337 of NZ_JAPEOB010000001.1, read as the reverse complement.
GAGCCCGGCTGGGACGTGGAGCCCGTACGCGCGGTGCGGGAGCGCTTCGGCGACGACGTGGCGCTCCAGGTGGACGCCAACACCGCGTACACCCTGGCGGACGCCGGTCAGCTCGCCCGGCTCGACCCGTACGGTCTGCTGCTGATCGAGCAGCCGCTGGACGAGGAGGACATCCGGGGCCACGCGGCACTGGCGCGGCGGGTGCGTACACCGATCTGTCTGGACGAGTCCATCGTCTCCGCGCGGTCGGCGGCCGACGCGATCGCGATGGGTGCCTGCTCGGTCGTCAACATCAAGCCGGGGCGGGTCGGCGGCTATCTGGAGGCTCGGCGGATCCATGACGTGTGTGCCGCGCACGGCGTCCCGGTGTGGTGCGGCGGGATGCTGGAGACCGGGCTCGGCCGGGCCGCCAACGTCGCGCTCGCCGCGTTGCCGGGCTTCACGCTCCCCGGGGACACCTCCGCCTCCGACCGGTACTACCGCACGGACATCACCGAGCCGTTCGTGCTCAGGGACGGCCATCTCGATGTGCCGCGGGGGCCGGGGCTCGGGCTCTCCCCCGTCCCCGAGCTGCTGGCCGCGGTGACCGGATCGACGGAATGGATCGGCCGATGACCACGACCCGCCCGGACGTCCCGGGGCCGCGGCAGGACAGCGTCGAGTCCCGCATCAGGGCGGCGTTCGACGACGCCGGGGTCCGGGGGTTCTTCTTCGCCCGCGAGATCGACGGGGAACGCGCGATCGGCGTCGCGGCGGACGAACCGGTCGTCCTCGCCTCGGTCTTCAAGATCCCGGTGGCGCTCGCCTATGCCCGTGAGGCCGCCGCCGGACGGCTGGACCGGACCGAGCGCCATGAGGTGGACATGCGGTACCGCGACGGCGGAATCGGCACGTCGGGCTGTGCCGACCCGGTCTCGATGAGTCTGCGCGACCTGGTCCACATGATGCTGACGATGAGTGACAACGCCGCCACCGACGTGGTGCTGGCCCGGGTGGGGCTGGGCACGGTCAATGAGCTGCTCGCCGGACTCGGTCTGGGACGCACCCATCTGACCGGCAGCTGCCGGGAGCTGCTCGGCTCGCTCTTCGCGGAGCTCGGCGTGTCCACCGAGGCCGAGGCGCACGCGAGGATGGCGGCGGTGGCCGCGTCGGATCCGGGGAGGGTTCTGGAGCTCTCGGTGTGTGTTCCCGAACGCACCACCCGTTCCACGGCGCGCGAATCCGCCGAACTCCTCGCCCGGATCTGGCGCGACGAGGCCGGCCCCGCGGAGGCCTGTGCCGAAGTGCGGTCCGTGATGGCCCAGCAGATCTGGCCGCACCGGCTGGGCTCCGCGTTCGACGACAGCTACCGTCTGGCCGGGAAGACCGGGACGCTGCCCGGCTGGCGCAACGAGGCCGGCGTGATCGAGGAGCCGGGCGGCGGGCGGTGGGCGGTGGCCGTCTTCACCCGCTCCGGCACCCCCGATCTGCGCAACCCCCGGGCGGACCGGGTGATCGGTCAGGTGGCACGACTGGCCATGGACGAGTTCCGGTCCATTGGCTTGTGACGATGACGGAGCAGCCGCGGGCCGTGCTCGGCCGGATTCTCAACGATCTCGGATCGACGCTGATCGAGGTGGTGGCGGGCGAGGCCGACCCGTCCCGCACCGTCACCGGGGTGCTGATCCAGGATCCGCTGGACGAGCCGGCGCGGCTGCCCGGCGCGGTGGTGCTCGGGGTCGGGGTGTACGGCTCCGAGCCTGTCGCCGCGCTGATCGAGCGGGCGGCCGGTCTCGGTGCGGCGGCCGTGGTGGTCCGCTCACCGGTCCCGGTGGAGGGGCCGGTGTCACGGGCGGCGGCGCGTACCGGCCTGACCGTGCTGGGGCTGACCCCCGGGGCGTCCTGGGCCCAGGTGGCGGCGCTGCTGCGGTCGCTGCTGGCGGTCGACGAGCTGGGCACGGTGGGCGGTCCCGACGAGGCCGACGGCGCCGAGCCGCTGGCCGGTGATCTGTTCGCGCTGGCCAACGCGACGGCCGGGCTGCTGGACGGCCCGGTCACCGTGGAGGACCGCGGCGGGCGGGTACTGGCGTTCTCCAGCCGGCAGGACGAGGGCGACGACGCCAGGATCGCGACCGTGCTGGACCGGCAGGTGCCGGCGGAGAAGCTGCGCGCGCTGGAGGCCAACGGCGCCTTCCACGCCCTGTACCGGAACGAGGGGCCCGTCTTCGTGGAGGGCATCTCCGCCCGGCCCCGGGTCGCGATCGCCGTCCGGGCGGGCGGTGAGATCCTCGGTTCGATCTGGGTCGTGGTCGACGGCCCGCTGAGCGAGGACCGCACGCAGTCCCTGCACGAGGCCGCGAAGGTGGCCGCCCTGCATCTGCTGCGGCACCGGAGGGGCGAGGACGTCGAGCGCCGGCTGCGCGCGGATCTGCTCGCCACGGTCCTGGAGGGCGGTACGCACGCGCCGCAGGCGGCCGTCCGGCTGGGCCTCGCGGTGCAGCCCGCCTGTGTACTGGCGCTGGCGGTGACCGGCGAGGAGCCGGCGCCCGACCGGGTGGCGGCGGGCCAGCGGGTCGCCGAGGCCCTCGCTCTGCATCTGTCGGCGATCCATCCCCGTACGGCCGTGGCCTCGCTCGGGGGTGTCACCTACGCGGTGCTGCCCACGAGTTCGGACGAGCAGGCGCTGCGGGTGGCGGAGGCCTTCCTGGGCCGTGTGGGCAGCCGTGTTCCGGCTGTCATCGGTGTGGGCAGGCTCGCCGCGCGCCCGGCCGAGCTGCGGCGTTCGCGTGCGGACGCGGACCGGGCGCTGCGGGTGCTCGGCTCCGGGCGCTCGCCGCGCCGCACGGCCCGGCTGTCGGACGTCTACGCCGCCTCCCTGCTGGAGGAGCTGACGGATCTGATGGCCGCCGAGGACGACCTTCCCGACGGTCCCGTGGTCCGGCTGCGCGCGTACGACGCCGCGCACCACACCGCGCTCACCGACACACTGGAGGCCTGGCTGAGCACGTTCGGCGATGTGATCGCCGCGGCCGCCGCGGTCCATGTCCACCCCAACACCTTCCGGTACCGGCTCAAGCGGCTGACGGTGGTGGCGGGCATCGATCTCGGTGATCCGGAGGCCCGGTTCGAGGCCATGCTCCAGCTGCGTCTGCGGCCGCCGAACCCGTGACGGCGGCTCATCGAAGGGCGTGCACCACCGCCTCGAACACATCCGGCGCGCGGTGTGCCGCCGCGACGATCAGACGGCTCCCGGAGGGGCACCGGGCAGCTTTCAGCAGCCCCTCGGTGAGCCACCGGTGACGTCTCGTCAGCCGGGCCCAGTGCCGGGGGTAGTCCTGCGGGCGGCCGGCGGCCAGACATCCGACGGCCGCGCCGGCCGTCGCGACGGCCAGCGCGATGCCCTCGCCCGTCAGCGCGTCGACATACCCTGCGGCGTCGCCGACCAGCAGGACACGTCCGGCCCGCCGGCTCCGTGCGGCCTGCCGCAGCGGGCCGGCGCCGCGTACGGGGCCGGCGTCCCGGCCGTGGAGCACACCGGCGAGTGCGGGAAAGGCGGCCAGGTGCTGTGCGTAGGTCCGGCGGTCGGCACTGAGCACGGCGACGCCCACGAGCCGGTCCCCCACGGGTGTCACATAGGCCTCGGCGTGCCGGGACCAGTGGACTTCGACGAAGTCGCTCCACGGCGCGATCCGGTAGTGGCGGCGCAGCCCGTAGCGCCGCGGTCCCCCGCCGGGACGGTCCAGGCCGAGTTCCCGGCGCAGCGGGGAGTGCAGGCCGTCGGCGGCGACGAGCCAGCGGGCGCGCAGTCCCGTCGTGCCGAGGCTGACGCCGTGGTCGTCCTGGCGGACGTCCCCGGCCCTGCCCGGCACGACGCGTACACCGAGTTCGACGGCCCGCCGGTGCAGCGCGGCGTGCAGTTCGGTGCGCCGTACGCCCAGTCCCGGGCCGTCGCGGAATGCCGCCCGGACGCTGCGTCCGCCGTCCAGGTATCCGATTCCGTGCAGGTCGCGGCCGGAGAGCCGTACTCCCAGGGCCCGCAGCGCGGCCACCCCGCCCGGCATGATGCCCTCGCCGCAGGCCTTGTCGATGGGGGCGGCGCGGGGTTCGACGACCACGGTGTCCATCCCCGCGCGGGCGGCCGTGATCGCCGCGGCCAGTCCGGCGGGTCCGCCGCCCGCCACCAGGAGGTCGATCACGCCCGTACGTCCGCCGCCGTCATACGGGCCAGCGCCCCTTCCTCGCACCGGATCCGCACGGCCATCAGTGCTCCGTTGAGGACGGTGAACACGGTGGCGGTCGCCCAGGCGCCGTGGACCAGGGGCAGGGCCAGCCCTTCGGCGGCGACCGCGACGTAGTTGGGGTGGCGCAGCCACCGGTAGGGTCCGCCGGTCACCAGGGGCAGGCCCGGGACCACGATGACCCGGGTGTTCCACTGGGGTCCGAGTGTGCCGACGCACCACCAGCGCAGGCCCTGCGCGGCGAGCACCACGGCCACCGCGGTCCAGCCGGGCCCGGGCAGGAACGGCCTTCCGGCCAGGCCGGCTTCGGCCAGGCAGCCGGCCAGCAGGGCGGTGTGCAGGGCGACCATCGCGGGGTAGTGCCCCCGGCCGGCTTCGGTGCCGCCCCGGGCCAGGCTCCAGCGGGTGTGGCGCAGTGCGACGGCGAGTTCGGCGAGGCGTTCGCCCGCCACGGCCAGCACCAGCGCGGTGTACCAGATCACGCGACCTCCGTCCTACCAGCGCAGCAGCACCAGTTCGCAGCAGAATCCGGGCCCCATGGCCATGAGCAGGCCGGGCGTTCCCGGTTCGGGCCGCCGCTCCGCCAGCGTGTCCCGCAGGACGTGCAGGACGGAGGACGAGGACAGGTTGCCGACGTCGGCCAGGGAACGCCTGGTGACGTCGAGCGCCGACTGGGGCAGGGCCAGTGCGTCGGTGACGGCTCGCAGGACCTTGGGGCCTCCGGGGTGGCACACCCAGTGGGCGATGTCCTTCGGTTTGAGGCCGTGTTCCGACAGGAACTCGGTCACGTCCTCGGCGAGATACCGGCGGACGACGTCGGGGACGGCCGGGTCGAGGACCACTCTGAAGCCGCTGTCGCCGATGTCCCAGCCCATGACGTGTTCGGTGCCCGGGTACATCCTGCTCCGGGTGGCGACCACCTCGGGGCCGCCGGCCGCGGCCCGCCGGCCGCCGACGACGACCGCGGCGGACGCCCCGTCGCCGAACAGCGCGGTCGCCACCATGTTGGCGGGGGTGATGTCGCCGCGCTGGAAGGTGAGGGAGCAGAGCTCGACCGAGAGGAGCACCGCGACCTGGTCCGGGTGGCCCAGGAGGTAGTCGTGCAGCCGTGCCACACCGGCGGCTCCGGCGACACAGCCCAGGCCGAAGACCGGCAGCCGTTTCACATCGGGCCGCAGCCCGAGACGTCCCACGAGCCGGGCGTCCACCGACGGGGCGGCCACTCCGGTGACGGAGGTGAACATCAGCAGATCCACATCGGTGGGCCGCAGGCACGCCGTGCGCAGCGCGCCGCGTACCGCCTCGGCACCGAGGCGGACGGCCGCGCCGATGAACACGTCGTTCGCGGCGCCGAAGCCGTCCAGTGCGCGATAACTCTCCAGCGGCAGCACCGTGTGGCGGTTGCGGACCTGCGCGTTCTCGTGGAGCCGGTCGAGTACGCGGCGGCCGGCGCCCGGCGGCAGGCAGGTGCGGGCCACCATGTCGGTGATCTCGCGCTGGGTGTGGCGGTGCGGTGGCAGGGCTCCGTGGACAGCGGTGATCCGGCTCATCCCGACTCCTGCTTCGGCGGTGTCATGACCCCATCCTGCCCACATAACTGGATGAATCGGCGCAAACAACCCGTGCGGCTGTCGTGTTGGGCCGACCCGGGTACGTACGCTCACCCGATGGACACCCCGGACGGACCGGCGACGGCGGTGACGGCCGCTCAGCCGGCCGCGCTGCCGCCGCGCGGTGTGGCGGGGCCGGCCCTGGCGCTGGCCCTGGCCAGTCATCCCGGACCGGTCCTCGCGGTGACCGCGCTGACTGCCGCGCTGGCCGTCGGTTCCGGGCTCGGCGGCGCGCGCTGCCTCCTGGTCGCCGCGGCCGTCCTGGCCGGTCAGCTCTCGGTGGGCTGGTGCAACGACGCCCACGACGCCGGGCGGGACGCCGCGGCGGGACGCCGGGGGAAGCCCGTGGCCGCCGGAACGGTGCGCCGGGGCGAGGTGTGGGCCGCGGCGTTCGCCGCCCTCGCCCTGTGCGTACCGCTGTCGCTGGCCTGTGGTCCGGCGGCCGGCACGGTGCATCTGGCGGCGGTCGGCGCGGCGTGGCTGTACAACCTGCGGCTCAAGGCGACGGCGCTGTCCTGGCTTCCGTACGTCGCCGGATTCGGTGCCCTGCCCGCCATGGTCGCCCTGAGCCTGCCGGGCCGGCCCTGGCCGGCGTGGTGGGCGGTGACTGCCGGTGCGCTGCTCGGGACCGCGGCCCATCTGGGCGACACGCTCCCGGACATCGAGGAGGACGGGAAGGCCGGAATCCGCGGTCTGCCGCACCGGCTGGGTGCCACGGGCACCCGGCTGCTGCTGCCGGTCCCCCTCGCGGCGGCGACGGCGGTGCTGGTCCTGGGGCCTTCGGGGCCGCCGGACCGGTGGGGCGCGGCCGCGCTCGCCCTGGTGCTCCCGACCGCTGTCGCCGGGCTCGCGCTGGGGCGGCTCTGGCGCAAGGCCGCCTTCGCGGGGACGGTGGCCGTGGCGGCGGTGGACCTGTCCCTGCTCCTGGTGCGGGGTACCGCCATCGTGTGAACCCGCGCCCCCGTCCCGGGGTTGCGGTACCGCCCCGCGTTTTCCCGTCGCGGCTCTATGAAGTGAGAGGTCGTCCCGCTACCCTCCGCGCATGATTTCCACGGTTGTCTGGGGAACGGGAAACGTCGGCCGCGCGGCGATCCGCGCCGTGGCGGCGCATCCGGGGCTCGCGCTCACCGCCGTACTCGTCCACAGCCCCGGCAAGGTGGGCCTGGACGCGGGCGGGCTGGGCGGGCTCGACCGCGCTCTGGGGGTCGCCGCGACCGATGATGTCGGGGGCGTGCTGGCCGGCCGTCCGCAGGCGGTGGTGTACGCGGGGTCGGGCGACATCCGGCCCGACGGGGCGCTCGCCGACATCTGCCGGGCGATCCGGGCGGGGGCCGTGGTCGTCACCCCCTCGCTGTACGCGCTGTACGACCAGCTGAACGCCCCGCCGGAGCTGCGGGAGCCGGTGCTGGCCGCCATCGCGGAGGGCGGCGGATCGCTGTTCGTCTCCGGCGTGGACCCGGGCTGGGGCAACGATGTGCTGCCGCTGCTGATCAGTGGCCTCGGCTCCACCGTGGAGGTGATCCGCTGCCAGGAGATCTTCGACTACTCCACGTACGACCAGGAGGACTCGGTCCGGAACCTGGTCGGCATGGGCCTGCCGATGGACCACGAGCCGCTGATGCTCGCCCCGACGGTGCCGACCATGGTGTGGGGCGGACAGATCCGGCTGATGGCCAGGGCACTGGGCGTCGAACTCGACCGGATCCGCGAGACGGTGGACCGGTGTCCGCTGGAGACCTCGGTGACCACCAGGACGATGGGTGAGTTCGGGGCGGGCACACAGGGCGCGGTGCGGTTCGAGGTGCAGGGCATCGTCGGCGGTGAGCCCCGCATCGTCATCGAACACGTCACGCGCATCCACCCCTCCTGCGCACCGCACTGGCCGGCGCCTCCCGACGGTGACGGCGCGCACCGGGTGGTCATCGAGGGACGCCCGCGCATCGAGGTCACGATCGAGTCCACCGACGAGGGCGAGAACCGGTCGGCGGGCGGGAACGCGACCGCGGCGGGCCGGCTCGTGGGCGCCGTCGACTGGCTCGTGGACGCGGAACCCGGACTGTACGACGCACTCGACGTCCCGCTGCGGCCCGCAGCCGGCAAGCTCGGAAGGAGACAGCGATGAACATCGACATTCCCGAAGGCAAGGACGCGATCGCGTACGTGTGGGGGGAGATGGTCCCCGGGATCGGCATCGCCGCCGCGGGCTTCTCGATGTCGGTGTACGACCACACGACCCTGGGACTGCGCGAGTTCGAAGCCGCGCGGCTGCGGATCGCCCAGATCAACGGGTGCGCGTTCTGTCTGGACTGGCGCACCGAGCGGGACGGGGAGACGGTCGAGGACTCGTTCGCCGACGCGGTGGCCGCATGGCGCACCACCGACGCGTTCGACGTCCGGACCCGGCTGGCCGCGGAGTACGCCGAGCGGTACTCCCTGGACCACCATGGGCTCGACGAGGAGTTCTGGACGCGGATGAGCGCGGCCTACAGCCAGCTGGAGATCGTGGAGCTGACGATGAGCATCGGCTCCTGGCTGGTGTTCGGCCGGCTCAACCACGTCCTGGGCCTCGACACGGTGTGCGCGCTGCCCGGTCACTGACTCACAGGTCGGTGGCGATGATCTGTTCGATGTTCCGTTCGGCCAGCGCGGTGATGGTGACGAACGGGTTGACGCTGGTGTTTCCGGGGATCAGGGCTCCGTCGATGACGTACAGGCCCTGGTAGCCGTGCAGGCGGCCGTGGTTGTCGGTGGCCTTGTCCAGTACGGCGCCGCCGAGCGGGTGGTAGGTGAGGTGATCGCCCCAGATCTTGTAGGTGCCGAAGAGGTCGGTCCGGTAGATCGTGCCCTCCTTTCTGTTGATCTTGTCGAAGATGGTCCTGGCGGCGTCGATGGAGGGCTGCTTCCAGGCGGTCTGCCAGCTCAGGTCGACCTTGCCCGTCGCCGCGTTCCAGACGAACTCGGCGCGGTTCGGGTTCTTGGTGATCGAGAGATAGAACGAGGCGTACGTCTCGATCCCGGTGGGCAGCGGGGCGACCTCGGCGAACGCTCCGCCTGCGGCCCAGTTGTCGATGCCGCCCGTGGGAATGGACGCCTGGAGCTTTCCGGTCGGGTCCCACATGTGGTTGGCCCGGCCGCACATGACGTTGCCGTTGTCGCCCCACCCCTTGCCGACCTCGCTGTTCAGGCGGGGCAGGGCGCCGGTGGTCCTGAGCATGACGAGCAGCTTGCTGGTGCCGACGCTGCCCGCGGCGAAGAACACCCGGTCCGCGGTCACGGACTTGGTGGCCGTGGTGTCCCCGGTGGTGTTGAGCTGGTCGATGACGACCGTGTAGCCGCCGGAGGCCGCGGGGGCGACCGAGGTGACCTTGTGCAGCGGTGAGACGGAGACCTTGCCGGTGGCTCCGATCCGCTCCAGGTAGGTCTTCTGCAGCGACTTCTTGCCGTAGTTGTTGCCGTAGAGGATCTCGCCGTCCAGCGCGGACCTCGGGACGGTGCCCGCCGCCTCCTGCTTCATGTAGTCCCAGTCGTACACGGCGGGCACGAAGAGGAACGGGAAGCCGGAACGTTCGGCGTGCTTGCGGCCGACCCTGGCGTACTGGTAGCAGTCGGCGGATTCGAACCACGCAGGGTCGATGGTGCCGACCCCGAGCCCGGCGTTGGCGCGCGGGTAGTAGGTGCCGTACATCTCGTCGGCGTCGACCGTGGGGAGGATGGCGCCGAAGTTCTCGCGCCGGGGGGTGACGGCCATCCCCCCGTTGACCAGCGAGCCGCCGCCGACGCCGCGGCCCTGGTAGACCGTGATGCCGCCGAACTCCTCGGCGTCCAGGATCCCGGTGTAGCGCGGGATGTTCCGGTCGATCGGGAAGCCCAGGAAGTTGCTGAGCGGCTGTTTGGTCTTGGTCCGCAGCCAGTAGGAACGGCGGTCCGGGCTGGTCGTGTTGGCGAAGATCCTGCCGTCCGGCCCGGGGGTGTCCCAGGCCATCCCCATCTCGACCATATGGACATCCACGCCCGCCTCGGCGAGTCGCAGCGCGGCGACGCAGCCGCCGTATCCGGTGCCGATCACCAGGGCCGGGACATGGGCGCCGGGATCGATCCCGGCGGGCGCCACCCCGGCCTCCGCCCTGGCCGAGGCCGGGTGGCCCGCCAGGGTCACGGCCCCAAGAAGAGAACCTGTTCCTGCAAGGAACCTTCGACGCGAGACGCCCTTGGATCTCGCATCCTGCATGGTAGTGTCACTCATGTGACATCCCTCACTCTCGACAGAGTGAAACAGGTTCTACTGTCGAATGCGTAGTAAGTCACTACACACTGACGGGTAACTTACGGTCCGGCTCAAGGCCGCCCCGGCAAAAGCCGGCGGGCGGCACGGAGCCCTGCGACTCCGTACCGCCCGTCGGCCTGCCACTCACTCCCGACACCGACGGGTGTCAGTACGCCCCGAACACGTTGTCGATCGAGCCGTACTTGTCGGCGGCGTAGTTGCACGCGGCCGTGATGTTGGCGACCGGGTCGAGGCTGTCCATCGACGTACCGGGCACGTGGTAGGCCTGGAAGGTCGGGTCGATGACCTGGAGGAGGCCCTTGGACGGGATCCCGGCGGCGGCGTTCGAGTCCCAGTTGTTGACGACCAGCGGGTTGCCCGAGGACTCGCGCATGATGTTGCGGTGGATGCCCTCGTAGCTGCCGGGGATCCCGTGCTCGGCCATGACGGCCAGCGACTCCTTGATCCAGCCGTCGAGGTCGTTCGTGTACGCCGTGGGCTGCTCGGCCGCGACGGCGACGGTACCGGTGGCGGCGGCCTGGGTAGCCGTACCGGTGGCCGTGTCGGCGGCGGAGCCGTTGGCGCCCGGCTGCGCGCTCGTGCGCTGCGAGCGGTCGGCGCGGTCGCCTCCCTCGCTCCGGTCGGACGAGGAGGCAGTGGACTCGGGCTGCGCCGGCGCCTTGGATCCGATCGACAGCTTGAGGCCGGGGTGAATCAGGTCGGGATTGTCGCCGACGGCCTTTCGGTTGTCGTCGTACAGCTTCTGCCAGCCACCACCGAGGGAATAACTGCGGGCGATCTTGGAAAGCGAATCACCCTCGACCACGGAATGGGTCGTGGCATCCGCCCGCTGCGCGGCAATTTCCTTGACGGATACGGCAGTCGGCGCCACGGCCTTTTCGGCGGTGATGGAGTGCTGCGCGGGTGCCGCGGAGGCAAAGCTCGCACCGGCCAGCGGAAGCACAAGGGCGGCTCCGCCGGTGCCCACGGCGATGAAACCGCGGGTCAGACGGGCGGACGTGGAACGACGGTACTTGCCCGTTTCGGGCATGGTGAATCCTCTCCGCCGCCTGCGAGGTGAGCTGTCGGGTTCAGGCTGGAGCTGCCTGGCCGCACGCGAATGCGACTTCACCCCAGCCGGTCCGGATACCGGACCGGCGTCTTACCTGGGTCCCCCGCTCCTGCCGTACGTGAGTAGGTTCGATTGCCGGACGGCGGCAGGATTAGGCGTTCCATCCGGATTGACGGTGACCGTAGGCGAGAAATCTTGATCGGAACAAGCCCTGAATTCCGGATCGCATTTCCTGCGCAAGATCAATTGATGGAAATCCCTGTCGGCAATCTCACGACGCGAAGTCAGATTCCCCGGCGCAGAAGGGAACCGGGCGGCGCGCCACGGCGTCCGGGGTCCGGAACGTGACGCTCACCACTGAGTCCGATAAGGGCGATTTGCGCGAGGCGCGAAACCGGCAAACAGCCTGAATGATCTTTTATGAAGGGGTGGACCAATTCCGGTCAATCGCCCAAATCGCCCATTTCGAACTCTCGGGGTGAGCCGGCGGGAGGCTCCGCGGGACCCCGGCCCGACGTCCGGACGCGACAGGGCTTAACGTGTGCGTTGGAGACTGGTAAGCCAAGCCTTACCTCTGCTGTTCGCCGTACCCTGCCCGCGCTCGTCCGCCCTAAGGAACAACACGCCATGACACGCCCCGTCCGCGTCGCCATCGTCGGAGCCGGTCCTGCCGGGATCTACGCAGCGGACGCGCTGCTGAAATCCGAAGCCGCACAGGACCCGGGTGTGTCGATCGACCTGTTCGAGCGCATGCCCGCCCCCTTCGGCCTGATCCGCTACGGCGTGGCCCCGGACCACCCCCGGATCAAGGGCATCGTCAAGGCGCTGCACCAGGTGCTGGACAAGCCGCAGCTGCGGCTCTTCGGCAACGTCGACTACCCCAACGACATCGGCCTGGACGATCTGCGGTCCTTCTACGACGCCGTGATCTTCTCCACCGGCGCCGACGCCGACCGCGCGCTCGACATCCCCGGCGCCGGTCTGGACGGCTCCTACGGAGCGGCCGACTTCGTCTCCTGGTACGACGGGCACCCCGAGGTCCCGCGCACCTGGCCGCTGACGGCGGAGAAGGTCGCCGTGCTGGGTGTCGGCAACGTGGCCCTGGACGTGGCGCGTGTACTCGCCAAGACGGCGGACGAGCTGCTGCCGACGGAGATCCCGGCCAATGTGTACGAGGGCCTGAAGGCCAACAAGGCGCTGGAGGTGCACGTCTTCGGGCGGCGTGGCCCCGCCCAGGCCAAGTTCAGCCCCATGGAGCTGCGGGAGCTCGACCACTCGCCCAACATCGAGGTCATCGTCAACCCCGAGGACATCGACTACGACGCGGGCTCCATCGAGACCCGGCGGGGCAACAAGCAGGCCAACATGGTCGCCTCCACGCTGGAGAACTGGGCGATACGCGATGTCGGTGACCGCCCGCACAAGCTGTTCCTGCACTTCTTCGAGTCGCCGGTCGAGATCCTGGGCGAGGACGGCCGCGTGGCCGGTCTGCGTACCGAGCGCACCGAGCTGGACGGCACCGGCAACGTCCGGGGTACCGGTTCCTTCACCGACTGGGACGTGCAGAGCGTCTACCGCGCCGTCGGCTACTACTCGCAGGAGCTGCCCAAGCTCCCCTTCGACGTGGGCTCCGGCACCGTCCCGCACGCCGCCGGACGCGTCATCACCGGTGACGAGCCGATGACTTCGGTGTACGTCACGGGCTGGATCAAGCGGGGGCCGGTCGGCCTGATCGGTCACACCAAGGGCGATGCCAACGAGACGGTCGCCTGCCTGCTGGAGGACCGCGCCGAGGGCCGGCTCCCCGCCCCGGCGCAGCCGGAGCCGGACGCCGTCGTCGCCTTCCTCGACGAGCGCGGAGTCCGCTACACCACCCGTGAGGGCTGGCACCGCCTGGACGCGCACGAGCAGGCGCTCGGCGCGGAGCAGGGCCGCGAGCGGATCAAGGTCGTGGACCGCTCCGCGATGCTGGACGCCTCCGGTGCCCCGGAGGTCTCCCCCGCGACGGACACCCCGGCCGGTTCCTGATCCGTCGGCCCGTCGGCCCGTCGGCAGGTTCGCGCCCGCCGGACCGCGGTGGCTCAGTCCGCCGCCGTCCAGCGGGAGGCGAGCAGCAGCGCGATGTCGTCGGGGCGGTCCTCGGCCTGTCCGGCCTCCTCGATCACCCGGTCCGCGATGTCGCCGAGGGGCGCCGGGCCGAACTCGGCGATGGTGCTGCGCAGTCGCTCGATGCCCTCGTCGATGTCGGTCCCCGCACGCTCGATGAGCCCGTCGGTGAACAGAGCTATCGTCGCTCCCGGGCCGAGCCGGAATTCGGTGACCGGATAGACCGCCCCGCCGTCGACACCGAGGACCACTCCGCCGGAGAGGTCGAGCACCTCCGTGGTGCCGTCGGCGTGGCGCAGCACGGGCTGCGGGTGCCCGGCCCGAACGGCCTGGGTACGACCGGTGACCGGGTCGAGGACGACGTAGCAGCAGCTGGCGAACTGGCCGGGATCGAGGTCGATGAGCAGTTTGTTCGTCCCACTCATCACCTCCTGCGGGTCGTGCCCGCTGAGGGCGAAGGCCCGTACGGCGCTGCGTAGTTGGCCCATGGTCGCGGCCGCCGCCACACCGTGCCCCTGTACGTCCCCGATGACCAGTGCGAGCCCGCGGCCGGTCTCGATGACGTCGTACCAGTCGCCGCCGACCTCCATGCCCTGGGTGCCGGAGAGATAGCGGGCGGCGGTGTCGACGCCCTCGATCTCGGGCAGCCGGTGCGGCAGCAGGGCGTCCTGGAGGCCGCGGGCCAGCGCCGATTCGCTGTCGTAGCGCTGCGCCCGCTGGAGGGCCTGTGCGATGAGCCCCGCCAGGGCGGTGAGGACGGTGCGTTCCTCGGGGCTGAAGCCGCGGGGCTGGTCGAAGCCGAGGATGCAGGAGCCGACCGGCCGGCCGGAGGCGATCAGCGGCAGGAAGGCCCGTGCTCCCACGTCGGCGTCCATGGGAATGCCGGGGTAGGCGCCCGCCAGCCGCTGCATGGACTCGAAGAAGAGGGGACGGCCCGTGGTGAGGGTCTCCACGCCGGGAATGCGGACATCGAGCCCGACACCGTCGAACCGGTCGAGGAAACCCTTCGGGAAGCCGGTCTCCCAGGCCAGGTAGAGGTGGCGTTCGCTCAGCAGGTAGATGGCCAGCTGTCTGCCGCCGAAGGCGGGCAGCAGTTCCTCGGTGACGACGGCGGACACCTGGCGGGCGGTGATGGCCTCCGTCAGGGCGATGGCGAGGGCGACCGGCCGGTACAGGGCGGCGGACCGGTCGGCCGGGGAGCTGAGTCCGGCTCCGGGTGTGACGACGGACTCCGGCGCGTAGGCAGGCTGGTCGGCGGCGTCGAGCACGACCGTCACCCCTTCGTGGCCCGGGTACATGGAGACGGAGAGCCATCCGCCGGAAGCGGGGCGGGCCATGAAGTGGACGGGTTCGTCGGAGAGCAGAGCCGCCCGGTGGTGGTCCTCGTAGGCGGGGTGCCCGAACCACGGCATGGTCTCCCACAGGACGCGTCCGACCAGTTCCGTCCGGCCGCGACCGAGGAGCTTCTCGGCGAGCGGGTTCACATAGGTGATCCGGCCGAGCCGGTCGAGCGAGAAGACGCCGCGGGGCAGCCGGTCCGCGGCTTCGGCGACGAGCGGGCCGGCGCCGAGGTCCACCACGAAGCCGGTGAGGTGGTCCGTCGTGCCGGCTCCCCCGGGGTGCGCACGGCGTCCCGAGAGCTCCAGCAGGTGGGAGCGGCCGTCGGGGCCGCGCAGCCGCATTCTTCGGACGACGGGGTTCGCCGACTCGGCCGCCTCGCGGGCGAGTGCCCACAGCCCGTACACGTCCTCCGGGACCAGTCGTGCGGCCAGGGCGTCGACGGTGCCCGGGAAGCCGGCGGGCGTGGTGCCGAGGATCGCGCACATCTCCTCGTCGGCGGCGACGGACCCCTCGCCGAGATCCCAGTCGAAGCGGCCGATCCGCAGGGGCGGCGCGGGGGCGGCGGGCATCTGGACGGGCAGCGGCTCGGTATCCCACAGGCACGGCGATCCGTCCGACTCCAGTCGAGCGAGGGACGCGCCGAGCCGCCGGGCCAGCTGCTGGAGCCGCTCGCTCACCGCCGGATCGACCGGCTCCCCGGGCCTGGCGGGGCGCAGGACGAACAGGACGCCCGCCCGTCCGCGGCCGGCCAGGACCGGGACGTAGAGCGAGCCGAAGGGGAACGGCAGCCCCGCCATCAGCTGCGGGAAGCGCCGCATGGCCTCCTCCGCGTCGGCGAGGAGCACCGGTCTGCCCGAGCGGTAGGCCTCGGAGACCGGGAAGGGCCGGTTCACATGCATCCGCCACCAGGGGCGGAACAGCGGGCCGGGCAGCCCCGCGAGTGTCGCCATCCGCAGCAGTCCGGGCGTCCGGGAGCGCAGATAGACCCCGCCGGCGTATCCATCGGCGGACTCGATCGCGCTCACGGCAGCCTGGGCGAGCACCAGGGACAGCTCGTCCGGCACTCGGCCTGCGTCCGCTGCCCCGGCCACAGCCCCGCCCGGATCGCGCGGGGTGTGCCGGGCCGCACCGTACCGGGTCACACAGCCAGCATGCTCACTGCTGCCGTGCGGCGCACCTTCGCGGGCCGGGTCCCGGTGGGTTCCGGCAGGTGGCGGGCGGGGCTCAGCGGAGCTGGGCGACGGCGGTGCCGGTCGTCGTCCTGAAGCCTTCCAGCGGTGCGCCGTCGAGATCGCCCAGCTGCCCCCATTCGAGTACGGTCACCGTCCGGCCGTCGCGGCCGACGGCGTAGAGGCCGATGTCGGTCGAGCCGACGTCGGGGCGGGACGTGTCGACGCTGTAGATGTGCGCGCCGTCCTCGACATCCACCCGCCCGTGGTAGAAGGCCTCGCCCTCCAGCCCGGGGTCCTGCTCCTTGAGCCGGTCCAGGCAGCTTTCGAGCGCGCCGCGGATCTCGGCGGCCAGGGCCGTCGCCTGTGCGGTGGTGGCGGCGACCGTGGTCGTCTGGCGCGCGCCGGTGTCCAGCTCGGTCCGGAAGTCGCGGTGGCTCGTGGTCGCCGCGGGAGCGATCCCCGCGGTGCATACGGAGCCGGAGTCGGGCAGTCCCTGACGCACCGGACCGGCGGTCCACGGGGTGAGGGAGGCGGGCAGCTGCGCGGCCGAGAGGAACTTCGGCGGCGCGGGAGCGGCGGCCGGGGCGGCGGCCGAGGCCATGGCGGGTGCGGTGATGGTCATGCACACGGCTGCGGCGGTCATGACGGCCGAGCTGATCTTGTTCATGGAATTGCTCCCCGTTTCGGTGGCCGGGCTGAACAGTCACCAGCCTCCGCGCCCCGCGGGGCGGTGACAAGCACGACACGTACTCATCTGCGGGGGTGCGGCGGCGGGGAACCCCGATCCGGGCCATGCTGGTTGCGGGCGTACCACGGAGTGCCGCTGTCACGGGCGCTCCCGGGAGGTGCTGATGGATCCGGTCACCGCCTTGCGGCGGATCGCGTTTCTGCTGGAGCGGTCGCAGGCCGCCACGTACCGGGTGCGGGCGTTCCGCAGAGCCGCCGGGGCGGTGGCGGAGATGCCGGAGAGCGAGCTCGCGGAGCGGGTGACGCACCGCTCGCTCGAAAGGGTGAGCGGCATCGGCCCCCGCACGGCCCAGGTGATCCGTGAGGCGCGGGAGGGCGGGGTGCCGGAGTATCTGGACCGGCTGGAGACGGAGGCCGCTGTTCCGCTCACCGGCGGGGGTGAGGCGATGCTCGCCCGGCTGCGTGGCGACTGCCATGTCCACTCCGACTGGTCGGACGGCGGCAGTCCGGTCGAGGAGATGGGGCGGACGGCGATCGGGCTGGGGCACGAGTGGACCGTGCTCACCGACCACTCCCCCCGGCTGACGGTGGCCCGCGGGCTGTCGCCCCGGCGGCTGCGGGCGCAGCTGGAGGCGGTGGCGGAGCTGAACGAGCGGTGGGCGCCGTTCCGGCTGCTCACCGGCATCGAGTGCGACATCCTTCCGGACGGATCGCTCGATCAGGAGCCGGACGTGCTGGAGCGGCTGGATGTGGTCGTCGTTTCGGTGCACTCCAAGCTGCGCATGGAGGGGCGGGCGATGACCCGGCGGCTGGAGGCCGCGGTGCGCAGTCCGTACGCCGATGTGCTGGGCCATGTGACCGGGCGGCTCGTTTCGGGCCGGGGCCGGCCGGAGTCGGAGTTCGACGCGGACCGTGTGTTCGCCGCGTGTGCCGAGGCGGGAACCGCCGTGGAGATCAATTGCCGTCCCGAACGGCTGGATCCGCCGCGCCGGCTGCTCCGCCGGGCCGTCGGAGCGGGTGTGCTGTTCGCGGTCGACACGGACGCGCACGCCCCGGGACAGCTCGACTGGCAGATCCTGGGCTGTGCGCGCGCCGAGGAGTGCGGGGTGCCCGTGGAGCGTGTCATCACGTCGTGGACCGCCGACCGGCTGCTGGAGTGGACCTCGTCGGCCGGCCGGTGAGGTCCTGGCCCCTCCACGGCCGCGTCCCGGGCGGGGCAGGGCTCCGCCCGGCGGCTACTTCGTCGGACGGACGTCCGCGCCCGCGGTCCCGCGCTGCCGCTCGCTGCGGTCACGGATCGTCCGGGCCTTCTTCTCCAGGCGCTGCCGTTCCTGCGGATCCGTCGCGTGTTCCGCGGCCTCGGTCAGCTGCCGGGCCTTCTCACGCATCTGCCGGGCCAGGTTCGCCGGTTCGTCGACACCGCTCATCGTCGCTCCTCGGACGGTAGGGACCACCCTCGTCGTGGTCCGACGTCCTCAGCGAACCAAAGCCCCGGCGCCCCCGCATCCCGGCGCCTACAGCACGGACCCCGGGTCGTCGTCGGGGCCGGCCTCGACCCGGAGCGCGAGGTCCCGCAGCACATCGGTCGACGTCACGTCCGTCTGTCCGGAATCGTGCACCTGCGCCAGCATCGTGAAGGCGAGGGTGAACGCCCCCACGAGCTGCTCGACCGCACCACCGACCTCACGCCCGACGACGCTGACCACCTCCTCGACGGAGAAGTCCTCGGGGATGGAGATGTGCGGCATCGTCTCGTTCAGCAGGGCCGTCACGGCACCGGCGCCGGTTTCCAGATCGTCCCGGTCCAGGTCCGCCTCCAGCAGCCGCTGCATCTCCCCGGCCTCGGTGAGGATGCCGATCACGCGCTTCACAACTTCCCTCTGCTCCATGTCGCGAGCATAGGGCGTGCAACCTTTCCGCAACGTCAGGCGGAGTTGACTCGGTCCGTCCGTGACCGGTCGGGGAAGGACTGACGTATGAACAGTGTTCCGGGCGCTCCGGCCGTGGAGCTCACCCCTGCCGCCGCCGGTCTGCTGCGGCGGCTCCGGGCGGCCCACGGCCCGTTGATGTTCCACCAGTCCGGCGGCTGCTGCGACGGCAGCGCGCCCATGTGCTATC
The DNA here is from genome assembly GCF_026341775.1 of Streptomyces sp. NBC_00654. Taxonomy (NCBI): domain Bacteria; kingdom Bacillati; phylum Actinomycetota; class Actinomycetes; order Kitasatosporales; family Streptomycetaceae; genus Streptomyces; species Streptomyces sp. NBC_00654. The sequence continues at coordinate 4,017,750 of NZ_JAPEOB010000001.1, read as the reverse complement.
AGGCCGGTGAGTTCCGCACCGGAAACGCCGATGTGCTGCTCGCGGAGCTCGCCGTCGAGGGTGTCGCCGAGCCGGTGCCCTTCTGGATGTCCAGGAGCCAGCACGAGGTGTGGGCCCACACCCGGCTGATCGTCGATGTGGTGGAGGGACGCGGCGGCGGGTTCTCGCTGGAGGCGCCGGAGGGGGTGCGCTTCCTCATCCGCTCCCGGCTCGTGGACGGCTGAGCGCCGGTCCGGTACGGGGCGGCTCAGCGCCGGGGGCGCTTCTGCCGGGACCGGTTCTCCAGCATCGCCCGGCGGATCCCGGCCGCGGCCGACCGGGCGTGCTCCGGGGTGGCGGTGCGGTCGGCGACCGAGGTGACGAAGCGGTGTGTGGGACGGCGGCAGTGGCCGCACGGCGCGTCGGTGGTGATCAGGTGGCCGTCCTCGCACTGCGGGTCGGAACACTGCCCCGGCCGCAGCAGCCGGTCGGCGATGTCCTCGGCACTCCAGCGGCGCCGGCCCTCCTCGTCCTTCTCGTTGAGGGCGTGGGCCCAGCGGAGGTTCCAGCGGCGCTCGATGCGTTCGCGGAGCGCTCCGGCGGTGCGCCGGCCGAGTTCCTGGTGGATGAGTTCCTGGACGGACTGCGGCACACGGCCGCCGAAGGCCTGCATCAGCGCGGGCGGGAGGGCCTGGAGGACGTAGCCCTGCGGGTTCCCCTTCGCGCCCTCGCGCCACCGCCGGCACTCGCAGGAGCCGTCGGGCCGCCTCGGTGTGCGGCAGCGGCCGCACAGACCGCGGCACTCGGCGCAGAGTCCGTCGTCGAGTCCGTCCAGCTGGGGCGCGGGAGCCCGGCCGCAGTCGCGGCAGCAGGAGGCACACGGCCCGCAGAGGCGTTCGTTGCCCACCTTGGCCGACCAGGTCCGCATCTGGCACCGGCAGCAGAGCCCGTTGTTGCAGTACTCGTGGTGGGCGGCGCCCGAGTGCCGTCCGGGAGGCGGGAAGGACATTGCCCCATTGTGCGGGATCCGGCGGTGCTCCGACGAACCGTGCGCCGGGACGGCCGGGCCGGTACCGGGCGCCGGGTGCGGTCAGGGGTTCAGGCTGCCGACCACGTTCGCGGTGGCGACGATGCCTTCCTGGATGGTCGGCGCCATGCTCGTGCCCGCGAGGAAGAACCCGAACAGGGCACAGACCAGTGCGTGCGAGATCTTCAGTCCGCCGTTGCGCAGGAAGATCACCGCGAGGATCAGCATGAGCAGCACCAGTGAGATCGAAACGGCCATGGCCAACCTCCTCCGCCGCGCCTGAATTGCGGCATTCGGCCGCCAGTGTGGCGCAGCGGAGGAGCCGTTCGGCGCACCGGCGTGTCCGCCGAACGGGTAGATACGGGCAGGCGTGTCAGCCGCCCCGGACGGTGGTCACCCCCGGGCGCGCAGGAAGCGTTCGAGGCCCGCCAGGTCGTCGGTGTTCAGATGGTCGACCCCCGCCGCGAGCAGCTCCGTCCAGACGGCGTCGCGCTCGGGTCCCGCGAGGTCGGGCGTGGCCCAGAAGCGGACCCGCTGTCCGCCGCGGTGGGCGGTGTTCACCAGGGCCGCGAGCCGCTGCCGCTCGGCGGCGGGGAAGGGACCCGTGCCCGGCCAGCCGAAGGACTGGGTCCAGTTGCCGCTGATGAGCGGGATGAGGGAGGCGGTCGCCGCCGTGCCGAGGTCCTCGGGCCGGCCGTCGTAGAAGGCGTACCGGGTGCGCTGGGCCTCCATGGGGGCGCGGGCGGCACGGTCGCCGGAGATGACGGGGGTGACCGCTCCCGTGCGGATGCGGCCGTGGCTGTAGCGGGTCAGCATCCGGCGGTAGCGCCGGAGCTGCCGGTCCAGTTCGAGGTAGGCGGCCACGCCGTCGGCCTTGATGTCGATCAGCAGCTGCACGGGGCGGCGGTCCCCGGGGTGGACGCTGCCGTGGTTCGCCCGGACCCGGGCGAGCAGCGGGTCCAGGTAGAGCGAGGCGAGGGTGCGTGCGGGGTCCAGGTCGGTGGCCTCGTGGGCGACGAGCAGTTCACCGTCGACCAGGAAGACGTCCGCCTCGACGCTGGTGAAGCCGTGTTCGAGCGCGTCGTGGAGCGGGCGGGGGTGGAGGTAGTCGTTGTGCGCGTGGGCGTGGCGAAGTGGACGCGGGCGGTGGGGGCGGCCGGAGGTGCCGGCAGCGGCGGCGGAGCCGATGGGGAGGACCGCCCCGGCGGCTGCCGCGGCGAGCGCGGTGGTGACGACTCTGCGGCGGGTCAGGTGTGCCAGGGCCATGGGATCTCCTGAAGCGGTGGGAGAAGCAGAGCGGTGGGGAGGGACCCGACCGAGTATGGGGGCGCGCACCACCTCTACGGCAGGTACCTGCCAAGAGTTGGAGCGGTCGTCGTCCGCCCGTCGGCTCTGCCGCGCCTGCCGTTCCCCCGGCCTTCGGCCCCCTGCGGCCGCCGGGTGCCGGAAGGTCAGGGGGCCGTCGTCCGGCGCGGGTTGCCGGTCACCGCGGCGGCGTCACCCGCCCTCCGGCCGCCCGCCCGTCCCGGTCCGTTCGTCCCAGCGGACGATTCGGTCGCACCAGCGCTCCAGCAGCACCCGGTCGTGACCCACCGCCAGCAGTGCCGCGCCGGACTCCTCGCGGTAGGACTCCACGACGGCCACCAGGGCGGCGGTCGTCGAGGCGTCGAGCATCGCGGTCATCTCGTCGCAGATCAGCAGCCGCGGCCGCAGGACCAGGGCACGGGCGAGGCAGGCCCGTTGCAGCTGCCCGTCGCTCACCGCGTGCGGGCGGCGCTCCAGCAGTTCGGCGGTCAGCTGGACCCTGGCGGCCAGCTCCCCCACCCGGTCCGTCACTTCGCCGCGCCGCCCGGTGGCACGCAGGGGCTGGGCGATGAGCTCGCGCAGGCTCAGCCGGGGGTCGGCGGAGAGTCGGGGCTGCTGGAAGACGACGCCGACAGCGGTCCGCTGCTCCCTCGGCGCGCGGTGCCGCCAGCCGCGTACCGCTTCGCCGCCGAGGGTGACCGTGCCGGCCTCGGGGCGGTGCAGCAGAGCGGCGACCCTGGCCAGGGTCGACTTGCCGCAGCCGCTCGGGCCGAGCAGCGCGACCGCCTCGCCCGCGGCGACGCTCAGGGAGACGTCCCGGACGACGGGGCGGCGCGGTTCGTATCCGGCCGTGATGCCGGTGAGCTCAAGCATCGGTCCGCTCCTTGCTCCGGCGGTCGTCGTCGGCGGACAGACGGTGATGGCAGGCGACCGCCCCGTCGAACGCGGGCAGTCGCGCGCACCGTTCGTCGGCGCGGGCGCAGCGGGCGGCGAAGGCACATCCCTCCGGCAGCGCGCCCAGCTCCGGCGGCATGCCGGGGATGGGGGTGAAGTCCCGCTCCGGCAGCGCGTCGAGCAGGCCGCGCGCGTACGGGTGCCGGGGTCCGGGCTCTCCGAAGAAGCGGCCGGCGTCGGCGAGTTCGACGATGCGTCCGGCGTACATCACGGCCACCCGGTCGGCGATCCGTTCGGCGGCCGCCAGGTCGTGGGTGATGAGCAGGAGCGCCCGGCCCTCGTCGGTGTGGCGGCGCAGTTCGTCCACGGTCCTCTCCACCAGGTCCCGGTCGAGTCCGGTGGTCGGTTCGTCGGCGAGGAGCAGCGGTGCGTCGCCGATCAGGGCGAGGGCGGTGGCGGCGCGCTGGGCGAGACCGCCGGAAAGCTGGTGCGGGTAGCGGTCGAGGTGACCGGCGGGGAACGAGGCGCGGGCGGCGGCCGCCTCCGCCGCCCCACGCAGCGCGGGTTTGCGCACGCCCGTCAGCTCGCGGAGGGTCTCCTCCAGCTGGCTGCGGACCGTGCGTACGGGGGTGAGATGGGCGGCGGGGCTCTGCGGGACGAGTCCGATGCGCCGGCCGCGTACGGAGCGGGCGAGGGTGCGTTCGTCCGCGGCGAGCAGATCGGTGTCCCCGTCCAGGACGGCGCTGCCCGTGCTGCGGGCGTTGGCGGGCAGCAGCCCGAGCAGGGCGGAGGCGAGCACCGACTTGCCGCAGCCGCTCTCACCGACCAGCGCCAGGCATTCCCCGGCCGCGAGGTCGAAGCGGGCGTCTGTGACGGCGGCGATGTGCCGGCCGCCGCTCAGCCGGAAGCGGACGGAGAGCCCCCGTACGGACAGGACCGGGGGCCGGGTGTCGGGTGAGCGGGTCACAGCATCAGCTCCGATCGGCGGCGCGGGTTGATCCGCTCGCGCCAGGCACCGGCGAGGCCCGCCAGGGCGAGCGTCGGAATGATCAGGAAGAGACCGGGGAAGAGCGTCGGCCACCAGTCACCGGCGAGCAGCGATCCGCGTGCGGACTGCACGAGATTGCCGAGGCTCGCCTGATGGGCGGGCAGGCCGAGGCCCAGGAAGGACAGCGCCGACTCGTGCCACATGGCGTGCGGCACCATGAGTACGGCGGCGAGCCCGGCCTGCGGCAGCACTCCGGGCAGCAGGTGGCGGACGATGACCCGGCCGCGCGAGGCACCCCCGGAGACCGCCGCGTCGATGAAGGGGCGCGAGCGCAGCGAGAGCACTTCGGAGCGGACGATCCGCGCCGTGGACAGCCAGTGGGTCACGGCCACGGACACGATCACCGGCCAGACGCCGGGCCGGAACATCGCGACGACGAAGATCCCGAGCAGCAGGTGCGGCACGGACGAGAAGGTGTCCACCAGCCGCATCACGACCCGGTCCGTCCAGCCGCCGAACGCCGCGGCGAGCGCGCCGACCGCGGTGCCGATGACGGTGGCGGTGAGGGCGGCGACCAGGCCGACGAGCAGGGAGACGCGCAGTCCGTAGACACAGCGCAGCAGCAGATCCCGGCCGACGTCGTCCGTGCCGAACGGATGGGCGAGGGAGGGAGGCCGCAGCTTGGCGGAGAGGTCGACGGCCTGCTGGTCGAGCTGGGCCAGCGGAGGTACGACGAGGACGGCCAGCAGCACGGCGGCCACGACCACCGCGGAGGTGACCACCCGGACGCGGCGGTTGGCGCGGCGCGGGGAGGCGAGCACGGCCTCAGCCATCGAAGCCCACTCTCGGGTCGGCGAGTCCGTACAGCAGATCGGACAGGAGGTTGCCCAGCAGCACCGCCGCGGTGGCGAGCACCGTGAGGGCGGCGAGCAGCGCGAAGTCCACCGAGGTCGCGGCCTCCACGGTGGCCGCGGCGATCCCGGGCCAGCTGAAGACCGTCTCGACGAGGAGTGCGCCGGTGATGAGTTCGGGCACCCGGGAGCCGATCAGGGTGAGCATCGGCAGCATGCCGGAGCGCAGGCCGTGGCCGAGCAGTACGGTGCGCTCGCGCAGTCCGCGGGCACGGGCGCCGCGTACCGGGTCCTCGTCCAGGGCGTCGGCGACGCCCTGGCGTACGTACAGGAAGAACCACGGCAGCTGGGAGATCCCGAGGACGGCCGCGGGCAGGACCAGATGGGAGGCGACCTGTCCGAAGGTGACGGTGTCGCTGGCGGCGTCGGTGAGTCCGCCGGCCGGCAGGACGTCCAGTTTCAGGGCGAAGAACCAGATGGCCAGCAGCCCGAGCCAGAAGGCGGGGGCGGCTTCCAGGGTGTAGGCGGCCGAGCTGACACAGCGGTCGAGCCAGCCGCCCGGCCTGCGGGCGGCCAGGACTCCGAGGCCCGTGCCGAGCAGGATCGCGACGGCGAAGGCGGTGGCGGCCAGCAGGACTGACCAGCCGATGCGTTCGCCGATGACATCGGCGACGGGCTGGCGCATCACGCTGGAGTCGCCGAAGTCGCCCCGGAGCGCGGCGGTGAGCCAGTTCCACCAGCGGGCGGTCAGGGGCTGGTCGACGCCGAGGTTGGCGCGGAGCTGGTCGAGGTTCTCCTGCGAGGCGGTGAGGCCGGCGGTGCCCGCGTAGGCCTTGACGGGGTCGAAGGGGGAGGCGGCGGCGACGGCGAACACGCCGAAGGTGACGACGCCGAGGACGGGTACGGCGAACAGCGCCCGCCGTCCCGCCATCCGCGCCATCGGCCCCCAGGGGAGGCGGTGGCTCACTTCTCCGTGCCCCCGGGGTTCCACTTCTCGACGTTCCACCAGGGGCCGGAGGCCAGGCCGTGGTCGTGCGGTTCGACCTGGGTGGTGAGCGGGCCGAACCGGTCGTCGACGACGTAGAGGTGGTCGATGTGGGTGAGGAAGGTGTAGCCGGGGTTCTTCACCAGTTCCCGCTGGACGGTGTCGTACGCCGCCTTGCGGGCGGCTTTGTCACCGCTCCGGCGGCCCGCTTCGAGGGCCGTGTCGACGGCCTTGTTGTCGTACCGGGCCATGTTGTTGAAGCCGTCTCCCGCGAGGGAGGACTTCAGCAGGGTGTACTGGTCGAAGTCGGGGTCGGCGGGCGATCCGCCGCCCGCCAGGACGGCGTCCTGCTTCATCCGGGGCTCGATGACCTCCCAGGTCCCGGCCTCGGCGGTGATGTCGATGCCCGCCTTCTTGGCGTCGGAGGCGTAGGCGAGGGCGTGTTCCTGGCGGAGCTTGTCACCGGTGAGGTACCAGAGCGGGAAGGCGGCGCGCACCCCGTCCTTGGTGCGGATGCCGTCCTTGCCCGGCTTCCAGCCCGCCACGTCGAGGATCTGCTGAGCGGCGGCGAGGTCGTGGCGGCGCTCGGTTCCCCCGGTGAACCACTCGCTGTCGGTGGGGACGGGCCCGTAGGCGGGCCTGCCCTCGCCGTTGAGGATGGAGTCGACCATGGCCTGCCGGTCGACGGCGACATCGAGCGCGCGCCGGACGGCGGTGTCACCGGCGACCTTGTTGTGGGTCGGCAGGGTCACCGTGCGGTAGTCGTACGTCGTGGCCGCGTAGGTCTTCCGTCCCTCGCCCTTGAAGCCCTTGGCGAGGTTGGGCGGCAGGATCGCGCCGTCGAGGTCGCCGGAGCGCAGCCGGGTGGCGCGCACGTCGTCGTCCTTGATGATGGCCATGGTGAACTTCTTGATCTTCGGTGCGCCGCCCCAGTAGCCGGGGTTGGCCTTGAAGCTCAGCTTCTCGCCCTTGGACCACTTGGTGAGCAGATAGGGCCCGGTGCCGATGGGGTGGGTGGTGAAGGCGCCGGTGTTCACGTCCTGCTCGCCCGCGATGTGTTCGGGAGCGATGGGCAGGACGGTGCGCTGGGCGAAGGGCGCGTAAGGGTACTTCAGGGTGAAGACGACGCTGTCGTCGCCGACCGCCTCGACGGTCTTCACCGCGTCCAGTTCGGTACGGGAGGCGTTGTTCGTCCTCTCGTCGAGAATGGTGCGATAGGTGAAGACGACGTCCTTCGCGCCGAACGGCTTGCCGTCGCTGAACGTGACGCCCTTGCGGAGCCGGTAGGTGTACGTGAGCCCGTCGTCGCTGATCTCGGGCAGGGCGGTGGCGAGCGCGGGCCGCAGCGTCATCGCGCCGTCGAGGGCGAGCAGCCCGTCGAAGATCTTGGAGTTGCCGTCCTTGCCGTAGCCGAGCAGCGGGCTGAGGCTGTCGGGCTCGTACGCGATGCCGACGACGGCCGAGTCCGCGGAGCCGGAACCCGAACCGCCGCCCGGACTCTCCGGATTCGAGCAGGCCGCCGCGGATATCGACAGCACGGCCGCCAGCGTGGTGGCGACCGCTCCCCGTACCGATCGGGCCGTCATACTCTGCACATCCCTATTGAAGATCGAATGTTATTGCGAACCGATCGCAATTAAACAGCACGTAAAGAGCCTCGCCCACCCCGCCCGCACCTGCCCGGTTCCGCCCGCTCGCCCGCCCGGCTCCCCACGCGCCTCCCCGGCACGGCGAAGCGGGGGTACGCGGTCGCGTACCCCCGCTCGCCGGCCCCCGCGGAAGGGCTGCGGACAGCCCTCAGGGCGCCGGGATTTCGGCCAGCCCGGCCACCGTCCCGAGATGGCTTCCCGCCGTGCCGTACGCGATCGAGTCGGCCTTGGCCCGCTTCAGATACAGATGCGCGGGGTGTTCCCAGGTCATTCCGATCCCGCCGTGCAACTGCACGCACTCCTCGGCGGCGTGGACCGCGGCCTTCGAGCAGTACGCCTGGGCCACGGCGACCGCGAGCGGGGCGTCCGGGCTGCCGGTGGCGAGGGCGTCGGCGGCGTTGCGGGCGGCGGCGCGGGCCGAGACGACCTGAAGCCAGAGCTGCGCCATCCGGTGCTTGAGCGACTGGAACGAGCCCACGGGCCGGTTGAACTGGTGCCGTTCACGGGTGTACCGCACGGTCTCGGTCAGACACCATTCGGCGAGGCCGAGCTGTTCGGAGGCGAGCAGCCCGGCGCCGGTGAGCAGCCCGTGCCGTACGGCACCGTCGGCGGCGGCCGCGTCGGCGAGCAGGGTGCCGGTGGCACCGGCCAGGGTGACGGCGGCGAGCGGGCGGGTGAGGTCGAGGGCGACGAGCGGCTCCAGGGCGACCGCGTCCCCGGCCGTCCGGACCTCGTACAGGCCCTCGGCGGTGGGCACCAGCAGCACATCGGCGGCGACCGCGTCGGCCACCCCGCGCACCGTCCCGTCGAGGACGCCCGCCGACGCGGCGACCGCCCCGGTGAGCGCTCCGGAGGGCGGGGTGGCGAACGGCACGGCGAGTACCGCGGTCGTGCGGCCGGAGGCCAGCTCGGCGAGCAGCGCGGCGACCGGACCGTCCTCGGCCTCCAGCGCGAGCAGTGTGCCGGTCGCCGCGACGGCACTCGTCAGAAAGGGTGCGGGGGTGACGCCGCGGCCGAGCTCCTCCAGGACCACGGCGGCTTCCCGGTGCGAGGCCCCCTGCCCGCCCAGCGTCTCCGGTACGAGGAGTCCGGCGGCGCCGATGCCGGTGGCGAGCGCCTTCCACAGCCGCGGGTCGTACGGCGTGCCGGACTCGGCGGCGGCGGTCACCGCCGGTGCGCCGGCCCGGTCGGCGAGCAGGGACCGCACGGCGGACCGCAGGTCCTCCTCGGCCTCCGAGTAGAGCAGATCAGGGGTGGCGGCGGACTGGTTCGGCGCGGTCATCGGGACAGGTCCTTCCAGGCGACGTCCTTGTCGTTGCGCGGTTCGGCGGGCAGCCCGAGCACGCGCTCGGCGACGATGTTCAGCAGTACCTCGCTCGTGCCGCCCTCGATGGAGTTGCCCTTGGAGCGCAGATAGCGGTACCCGGCGTCGCGTCCGGTGAAGTCGACCAGCTCCGGCCGGCGCATGGTCCAGTCGCCGTACAACAGGCCCTCCTGGCCGAGGAGTTCGACCTCCAGGCCGCTGATCTCCTGGTTGAGGCGGGCGAAGGCGAGCTTCATGCCCGATCCTTCGGGGCCGGGCTGTCCGGCGACGAGCTGCTGGCGCAGCCGCTCGCCGGTGAGCCGGGCCACCTCGGCCTCCACCCACAGCGTCAGCAGGCGCTGGTGCAGGTCGTGGGTGCGCAGCTCCGGGCGCTCGCGCCAGGTCCGCGAGACCGGGCCGATCATGCCGCCCTCGCGCGGGATCCGGGCTCCGCCGATCGAGACGCGCTCGTTCATCAGGGTGGTCTGCGCGACCTTCCAGCCCTCCCCCACCGGGCCGAGCCGCCTGCTGTCCGGGATGCGCACACCGGTGAGGAAGACCTCGTTGAACTCCGCCTCGCCGGTGATCTGGCGCAGCGGCCGCACCTCGACACCGGGGTCGGTCATGTCGCAGATGAAGTAGCTGATGCCCCGGTGCTTGGGCAGGTCCGGGTCGGTGCGGGCGATCAGGATCGCCCAGCGGGCCACATGGGCGCTGGACGTCCAGACCTTCTGCCCGTCGACGACCCAGTCCGACCCGTCCCGGACGGCCCGGGTGCCGAGGGCGGCCAGGTCGGATCCGGCGCCCGGCTCGCTGAACAGCTGGCACCACACCTCCTCGCCGGCCCACAGGGGCCGCAGGAAGCGCCGCTTCTGCTCGTCGGTGCCGAACCCGAGGATGGTCGGGGCCGCCATGCCCAGACCGATGCCGATGCGGCGCGGGTCGTTGCCGGGGGCCCCGGCGGCGGCGAGTGCGGCGTCGACGACGGGCTGGAGGGAACGCGGCGCGTCGAGCCCGCCGAGTCCGGCCGGGTAGTGGACCCAGGCCAGACCCGCGTCGAAGCGGGCCCTGAGGAACGCGGTGCGCTCCGTGGTGGCCGGCGGGTACGCGGAGAGCAGGTCGCGTGTGCGGCGGCGGACCTCGTCCGCGTCGGGGGCGGTGGTCATCGGGCGGCTCCTGTCGGCAGGACGACGATGCGGCCGGTGCTGGTGCCGTCGGCGACACGCTGGACGGCGGCCGCCGCACCGGTCATCGCGGTGCGCTCGCTGACCAGCGGTCTGATGACTCCCTGTGCCGCGAGCCGGGTCAGCTCGTCGTGGCAGGCGCGGACCGCGGCGGGGTCCTCGGTGTTGTAGAGGCCCCAGTGGAGTCCGACGATCGAGTAGTTCTTGACGAGGGCGTGGCCGAGCGCCGGGGCGGGGATGACTCCGCTCGCGAAGCCGACGACGAGGACGCGCCCCTCGAAGGCGACGCACTTCACGGACCTGGCGTAGGCATCGCCGCCGACGGGGTCGTAGACGACGTCCACGCCCCGTCCGCCGGTGGCCTCCTTGGCCCTCGCCACGATGTCCTCGCAGCGGCGGTCGATGACCAGGTCGCAGCCCAGCTCCCGGGCGGTCGCGGCCTTCTCCGGGCCTCCGACGACGCCGATGACGGTGGCGCCCGCCGCCTTGCCCAGCTGCACGGCGGCGCTGCCGACGCCGCCCGCCGCCGCGTGCACGAGCAGGGTCTCGCCCGCCTCGATACGGGCCCGGCGGTGCAGCCCGAACCAGCCTGTCTGGTAGCCGATGTGCAGGGCCGCCGCCTCGGCGTCGTCGAGGGAGCCGGGCGCGGGCAGCAGGGCCGCCTCGTCCGCGACGACGTACTCGGCGAAGCCGCCGTACGGGAGGGCGGGGGTGGCGATCACCCGGCGCCCGTCCTCGGTGTCACCGCAGATCTCCACGCCCGGGGTGAAGGGCAGCGGCGGGCGCACCTGGTACTGCCCCCGGCAGAGCAGCGCGTCGGGGAAGTTGACGTTGGCCGCCCGCACCCTGATCAGCGCCTGACCCTCGCCGGGCGTGGGCCGCTCCGTCTCGTCGAGCCGCATCACCTCGCCCGGCTCGCCGTTCCGGTGCACTCGCCATGCCTGCATGAGGGGCCTCCACAACACTGTCGGCATTACCTGCTCACGGCGCCCGCGCGCATGACCGCCGCGCGCGTCGGCCACCGCTCGCACTACCACCGCTCCGGCGCATACTAAGCGGTCGCTTGCCGATCTGGGAACACCTCGGGAAGGCCGGCGCACATGCCCCGCGGACCCGGCTCAGCCCCTCTTGGGCTTGGCCCTGACATGCATGCGCTCGCCCTGCGGCCCGAACAGGCTGAGGTATTCCACCGGCTCGTCGCCCACGGGCCCGAACCAGTGCGGCAGCCGGGTGTCGAACTCGGCCGCCTCCCCCGGCTCCAGCACCAGATCGTGTTCGGCCAGCAGCAGCCGCAGCTGCCCGGAGAGCACGTACAGCCACTCGTACCCCTCATGGGTGCGCTGCGTCGGCACGTCCCCCGAGGCGGACTCGTGCAGCACCTTGTACGCCTGGAGACCACCGGGCCGGCCGGTCAGCGGGAGCGCGGTCTTCCCGCCGTGCACGATCGGCTTGGCCCTGACCCTCGGGTCCCCGACGGGCGGCGCGCCGACGAGATCGTCGAGCGGCACCTCATGGGCGCGGGCGATCGGGAGCAGCAGCTCCAGGCTGGGGCGCCGCCCGCCGGACTCCAGCCGGGAGAGGGTGGAGACGGAGATTCCGGTGGCTGCGGAGAGCGCCGCGAGCGTCACCCCGCGGTCGGTGCGCAGCCTGCGCAGCCGGGGTCCGACGCCGGTGAGCACGGCATCCAGTTCCGGGTCGTCCCGGTCGTGTTCCTTCATGCCTCCATTGCAGAATCAGCAAGGCGGTTTGTCAATCGGCCGGGTAGGCGCGGGGTGCGGAAACGGACGCGGAGGCGGAGGCCACCGCCGCCTCGGTGGTGGCCACCCGGAACTCCCCCGCGACGACCCGGACGGCCTGCCCGGCCGTCGCGCGCCCGTACGTACCGGGCCCTCGTGCCGGCGGGCGTGGTCACGGCCGCCTCGGGCCGCCCGCGACGCGGCGCGCCGCCGCTCAGCGCGCGAAGACCTCGAAGGGCACGGCGGGCGTCCCGCCGAACCGCTCGGCGACGGAGCGCACCGCACCACCCAGGAACGTACGGCAGTACGCCTCCGGGTCCTCCTCCGTCAGCGCCTCGATGTACGTGCGGTGCGCCAGCAGCGACCGGACGGAGCGCTCGAAGCCCTGCGTGGCGTCGGCCGCGTGCGTGGGCCGGTCGCTGCCCGCGACCGCGATCCAGCGCACCCCGCCCCACGGCCGGAGCCCCTGCTCCACGAGTTCGGGGAAGATCCACCGGTTGCCCGCGTCCGCGACCGCGTCCAGCGCGGCCCGGCCGACCGCCCGGTGGTCGGGGGTGTTCCAGGCGACACCGCCCCAGGTGTCACGGTGATTGAGCGTGATCACCAGCTCCGGGCGGTGGCGGCGAACGGCCGCGGCGATCTCGCGGCGCAGCCGGATGCCGTACTCGATCACGCCGTCCCGGTGGTCCAGGAATTCCACCGTCCGCACCCCGACCACCGCCGCACTCTCCCGCTGCTCACGCTCCCGCACCGGGCCGCACTCCGCGGGAGGGAGCGTGTCGATGCCCGCCTCACCACGGCTGGCGAGCAGATAGGAGACCTCCCGGCCGCCGTCGGTCCAGCCCGCCACGGCGGCGGCCGCTCCGTACTCCAGGTCATCGGGATGGGCGACAACGGCCAGGGCACGCTGCCAGTCGGTGGGCATGGGTTCGAGCTGTCGCTGCGTCATGCCCGCAGGCTATCCACGCCGGCGGGGCCCGCGTGGAGCCGACACACGGCCCGAAAAATACCCCCGGGGGTATAAGTGCTAGGCTGTTCGAAAGATACCCCCGGGGGTACACCGTACGAAAGGAGCGTGTCGTGTTCTTCGTCGACACCTTGGACACAGCCGGCCTGGGCAACCGCAGCTATCTGGCGGGCGGCGAACGGGCCGCCGTCGTCGTGGATCCGCCGCGCGACATCGACCGGGTCATCGCCGCGGCGGCCGTACGCGGGGTGCGGATCGCCCTGGTGGTGGAGACGCATCTGCACAACGACTACGTCTCCGGCGGCCTCGAACTGGCACGGACGACCGGCGCGCGCTACCTGGTTCCGGCGGCCGCACAGGTCTCCTTCGCCCGGACGCCGGTCGCCGACGGCGACACCGCCCGGGTGGACGAGGGCATCACGCTGCGGGCGATGGCCACCCCCGGACACACCCCGCACCACACCTCGTACGTCCTGGAGGAGGACGGCCGGGCCGTCGCCGCGTTCACCGGGGGCTCCCTGCTGATCGGCGGCGTGGGCCGTCCCGACCTGGTCGAGCCCCGGCTGACCGAGCAGCTGGCCCGCGCCCAGCACGCCTCGGTGCGACGCCTCGCCGACACACTGGACGACGAGGTCGCCGTGCTGCCCACGCACGGCTTCGGCAGCTTCTGCTCCGCCGGACAGAGCGCGGGCGCCACGACGACGACGGTGGGCGCCGAGCGCGGCCGCAACGAAGCGCTGGTCAAGGATGTGGACGCCTTCGTCGCCGACCTGCTCGCCGGTCTCGACGACATTCCCGCGTACTACGCGCACATGGGCCCGGCCAACGCCGCGGGGCCCTCGCCCATCGACCTGACGCCGCCCGAACCCGCCGACGCGGAGCGCATAGCCCAGCGGCTCGCGGCGGGCGAGTGGGTGGTGGACCTGCGCAGCCGCGTCGCGTTCGCCGAGGGACATGTGGCCGGGTCGTTCAACTTCGAGGGCACGGGCGCGCCCGCCACCTATCTGGCCTGGCTCATCCCGTGGGGCAGGCCGGTCACCCTGCTGGCGTCCACCGCCGAGGAGATCGCGGACGCGCAGCGCGAGCTGGCGCGGGTCGGGATCGACCGGCCCGTCGCGACGGCCACCGGCACCCCGGAGTCCTGGGTCCGGACCCCGGACGAGCTGCGCTCCTTCGACCGGTCGGACTTCGCGGGGCTGGCCGCCGCCCGGCGCCTGGGCGGGGCCCCGGTGATCCTCGACGTCCGGCGGGACTCCGAACGCGCGGGCGGCGCGATCCCGGGCTCCGTGCACATCCCCCTGCACCAGCTCCCCGGGCGGCTGGCCGAGGTACCGCCGGGCGTGGTGTGGGTGCACTGCGCCGGCGGCATGCGGGCGGCGATCGGCGCGTCGCTGCTGGACGCTGCGGGGCGGGACGTGGTGGCCGTCGACGACGGGTTCGAGGCGGCCCACGCGGCGGGCCTGATGGCCGCCGTCGCATGACCTCGCTGATCCTGGCCGTGACGGCCGGGGCCGTGGTCGGCCTCGCGCTCGGCGGGCTCGGCGGCGGGGGCAGCGTCCTCGCCGTTCCCGCGCTGATCTATCCGTTCGGCTTCAGCCCGGCCGCGGCGACCACCGCCGGACTGCTCATCGTGATCGCGACCTCGCTCACCGGCCTGCTGGCCCATGCCCGGGACGGCGCGGTCCGGTGGCGCACGGGAACGCTCTTCGCGGCCGCGGGCATCGTCCCGGCGGCTGTCGCCGGGGCGCTGTCGGTACGGATTCCGGCGGTGGTGCTGACCGTGGCGTTCGCCGTGCTCGCGGCGGTGGCCGCGGTCCGGATGCTCCGGCCCCGTCCGCTGCCCCCGGCCACCGACGGCGGGCGGGGCGCCGGTCCCGTGCCCGCCCGCCGGGCCGCCGGGGCGGGTGCGGGGCTCGGGGCGGTGACCGGTTTCCTCGGCGTGGGCGGCGGATTCCTGGCGGTGCCCGCGCTGGTCACCTTCCTCGCCGTACCGATGACCGCCGCCGTGGGGACGAGCCTCCTCGTCATCACGGTCAACTCGACGGCGGCGCTGGCCACCCGGCTCGCGACGCCCGCCGCACTGGACTGGGCCGTCATAGCCCCCTTCACGGCGGCGGCGGTGCTCGGCGCCTGGGACGGCAAACGGCTGGCCTCGAAGGTGTCCACGGACGCCTTGCAGCGCGTGTTCGGCGGAGTGCTCCTGGCGGTGGCGCTCGGCATGGTCATCGACGCCGTCCTCCGATGACCCCCGGCAGCCCGCCGGGGCGGTGCGCGCCGCCGGACCGGCGACGCGCACCCGCGTCAGGCCAGCGAGAGGAAGAGCTTCTCCAGCCGGGCACGCATCCGGTCACGGTCGGCGGGCTCGGCGGAGCCGTCCGCCATGCAGTTCTGCAGCCCGGTGGCGATGATCGCGAAACCGGCCCGGTCCAGGGCCCGCGAAACCGCCGCCATCTGCGTGATGACGTCCTCGCAGTCCCGGCCCTCCTCGATCATCCTGATGATCGCGTTGAGCTGGCCCTGTGCGCGGCGCAGGCGATTGAGGACCGACTTCAGTTCATCGGCCGCCATGTCGAGTTCCACACATCCTCCTCCGAATACCCCAAGGGGTATTCTAACCTGTCCGGGGAACGGGAGACGCGTGTCTTCCCGACCCCGGTGATCGAAAGGAAAACCTGCTCGTGACCAGCCCCGCCTCCCTCTCCCCCGCCCAGGCCGCAGCCCGTCTGGAGGAGTTCACCGTCATCGACGTGCGAGCCCCCGGCGAGTACGCCTCCGGACATGTGCCCGGCGCCCTCAACATCCCGCTCGACCGGCTCCCCGAGGCGCTGGCCGCGCTGAAGTCGGCCGCCGCGCGCGGCACCCTCCTCGTGGTGTGCGCCTCCGGCGTCCGTTCGACGCGCGCCTGCGAGATCCTCGCCGGCGCCGACATCGACGCGGTGACCCTCGTCGGCGGCACCTCCGCCTGGGAGGGTGACGGCCACGGCCTGGACCGGCCGGAAGGGGCCGGGGCCGTCTGGCCGATGGAGCGTCAGGTCCGGCTCGCCGCCGGTTCGCTGGTGGTGGCGGGTCTGGTGGCGGGGCTCCGCTTCCCGGCCGCGCGCTGGCTGTCCGCCGGTGTCGGCTCCGGCCTGGTGTTCTCCGCGGTGACCAACTCCTGCGGGATGGCGGCGGTGCTGTCCCGGCTCCCGCACAACCGCGCCCCGCGCTCCGCCGCCGGCCTGAACGCCACGCTGGAGGCACTCCAGCGGTGACACGTGCAGACCGTTCCGCCCCGTCGCGCGTGACGGAGCCGGACCGTCGTCCCCGGGGGAGCCGGCCGCACACCGTGTGCGGCCGGCTCCCCCGCGTTCACCGGGCGGTACGGGTCAGATCTCGTCCCTGACCATCGCGAGCAGCCGGTCCAGCACGCGCGGCCCGCCCGCGCGCAGTCCGTCGTGCTCGAACTCGTTCGTCACCCAGGTGCGCAGCCCGCGGATCGACGCGGCGGTGCGCAGCGCGTGCCCGGTGTCCACGTACATGTCGTCGTGGTACACGGCCGCGGCGACCGGGACCTCGTTGGCGGCGAGCCGCCCGGCGTCGTACAGCACCGGCCAGTCGGTGCGGTTCGCGAGGAGTTCGGCGGTCTCGCGCAGCGGGCGCAGCGCCGGGTCCACGTCGAAGTGCCAGGGGTGGATGCTCTCACCGGTGAAGAGGACGGGGCCCTCCCCCGCCAGTGCCGCCTCCGCGTCGAACTGCGGGAACTCGGACCTGACCCGCTCCGCGGCCCATCCGGTGGGCGCCCCGCCCTGGCCGTAGATCGCCTCGTGCATCAGGGCGTACAGCGGATGTCCGGCGAACGAGTTGGCCGTGCGCATGCCCTCCTGGAAGGCGTCGGAGAGCTCGGTCCCGTGCGGGGTGCGGACGAAGGCGTTCTCCAGCAGATAGTGCAGCCGGTGGCTGCCGCTGCCGCCGCCCAGCATGATGCCCAGCGACTGGAACCCCTCGGGCGTCAGCCGGTGCCCGGCGCTCTCGGGCCGGTGTTCGGCGAGGTACGCGGCGATCTCGCGGACGCGCCGCACGTCCTGCGGGTAGCGGGCGTAGTGGGCGGCGGTCTTCCGCTCGATCCGCGGATAGGCGGCCCGGTACACCTCGTCGGCGTGGGCGTCGAGCGCGGGCAGACCGCCGGTGATCAGGACGGCTTCGAGCCCTTCGGGGGCAACCGACAGATAACGCACGGCGCAGAATCCGCCGTAGGACTGCCCCAGCACGGTCCAGGTACCGCCGCCGGTCAGCTGCGGGCGGATGAGCTCGCAGTCGAGGACGATGCTGTCCGAGCGGAAGTGGGCGAGGTACTCGGCCTGCTCGCGCGGGCCGCCCCGCAGCGGCAGGGTCTGCCGGTTGGCCGGGGTGGACCGGCCGGTGCCGCGCTGGTCGAGCAGCAGCACCCGGAATTCCTGTACGGCGCGGCCGAGCCACGCCTCCGTACCGACGAACCGGCCGGCGCCGAACCCGGGGCCGCCCTCCAGATAGACCAGCCACGGCAGCTGCTCACCGGTCCGGCCGGTCGCCACCGCCTCCCGGCCGAAGATCTCGATCTGCTCGCCGCCCGGGTCGCCGTGATCGAGCGGGACCGTGAAATGACGGTCGGTGAAGACGACGCCGGGCTGCCGGTAACTGCTCACACAAGGCTCCTGAATCAGATGGTTCCGGGACAGTTCAGCACATGAGTGTGACTCGGACGGGCCCGGCCCGTGTGCGCCCGGTCCGGGCGGCTCCTAACGTGCAGTCATGATCCGGTTCGAGCAGGTCGGCAAGGTCTACCCGGACGGCACGACCGCGGTCGACGGGCTGTCCTTCGAGGTCGGCGAGGGGGAACTGGTCACGCTGGTCGGACCGTCCGGCTGCGGCAAGACCACCACGATGATGATGGTGAACCGGCTGATCGAGCCGACCTCGGGCCGGATCCTGGTCGACGGGGAGGACATCGCGGGCGTCGACCCGGTGAGGCTGCGCCGCCGGATCGGATATGTGATCCAGCAGGCCGGCCTGTTCCCGCACCGGACGGTCCTGGACAACACCGCGACCGTACCGGCGCTGATCGGCTGGAAGCGTGCCAGGGCCAGGGAGCGGGCGGCGGAGCTGCTCGACCTGGTGGGCCTGGACCCGGGCACCTACGGATCGCGCTACCCCGCCCAGCTGTCCGGCGGCCAGCGCCAGCGGGTGGGGGTGGCGCGGGCGCTCGCGGCGGATCCGCCGGTGCTGCTGATGGACGAACCCTTCGGTGCGGTGGACCCGGTGGTCCGTGAACGGCTTCAGGACGAGTTCCTGGGACTCCAGGCAACGGTCAGGAAGACCGTTCTGCTGGTCACGCACGACATCGAGGAAGCCGTCCGGATGGGCGACCGGATGGCCGTGTACGGGGAGGGCCGCATCGAGCAGTTCGACACCCCGGCCGCCGTGCTCGGCACCCCTGCGACGCCGTACGTGGCGCGTTTCGTCGGCGCCGACCGGGGGCTGAAACGGCTGTCGGTGACCGCGATCGGACCGGAGGACCTCTGGGAGCCGCCGGTGGCCCGGCTCGACGAACCGGCCCGGTCCGCGGCGGCCCGGCTGGGTGCGGCGGGGGCCCGCTGGGCGGTGGTCCTGAACGGTGCGGGCGAGCTGCACGGCTGGGTGTCGGTGGACGCGCTGCGGGACGCCGGGGAGGCGGCGACGGTGGGCGGGCCGGCCCGGCGGATGGACGCGTGGGTGCCCGTCGGCGCACCGTTGAAGCAGGCGTTCAGCGAGATGCTCCAGTACGACGCCGGGTGGGTGGCGGTGCTGGACGGAGCGCGTTTCCTGGGGGTGCTGACTCCGTCGAAGCTCCATGAGGCGCTGCGCCGTTCCGTGGACGCGGACGCTCAGGGCGTCCCGCGCGAGGAAGTGGCGTTCGACTCGGTCGCGGACGTCTGAGGGCGGGACCGTACGGTGTGATCGTCCACTCCTGCGACGAAGGCGGTCCCTCATGGCTCTGTTCGATCTGTCCCTCCCCGAGCTGCACGGCTACCGCAGCCGGTCGGTGGAGCCCGCGGACTTCGACACGTTCTGGTCGACGACCCTCGACGAGGCCAGGACCCATGACCTGGACGCCCGCTTCGCACGGCACACCGGCACGGGGCTGGCGGGCGTCGAGGTGTACGACGTGACGTTCGCGGGCTTCGGCGGGCACCCGGTCAAGGGGTGGTTCGTCGTGCCGGCGGGCACCCGGGAGCCCCTGCCGGTGGTCGTGGAGTTCCTCGGATACGGGGGTGGGCGCGGTCTGGCGCACACCCATCTGCTGTGGGCCTCGGCCGGTTTCGCCCACTTCGTGATGGACACCCGGGGCCAGGGCAGCGGCTGGGCGCCGGGGGACACGGCCGACCCCGTGGGCAGCGCGCCCTCGCTGCCCGGATTCATGACCCGGGGTATAGAGGACCCCCTGGACTACTACTACCGGAGGGTGTTCACGGACGCGGTGCGGGCCGTGGAGGCCGCTCGCTCGCATCCGCTGGCCGACGCGGCGCGTACCGCCGTCACCGGGGTCAGTCAGGGCGGCGGCATCGCGATCGCCGCCGGAGGGCTGATACCGGACCTGGTCGCGGTCGCGCCGGACGTGCCGTTCCTGTGCGACTTCCCGCGTGCGGTCACCCTCACCGACCGGCAGCCGTACCGCGAGGTGGGCAACTACCTCAAGACGCACCGCGGCCGCACCGAGCGGGCCAACGCCACGCTGGCCTATTTCGACGGGGTGCACTTCGCGGCGCGCGGCCGGGCTCCCGCGCTGTTCTCGACGGCCCTGGAGGATCAGACCTGCCCGCCCTCGACGGTCTTCGCCGCCTTCAACGCGTACGGCCATCAGGACAAGACGATCGAGGTGTACGACTTCAACGACCACGAGGGCGGTGGCGCGTTCCAGCAGGCCGCCCAGCTGGCCTGGCTCCCGGGAAAACTGACGGCCTGAGGACACGGGCGCTCCCTCACCCCGCCGGGATGAGCCCCGCCTTCCTCAGGTAGTCGCGTGCGACGTCCTCGGGCAGCCTGCGCCAGCTGTCGACCTGTTCGTTCATCGCTGCCAGAGCGGCCGTGGTCAGTGCCGTGCCGAGCGGGGCGAGGGCGTCGCGCACCCCGGCGCCGCCCGCCCGTGCGCGGTTGACGACGGGGACCAGGTGGTCGGCGTTCTGGAGATGTCTGTCGTCGGCGAGGAGCACGAGGCCGAAGTCGTCGAGGGTGGCGTCCGTGCTGGTGGTCAGGACCATCTGGTCCTGACCGCTCTGCACCGCCTGTTTGGCCTGGGTGGTGCCGACACCCTTCGGATCGACGGCGGTGATGTCGATGCCGTAGGTCTTCCTGAGTCCGGGCGCGCAGTACGGGCGCTGTACGCATTCGTCGCCCGCCGCCAGCCGCACGGGCAGCCGTGACCTTCCCAGGTCGCCGAGGGTCTTCAGGCGGTGCCGCGCGGCGTACGAGGAGGCGACCGCGAAGGCGTTCTGGTCGACGGCCCGGCCCGGGTCCAGGACGGTGAGGCCGCGGGGTGCGGCCAGGGAGCGCAGGGCCTTCATCGTGGTGCCGAGGTCGGGGGAACCGACGGGCGCGGCGTCCGCGCCGTTGGTCCTGGCGTTCAGCCAGTCGGCGAAGGTCGCCGCGTACTCCGGCACGACGTCGATCTGGCCGCTCTCCAGCGCGGGTTCGTAGATCTCCCGGTTGGTCACGGAGATGATCCTGGTGGTGTACCCGGCCCGGCCGAGCAGGATCGCGTACATCCGGGCGAGCAGTTCGCTCTCGGTGAATCCGGCGGAGCCGATCGTGAGGTGCTCGCTGTCGCCGGGCGGGGCGGTGACATCGCCCTGGTTCTCCAGGGCGGGGCCGGTGGTGCACGCCGCTGCGGTGGCGGCCAGCAGGAGAAGGACGCACAGGGCGTACGGGGTACGGGGGCGGCTCACGCGGCCTCCCGGGCCCGGCGCCGGTCCGGGGTGATGCGCCGGCCGGCCTCGAAGATCCCTTCCACCAGGAGGGCGAGGACGGCGACCAGGACCGCCCCGGCCACGACCTGGGGGGTGGAGGCCAGGTTGAAGCCCGCGGTGATGATCCGGCCCAGGCCGCCGCCGCCGGCCAGGGCGGCCAGCGTCGCGGTGGCGACGAGCTGCACGGCGGCGATCCGGATGCCGGTGAGGACGAGCGGCATCGCGAGCGGCAGCTCCACGCCCAGCAGCATCTGCCGGCCCGTCATGCCCATCCCCCGGGCCGCCCCGACCACGTCCCGGTCCACCTCGCGCATCCCCACGTAGGCGTTGGTGAGCAACGGGGGCATGGCGAAGAGCACCAGCGCGATGACGGTCGACCACTGGCCGTACGCACCGACCGGCGTGAGCAGCAGCAGGACCAGCACGGCGAACGTGGGGACGGCCCGGCCGATGTTCGAGATGTTGACGGCCAGGGCGCCGCCCCTGCCGATGTGGCCGAGGACCAGGGCGACCGGCAGGGCGATGAGACAGCTGATCAGCAGGCAGACCGCGGTGAGGTAGAGGTGTTCGCCGAGCCGGTGCCAGATGCCGTCGGGCCCGGACCAGTGGGCGGCGGTGGTGAGCCAGGACCAGGAGTCGGCGAGGGTGGTCACGGCCGGCTCCTGGTCCAGGGGGTCAGCAGGCGCTGCGCGCCCAGGAGCAGCAGGTCGGCCGCCACGGCGATGAGGACACAGAGGACGGACGCGGTCAGCACCTGGGCCTTGAAGTAGGTGTTCATGCCCGCGTAGATGAGGTTGCCGAGCCCGCCGTGGCCGACGATCGCCCCGACCGTGACCAGGGAGACCGCCGAGACGGTGGCGATCCGCAGCCCGGCCATGGAAGCGGGCAGGGCGAGCGGGAGCTCCACGGTCATCAGCAGGCGTACGGGGCCGTAGCCCATGCCGCGCGCCGCCTGCCGGGTCTCCTCGGGCACCGCCCGCAGTCCGGCGAGGATGTTGCGCACGAGAAGGGTGAGCGAGTAGAGGACGAGTCCGGCGACGACGAGCGTGGCGGAGAGCCCGTACACCGGCAGCAGCAGCGAGAACATCGCGAGCGACGGGATGGTGTAGAGGACCGTCGTCAGCCCGAGCACGGGTCCGGCCGCCCAGCGCCTTCCGCGGGCGGCCAGGGCGAGCGGCAGGGCGAGGGCCAGACCTATGAGCACCGAGACCGAGGTCAGCTGGAGGTGCTGGACCGTCGCGTCCCAGAGGATCTCCCGGCGGCTGGAGAGATAGGCGCCGCAGATCCATTCATTGCGCGCGAGGCAGTCGTCGGGGGGCGCGGTCACGCGTCCATTGGAGCGCGGGCGTCCGGCCGCCGCGCGTCATGATCGTCTGTTCGAGGTGTGCGGCCCCTGCCCGGTGGGGCGTCCACGGCACCGGATCCGCTGATGGATGCAATGGGAAAACGCTTTCAGTGCAGCTATCGTAGCCCTATGCCGAGCCAGGTCAATCGACGTTCCGCCCGCCCCCGCCCGTCGTCCGCCGTGACGCTCCAGCAGGTCGCGCAGGACGCCGGGGTATCCCTTGCCACGGCGTCGCGCGTCCTCAGCGACAGCGACCGCAACGTCACCCAGGAGCTCCAGGAGCGTGTCCTGGAGGCGGCCGCCCGGCTCCGCTATGTGTCCAACGCACCGGCCCGCGCACTCGTGCAGTCCACGACCTCCATCGTCGGGCTGATCGTCCACGATGTGAACGACGCCTACTACTCCGCCATCGCGGCCGGTGTCATGGAGGTCGCCCGCGACCGCAAGCTCCTGGTGATGCTGGCGGGCACGTTCCACGAACCCCAGCTCCAGGCGGAGTACGTGGCGCGGCTGCGCGCGCAGCGGGCCCGTGCCGTCATCCTCGCCGGGTCCGGCTTCACCGGCGGCAGCCCCGCGCTCACCCAGGAGCTGGAGGCGTTCGCGGCCCACGGCGGCCGGGTCACCGCGGTGGCGCACCAGGGCCTTCCGGTCGACACGATCATGCCGGGGAACCGCGAGGGGGGCCGCGCGGTCGCCGAGCATCTCGCCGGCCTCGGGCACACGGAGATCGGCGTCATCTGCGGACCGCTGGCCCTGGTCTCGGTACAGGAGCGGCTGCAGGGGTTCCTGGAGCGCGCGGCGGAGCTCGGCGTACATGTCCAGGAGCGCCATCGCGCGGAGGCCGACTTCACCCGGGACGGCGGACGTGCCGCCGCCGTGCGGATCTTCCGCAGGTCGCAGGACATCACGGCGCTGTTCGCGCTGAACGACGCCATGGCCCTCGGCGCTCTGGCGGCGCTCCGCGACGACCTGGGCCGCAGCGTGCCGGCCGATGTCTCCGTGGTCGGGTTCGACGACCTCCCGGTGGCCTCCGACGTGACTCCCGCGCTCACCACCGTACGGCTGCCGCTGGAGGAGATCGGGCGCCGGGCGCTGCTGCTGGCGCTCGGTGACGCGTCGGCCTCCCCGAGGTCGCTCGCGGTGCCGTCGCGGCTCGTGGTGCGGGCCAGCACGGCACCGCCGCCGCGCACCGCCGGCTGAGCCGCCGCCCATCGGGTTGACGCGTTCAAGCGGCCCGACCCGCCTACTTGACGCACTAAGACACAAGTTTTCCCTGCAACCCTCTTGAAATAATGCGTTAACCATCAACACACTGGGACCCACGCTGCTTTGACGCGTCAAACAGAGGGGGTGGTGGCTGGATGGGCACGTCCGGACCCAAGTACCAGCGGATCAAGGACGAGTTGCGGGCCGAGGTGGCCCGCGACGAGTACGAGGCGGGTGCACCGTTCATCACCCAGAACCAGCTGCGCGAACGGTTCCAGGTCAGCTCCACCACGGCGGTGCGGGCCCTCAACGACCTGGTAGCGGAAGGCCTGCTGGTACGCCGCCGGGGCCTGGGCACCTTTGTCGCGGCGCCCTCGGACCGGCCGGAGGAGCCCGCCGCCGCACAGCGCTCGGGAGTGATCGCCTGCATCATCAGCGGTCAGGGGCCGCACCAGTCCGACGTGCTGCGCGGCATCGAGTCGAGCTGCGCCGAACGTGAGGTGCGCATGTTCTTCTCCGACACCGCGATGGGGATGACCACCACGGGCCACGCCGACCACCCCGCGTCCACCGCCCGCCAGGACAGGGCGCTGCGCCAGGCGGTCGAGGACCGGGTCGACGGCATCATCCTGTACCCCGTGCAGGGTTCGCCCGATCTCGCCGTGCTCGACGACATCAGGCGTCTGCGCATCCCGATGGTGCTGGTCGACCGGTACTTCCCGGACCTCGCCATCGACGCCGTCACCGCCGACAACTACGACGTCGGCTACCGCCTCACCGAGCAGCTGCTCGCCGCCGGTCACGAGCGCATCGCGACGCTCTGGGGCGAGACGGAGTGCACGAGCGTCCATGACCGGATGACCGGCCACAAACAGGCCCTGCGGGCCCATGGGCAGCCGCTGCTCCCCCAGCTGACCGCCCTGCGCTCGTACACCGCGCTGCCCGAGGACGACCGCAGGAACCTGCTGTCCGAACTGCTCGCCGCGCCCGAGCCGCCGACCGCGCTGCTGTGCGCCCACGGTTTCGCCGTGGCCACGGCCGCCGCCGATCTGGCGTCGCTCGGCATCGGTGTGCCGGACGAGATCGTGCTGGCGGGCATGGACGACGCCGGACCCTACGACCTGCTGCCGCTGACGAGCTTCGCCGCCCGGCTGCCCGCACGGGAGATCGGTGCCCGCGCGGTGGAACTCCTGGTCACCCGGATCTCGGAGCGCGCGGCGGGCGAGGACCCGTACCGCAGCGCCGAGCAGATCGTGCTTCCCGTCCGGATCAGGACGCGCGACTCCGCGCCGGTCCGGCTCCGCACCGTCGCCGCCCACCGGCCCTGAGGGAGGAGACTCCTGTGTCCGCCACCCCCGCACCCCCCGCCCGCGAACTCGGGACCGACGTCCTCGTGGTCGGTGCCGGTCCCGGCGGTCTCGCCGCCGCGCTCACCGCCGCCCGCTTCGGCCACCGGGTCGTGCTCACCGACCCCACCGACTGGCCCGGCGGCCTGCTCACCGCCCAGGCGGTGCCGCTCGCCGACGGTCACCGCATCGAACTGGACCCGGTCTCCCCCGGCTATCGCGACCTGCGGGAGCGGATACGCGACTTCTACCGCCGCAACTACCCGCTGTGCCCCGAGCCGTACGCGGATCCCCTGCTCGACCCGGGGCTCAGCACCACCGGCCATCTCAGCCACGAACCACGCGCCGCGCTCGCCGTCGTCCAGGAGCTGCTGGCTCCGCATCTCGCGGCGGGGCGCATCACCGTGCTGCCGGAACACCGGCCGGTCGCGGCCCACCCGGACGGCGACCGGGTCGCCGCCGTCACCCTGGAGCGCCCCGGCGGGGACCTGCTGACCGTCTCCGCCTCGTACGTCGTCGACGCCACCGACCTGGGCGAGCTGCTCGGCCTCGCGGGTGTCGAGCACGTCACCGGGGCGGAGTCGCGCGAGGAGACCGGCGAACCGCACGCCGCCGCCCTCGCCGATCCCCTGGACCAGCAGCCCGCCTCATGGGTCTTCGCCCTGGACCACCGCCCCGGCGAGGACCACACGGTCGAGCGGCCGGCCGGCTACGACCGGTGGTCCGCCGCCTTCTCCTGGGACACGGCGGAGCCGGGCCGCGCGGCACCGCGCACCGTGCCGCTGTTCCTGCACGAACCGGACGACGTCCCGCCGTGGGCCGCGCCGCCCAACGACCGCTGGCACCAGCGCCGGGCGCTCGCGCGCAGCCGGTATCTGCCCGGGACCTTCGACAGCGACATCACCCTGGTCGACTGGCCGCAGACGGCCTACACCCGGCTGCCGCTCGCCGGTGCCGGTGCCGGCGTACGGGCACAGGCCGAACAGGAGGCGCGCGAGCAGGCGCTGTCGTTCCTCTACTGGATGCAGACCCGGGCGCCCCGCCACGACGACGGCCACGGCTATCCGGAGCTGCGGCTGCGGCCGGACGTGACCGGGACGGCCGACGGGTTCGCCAAGTCGCCGCGGGTGCGTGAATCCCGGCGCATCCGGGCCGAGTTCACGGTGCTGGAGCACCATCTCACCGTCGCCGCCCGCGCGGGGGCGCCGGGGGCCGAGACGTTCACGGACAGTGTGGGGACGCTGCGCTCCCGCATCACCCTGCAACCGGGTACCGGGGGCGGCCCCGGACTGGATCTGGAGTGCCTGCCGTTCCAGCTGCCGCTGGGCGCGCTGCTGCCCGTACGGGTGGAGAACCTGCTCCCGGCCGGGCAGAACCTCGGCGCCACGCACCTCAGCGCACCCGCGTTCGGCGGGCACCACGGTCAGTGGGCGATCGGCGAGGCCGTGGGCGCGCTGGTGTCGTACTGCCTGGAGCACCGGCTGCCGCCGCGCGCCGTACGCGGGACGGAACGCAGGCTGGCCTCCTTCCAGGGGCGGCTGAGCGATTCCCTCGGCCTCGCCCTGGACTGGCCGGACCGGCTCCGCAACGGTCCGGTGACCAGCGCCGGAGCGCTCTACGCCACGCTCTGACCGCCCCCTCCCCCGCCCGACTTCGCCCTCCTCTCGGGGAGGGCGCTTTCCCCACCTGCGGGAAAACGCTTACCACCGTTGTTCCACGACATCGCTCACCCACCTGGACGGTTCTTCCGTGTCTGTGACCCCGCCCCCCTACCGCGTTCTGTTCGTCGGCGCCGGCAATATCGCCCGCGCCGTCCACATGCCGGCGTTCCTCGAACACCCCTCGGACTTCACGGTGGTCGGCGCCGTCGACTCCGACCCCGGCGCCGCCCGGTCCTTCGCCGCGGACTTCTCCCTCCCCCACCACTCCACCGATCTCGCGGCCGCCCTGCGCGAGGCGCGGCCCGATCTCGTGGTCATCGCCTCCCCGCCCGTCGCCCACCGCCGGCAGGCGGTCGCCGCACTGGAGGCCGGGGCCTGGGTGTGGTGCGAGAAGCCGCCCGCGCTCAGCCTCGCGGAGTACGACGCGATGACCGCCGCCGAGGGCGCGGGCGGGCCGTACGCCCCCATCGTGTTCCAGCACCGGTTCGGATCGGGCGCCGAACACGCGAAGGCGCTCATCACCTCGGGTGAGCTGGGAGCGCCGCTCGTCGCCCACTGCCAGACCACCTGGTACCGCGACGACTCCTACTACGCGGTCCCCTGGCGCGGGAAGTGGGCGACCGAGGGCGC
Organism: Streptomyces sp. NBC_00654; assembly: GCF_026341775.1. Taxonomy (NCBI): domain Bacteria; kingdom Bacillati; phylum Actinomycetota; class Actinomycetes; order Kitasatosporales; family Streptomycetaceae; genus Streptomyces; species Streptomyces sp. NBC_00654. The sequence continues at coordinate 3,990,736 of NZ_JAPEOB010000001.1, read as the reverse complement.
GGGCCCCGCGATGGGACTCGGCATCCACCAGATCGACCTGCTGCTCGAACTCCTCGGGGACTGGGCGGAGATCCGGGCGATGGCGGGCCGGCTGGCCCGTGACACCGAGACCGACGATGTGACCACCGCGACCGTGCGCTTCGCCTCGGGCGCCCTCGCCACCGTCGTCAACAGCGCGCTCTCGCCGCGCCAGGTCAGCCATCTGCGCATCGATCTGCGCGACGCCACCATCGAGCTGAACCATCTCTACGGATACGGCAACGGCGACTGGACCTACACCCCGGCGCCCGGCGTCGACCCCGCCCGGACGGCCGCCTGGTCCACCCCCGCGCAGGACGTCCCCAGCTCGCACGCCGCCCAACTGCGTTCGCTGCTCGCCGACATGCGGGCGGGCCGGCGGCCGCGGGCGAGCGCCGGGGACGGGCGGCGCTCCCTCGAACTCATCACCGCCATGTACAAGGCCGCCCTGACCGGACTCCCGGTCCTGGCCGGTGAGATCGTCCCGGGCGACCCGTTCTACACCGCCCTGCACGGCTCCGTTCCGGGCTGGGCCCCCGAGGAGTCCGGGCGATGACGGGTATCACCCGTGCGCTGCTGCTCACCTTCGACGACCGGCACATACGCGAATGGGCCGCCGCGGCGCCGCTGCTGCGCCGGTACGGCTCCCGGGTCACCTTCTTCGTCTGCGAGCCCGACCGGCTCGACCGCGAGGACCGGCGCCTGCTGCACCGGCTCGCGGACGACGGCCACACCATCGGCTGCCACGGTCTGCGGCACGAGCGGGCGCCCGATTTCATCGCCGCCCACGGCCCGGCCGCCTACCTCCGCCAGGAGGTCCTGCCCGCTCTGGAGGAGCTGCGCCGTCTCGGCTTCGCGGCCCGGACCTTCGCCTACCCGTGCAGTGCCCGTGACGACAGCACCGACCGGCTGCTGCTCGGCCTGTTCGAGCGGCTGCGCGGCGGTGTGCCGGCGGACCGGCGCGCCGATCCGTCGCTCGCGGACGACCTGCACGTCCCGGCGGCCGAAGTGGCGGGCCGCCGGGTGCTGCCCGGCTGTTCGGTGGACTCCGGGCGCGGGCCGCTCGTGTACGGCGGCGATCTGTCCGGTGTCGAGGCGGCGGTGCGCAGGAGCGCCGGGGACGGCGGCGTCAGCACACTGTACGCCCACTGCGTCGCCGACGCCCACGAGGCGAACCATGTGACCCCGGCGCGGCTGGAGCGGCTCCTGGCCCTGGCCGACGAGCTCTCCCTGCCCTGTGCGGGCTTCGACGAGCTCCCCTGATCCGTCCCCGCTCCCCCGTACGTCCCCGGCTCCCGCACCATTCCCATCGCTCCCCCAGCCCGGAAGAGGCTTCTGCCATGCATGACGACCGCACACTGACCGAGGAACGCCTGGACCGTGTCCTGCGCGAGCGCATCCGGCCGGCGATCCATCCGCGTACCGCGCCGCTGGACATCGAGGTCTGGCACGCCCCGGGCGAGCCGGTGCCGTTCGCCGAGGCGGTGAACGCCCCGTACAAGCCCGGCGCGATCGGTGACACCTGGGGCCCCGCCTGGGGCACCAGCTGGTTCCGGGTCACCGGACGCGTCCCCGCCGACTGGGCGGGGCTCACCGTCGAGGCGGTGATCGACCTCGGATTCGCCCGCGACCGGCCCGGATTCTCGGCGGAGGCCCTCGCCCACCGGCCGGACGGCAGTGTGGTGAAGGCCCTCAACCCGTGCAACACCTGGCTGCGCGTCGGACAGCCGGTGGCGGGCGGCGAGGAGTTCACCTACTACCTGGAGGCGGCCGCCAACCCCGAGATACTGGAGGGGGTCAGTGACCTCGGCGACCGGGAGACGGCGGGCAGCGAGCCGCTGTACCGGGTCGAGCGGATGGACATCGCCGTCTTCGACGAGCAGGTGTGGGAGCTCGTCCAGGACCTGGAGGTGCTCGACCAGCTGATGCGGCAGCTCCCCCTCGGCTCGGCCCGCCGCTGGGAGATCCTGCGCTCCGTGGAGAGGTGCCTCGACGTCCTGGACCTCGATGCCGTCAACGCCACCGCGGCCGCCGCCCGCGAGCGGCTCCGGGCGGTGCTCGACTCCCCCGCGAACGCCTCGGCGCACCGCCTCTCCGCGGTGGGCCACGCCCATATCGACTCCGCGTGGCTGTGGCCGCTGCGCGAGACCGTGCGCAAGGTCACCCGCACCACCTCGAACGTGGTGGCGCTGATGGACGACCACCCGGAGTTCATCTTCGCGATGTCCCAGGCGCAGCAGCTCGACTGGCTGCGCGAGCACCAGCCGGCGCTGTACGAGCGGGTCAAGGAGAAGGCCGCGGCCGGGCAGTTCGTGCCGGTGGGCGGGATGTGGGTGGAGTCGGACACCAACATGCCCGGATCGGAGGCGCTGGCACGGCAGTTCGTGTACGGCAAGCGCTTCTTCCTGGAGGAGTTCGGGGTGGAGACGCAGGAGGTGTGGCTGCCCGACTCGTTCGGCTATTCGGCCGCTCTGCCGCAGCTGGTCGCGCTCTCCGGTTCGCGCTGGTTCCTGACGCAGAAGATCTCGTGGAACACCACCAACCCGTTCCCGCACCACTCCTTCCTGTGGGAAGGGCTGGACGGCACCCGGGTGTTCACGCACTTCCCGCCGGTGGACACCTACGTCGGGGAGCTCTCCGGCCAGGAGATGGCGCATGCCGAGGAGAACTTCCGGGACAAGGGGAACGCCACCCGCTCGCTGGTCCCGTTCGGCTGGGGCGACGGCGGTGGCGGCCCCACCCGCGAGATGCTGGCGCGCGCCGAGCGGCTGGCGGACCTGGAGGGCTCCTCGCGGGTGACGATCGAGACACCGGCGGAGTTCTTCGCCGCGGCGGAGGCCGAGTACACCCGGCCGCCCGTGTGGCTGGGCGAGCTGTATCTGGAGCTGCACCGGGGCACGTACACCTCTCAGGCACGGACCAAGCAGGGCAACCGGCGCAGCGAGCATCTGCTGCGGGAGGCGGAGCTGTGGGCGGCCACGGCGGCCGTCCGGACCGGGTTCCGCTATCCGCAGGAGGAGCTGGACCGGATCTGGAAGAGCGTGCTGCTGCACCAGTTCCACGACATCCTGCCCGGTTCGTCGATCGCCTGGGTGCACCGCGAGGCGGAGGCCACGTACGCGCGGATCGCCGAGGAGCTGGAGGCGGTGATCGGCGGGGCGCAGCAGGCGCTGGCCGGTTCGCCGGAGGGCGGGGGCACGGTCGTGTTCAACGCCGCTCCGCACTCGCGGGCGGGGGTTCCGGCGGGCGGTGGCGCACTCGTGCGCGAGGCCGCGGACGGGCCGGTGGGGATCGAGTCGTACGAGGGCGGCTTCCGGCTCGACAACGGGCTTCTGCGGGTGACCGTGGACGCGCGTGGTCTGGTGGTGTCGGTCCTGGACCTGGTGGCCGGGGGACGCGAGACCGTGGCCCCGGGCAGTGTGGCGAACCTGCTCCAGATCCACCCGGACCTGCCCAACCGCTGGGACGCCTGGGACGTCGACTCGTTCTACCGCAACACGGTGACCGACCTGACCGAGGCGGATTCGGTGCGCCGGGTGGATGAGGGCATCGAGGTGGTGCGCAGCTTCGGCGCGTCCCGTGTCACCCAGCTGCTGACGCTGCGGGCCGGGGCGCGGCGCCTGGACATCGACACCGAGGTCGACTGGCACGAGCAGGAGAAGTTCCTCAAGGCGGCCTTCCCCCTCGATGTGCGGGCCGGTCACTCCACGGCGGAGACGCAGTTCGGGCACGTCCAGCGTCCGACGCACACCAACACCAGCTGGGAGGCGGCCAAGTTCGAGATCTGCGCGCACCGCTTCCTGCATGTCGGTGAGCCCGGCTGGGGTGCGGCGCTGGTGAACGACTCGACGTACGGTCACGATGTGACCCGTACGGTCCGCGAGGACGGCGCCACCACGACCACGGTGCGGCTGTCGCTGCTGCGGGCCCCCCGCTACCCCGACCCGGCGACCGACCAGGGCGTGCACCGGCTGCGCTACGCGCTGCTGCCGGGTGCGACGGTCGGTGACGCGGTGCGCGAGGGCTGGCAGTTCGGTCTGCCGGAGCGCCGGGTGCCGGGCGGTTCGGAGGTGGCGCCGCTGGTCACGCTGGACAGTGACGCGGTGGTCGCCACGGCGGTGAAGCTGGCCGACGACGGGAGCGGGGACGTGGTCGTCCGGGTCCACGAGGCGCACGGCGGGCGGGCCGCCGCACGTCTGAGCGCCGGCTTCCCGCTGGCCTCGGCGACGGTGACCGACCTGCTGGAACGCCCCCTGGAGGGTGAACGGGTCACCGTCCAGGGGGACGTGGTGGAGCTGGTGCTGCGCCCGTTCCAGATCCTGACGCTGCGCCTGGCGGTCGCCGCGGCGGGCTGATCGGGCCCCGGATCAGGAATCGCGGTCCAGCCGCGCCGGTATCCGGCGCAGCTGGACCGCTTCCTGGTACATGGCGCCGCCCTCGTGTCCGTTGAAGGGGTACACCTCGATCTCCTTCTCGCCCCGGTACGCGTTGTAGGCGGCGAACACCGTGGACGGCGGGCAGGTCTGGTCCTGGAGGGCGACGGAGAAGAGCGCGGGGGCGCTGCCCCGGGCGGCGAACGACACCCCGTCGAAGTACGACAGGGTGCGGAAGGTGTTCTCCTCCTTGCCGCGGTGGACCTTGAGGTAGCGGGCTATCTCGGAGTACGGGTTGGCGTCGGTGAGGGTGACGGCCCGCCCGAAGTGGCAGAGGAACGGTACGTCGACGGAGATGGCCGACAGGCCGGGGAGGAGTCCGGCGACCGCGAGGGTCAGGCCGCCGCCCTGGCTGCCGCCGAGCGCCACGGTGCGGGCGCGGTCGGCGAGGGGGTGCGTGCGTGCCGCTTCGACGGCGCGTACGGCGTCGGCGTAGACGCGGCGGTAGTAGTAGTTCTCCGGGTCCTCGATGCCCCGGGTCATGAAGCCCGCGTGGGAGGGTCCGGAGCCGACCGGGTCGGGGGTGTCCCCGACGTTGCCGCCGCTGCCCTGGCCCCGTACGTCCATGACGAAGTGGGCGAAGCCGGCCAGCGGCCACATGCCCCAGCAGTGCGGCAGGCTGCGGCCGCCGTTGTAGCCGTGGAACTGGACGACGAGCGGCAGCGGGCCCTCGGCGTGCGCGGGGGCGCTGAACCAGCCCTTGACGGGGTGGCCGCCGTAGCCCGCGAAGGTGGTGTCCCAGGTGCGCATGCCGGTCAGCGGGGTGTCGACCGGTTCGAAGGTGATGGCGGGCTCGTGGGCGCGGGTCTCGGCCAGGGTCCTGGCCCAGAAGGCGTCGAAGTCGCCGGGTTCCGCGATCCGGGGCCGGTAGTCGCGCAGTTCGTCGAGAGGCAGGTCGAACAGGGCCATGGTGTGGTGCGTCTCCTCGGGATGGTGGGTGGTGACATCTTCGGTGCCGGCCGTACGACATGGAGCAGCGGGGCCGGGTGCTGTCAGGTGCACCCGGCCCCGCCGGTTCATGGGGAGCGGTCGTTCATCGGATCGGTCCGCGGTCGTCGCGTCCGGTCAGTCGGTCAGCTGGACGGCCCGCAGGCCGGAGGCGCTCTTGGAGTTGTTGGCGATGGAGCCGCCCCACTCGAACCAGCCGCGGCCCCGTCCGTCGTTGTCGGCGTCGTTGACGACGAAGCCGAGTCCGATGGAGGCGGCCGGCTTGCCGCTGAGGCCGAGGGAGGTCCAGGGGACGGTCACCGTGTAGTGGGTGGTGGTGCCTTCACGGGTGATCCGCGCGGTCGCGCCGGGGGTGATTCCGGCGCTCTGGCCGGCCGGCGGCCGCCAGGTGTACACCTGGGGCTTGCCGCCGACGAGGGAGGCGCCGACCTCGACGTACTGACGGCTGCGGCCCGGGACCTCGGGGGTGACGGCGAACTGGAGGCTGTCGCCCTGCCACATGTTCTCGGCGCTGGTGGCGGGCTGGTACAGGGCGTTGTCGGTGAACTCGCCCTTCAGGACGAGCCCGGTGTCGGTGTACTGCGGGCGCATCGAGCCGGAGAGGTCGGCCTCGCCCCGGTAGCCGGCCGAGTAGTGCTTGGTGGCGTGGGTGGCCAGGTCGATGGGCGTGGTGGTGCTGGTGCCTGCGGGCTGTACCGCGCCCCAGCCGTTCCAGGCGCCCACCGGGTTCCTGGCGCCGTCGGGGGTGCTGACGTAGGCGGCCGTCCAGTAGCGGTCCCACGGCTTCACGTTGCGCGCGTCGACCGTGTACGAGACCTTGTCCTCGGTACCGACCTTGATCGGCCCGGCGATGGTGCCCCGGTCCAGGTACGCGGTGCCCTGGTTGACCTGCCACTCCAGCTTGGTGAGGTCGAGCGCGGAGCGGGCGCGGTTGTTGGTGACGGTGACCTTCAGCGCGGCGGCGAAGGGTTCGGCCTTCTTCACCACCGGGTCGAAGGTGACCTCGGTCGGGGGCACCACGACGGTGTCGGTGGTGATCCGGCCGAGGTTGACCGGGCCGAGGCCGACGGTGCCGCTGACCGAACGCGTGCCGGTCAGCGCCGAGGTGGGCAGGTCGATGGTCTTGCGGGTCACCGTGCCGGGCTTCGCCGTCACCCGGTAGGTCTTCCCGGCGATGCGGAAGTCGAGCAGCGGCGGGAGGGCGGGCTGTCCCTTGGTGCGGTCGACCTTGAGCACCGCGGTGACGGACTCCTCCGTGTTGGTACGCCCGGGGAGTTCGAGGGAGAAGGCGGAGGTGGCGACGGACGTGACGGCGCTCACCGCGCCCTTGACGTACAGCACCTTGTCGTCGATGCCGAGCTGCACCTTGCCGCCGACCGGGACGTAGGTCTTCTCACGGCCCATCTGGTCGCTGACGGTGACCGGGCCGCCGGCCGAGAGCTGGACGGTTCCCGGGGTCGCGGCCGTCGTGTACAGCGCGCGGACCGTGGAGGCCCCGGTGCCGAAGCGGTAGGAGCGGACGTCGGCGGATCCGGCGTCGTCACGGCCGGCGTAGGCGCGGCCGGCGAGCTGGCGGATCAGGACGCTCTCGGTGACCACGGACGGCTTGGGCTGCCAGGCCGCGACGCCGGTGGTGGGACGCTTGAACGCGCCGAAGTTGTGTTCCTTGTTGTTCGCGTCGGTGCCGTCGTTGGTGAGGTCGTACCAGTAGTAGCGGTCGACGCCGGAGGCGAAGGAGAAGATCTGGGCGCGCGGCACATAGGCGGCCTGGGCTGCCTGGGTGACGCCGTCGGCGTGGGTGGGGTAGCCGTTCTCGGTCATCCACAGCGGGAAGTCCTTGCCGCCCGCCGCGTCCAGATCGGCCCGCACCTGCGGCAGTTTCGCCAGGGCCTGCTCGGGCGGGCTCGGGTAGCCGTAGTGGTGGACGCTGAGGGCGTCCATGTAGTCCAGCCCCTTGAGGGCGTAGAGCCGCTTCAGCCAGTCGGTCTGGAGGCCTGCCAGGCCCCCGCCGACGACGGTGGCGTCCTCGACCTTGGCGTGCACCTTGCCGTAGGTCGCCTTGAGCATCTGGAGGTAGCAGTCGGCGGAGATGCCGCAGGTGCCGTTGTTGAAGCCGGTCGAGTTGTACTCGTTGTAGATCTCGACCTCCTTCGAGGACTGCTGGTACTTCTCCACGATGCCGGCGGTGTACTTCCCGTACGCCTCCAGCGCGGCAGGCGAGGCGGGCGTTCTGTTGCTGTCGTAGTTGGGGTTGCGGTAGCCGGAGATCGGCAGGGAGACCAGGCCCAGGCTCTTCGCGTACGGGATGTGCTGGTCGGTGCTGTAGTTGCTCCAGCCGTACTGGCCGGGAGTCTTCTCGATCGCGCTCCAGTTGATGTCGGACCGGATCCCGTGCATCCCCATCAGCTTGACCGAGCGCAGCAGCTTCTGGTCGTCGCCGTCGTTCCATCCGTAGTGGATGCCGGTGCCGAAGCGCGGGTCCTTCTGCTCATGGCCGGCGAGCGCGCTCACCACGCCGAAGTTCACGGTGCGGGTCGTGGTGCCCGCGGTCGCCGTGAGCGTGTAGTAGCCGTTGCCCAGCCCGGTGGCGTCCACGGTGGCGGCGCCGCCCGTCACCGGCGCGGTGCCGGAGGCGACGGTCACGCCCTGGTCGTCGACGGCCTTCCAGGACACCGAGGCCTGGTCGGAGGTGAGGGTGATCTTCGCCTGGCCCTTGACGAAGAAGAGGTCGGGCGAGGTGACGGTGAGCGTGGCCGCCGCCGCGTGGGCGGAGGGTGCCGTGCCGGGCAGGGGCGCGGCCACCAGCAGGCAGCCGAGCAGGGCCGCGGCACTGCCCCATGCGGCGGGATGCCGGGTGCGGCCCATTACTCTGGCCGGAGCCGGGGTTCCGGACCGGATCGTGCCGTTCTGTTCCATCGAGGTGTCCTCTCGATCGGATCGGTGCGGTGCGTTCGGGGGGTTTCCCGGGCGGTGGTGTGCTCCGTCGGCTGTACCCCGGCGGAGCACACCGTCCAGGTCCGTCGGCGCGCACCGCTGCCGCCGCCGGCCCGCGCGGAGTGATCCGCGTGGGTGCCCGGGTGGTTCTCATCCCTTGAGGCCGGTGAAGCCTCCCCCGCCCCGTACGATCTGCCGCTGGAAGATCAGGAACAGGACGACGGGGGGCAGGATGGCGAGCAGCATCCCGGCGATGAGCAGTGACTGTTCCGCCGTTTCCGCGAGACGCGGCAGTGCGGCGGAGATGGGCTGCTTCTCGGTGTCCGGGATGACGATCAGGGGCCAGAGGAAGTCCTTCCAGGAACTCATGACCGTCAGCAGGGTCACCACCGCGAGAATCGGCCGCGACATGGGCAGCACGATCCGGCGGAAGATGATCAACGGGCCCGCGCCGTCGACGCGGGCGGCCTCGAACAGTTCGCGCGGGATGCCGTCGAAGAACTTCATCACGATCAGCACCGTGAAGGCGCTGGCCGCGTGCGGCAGCCACACGCCCCAGGGGCTGTTGGCGAGCGAGATGCCGAGGCCGGGCAGGTCGAGCACGGTGAGGTAGAGCGCGACCAGGGAGATCGAGCCGGGGATGAAGAGGGTGGCGAGCACCATCCACCGCACCGGCGTGGCCCACTTGGGCCGCAGGACGGACAGGACGTAGCCGCCGGTGGTGGCGATGAAGAGGTGGGCGACGACCGAGCCGGTCACCAGGACCACCGTGTTCCAGAGGTACTGGCCGACCTGGAGTTCGGTCCAGGCGCGGGAGAGGTTGTCCCACTGCGCGTTGCCGGGCCAGAGCGCCAGCGGGTCGCGCAGCAGCTCCTGGGTCGGCGAGACCGCGCCCTTGAAGGTCCAGTACAGCGGGGCGGCGCCGAAGGCGATCAGCAGGAGCAGGGAGAGCCCCTGGACGGACAGCAGCGAGGTGCGTACGGAGGTCCGCCGGCGGTCGGCCGAGGAGATCAGCCCGCGGGAGCTCTCCTCGGCGCGCTTCCTGTCCCGGGGGCGGGTGGGTGTCGTGACGGCCATCAGTTGCTCCAGCTCCTCGTCGCCCGCAGATAGACCGCCGAGAGCGCGCCGAGCACGAGGGCCAGGAGCACGCTGAGGGCGGTCGCCGCCCCGTAGTCGCCGTTCTGGAAGGCGTAGTTGTAGATCAGCATCAGGACGGTGAGGGTGGAGTCCTCGGGCCCGCCGTCCGTCATCACGAAGGGTTCGGTGAACACCTGGAGGGTGCCGATGACCTGGAGCAGCAGCATGATCAGGATGACGCCGCGCAGTGACGGCAGGGTGATGTGCCAGACCCTGCGCCAGATGCCCGCCCCGTCGATCTCGGCGGCCTCGTACAGCTCGCTCGGCACCGAGCCGAGCGCCGCCAGGTAGATGATCACCGTGGAGCCGAAGCCGGCCCAGGTGGCCTCCAGGACGATCGACAGCATGGCGGTGTCGGTGGACTGGAGCCATGGGTAGGGGCCTAGCCCGACATGGGCGAGCAGCTGGTTGAACAGGCCGGCGTCCGGGTCGTAGAACCACTTCCAGAGCAGCACCGAGACCACCGGGGGAATCGCCACCGGAAGGTAGGCGAGAATCCGGAACAGGGTTCCGCCCCGGCGCAGTTCCGCGATGAGGACGGCGAGGAACAGGGGTACGGGGAAGCCGATCACCAGGGCCAGCACGGCGAACAGCGCGGTGTTCCCGGCCGCCGTCCACAGCAGCGGGTCGTCCAGCACCGTACGGAAGTTGTCCAGGCCCACCCACTGGGCGGGCCCGACCAGATTGGTCTGCTGGAAGCTGAGCCGCACGCTCTGGACGATCGGCCACCAGGAGAAGTAGGCGAAACACAGCACCATCGGCAGGCCGAACAGGATGGTGGTGATGCCCCCCTGCCTGACCCAGTGGACGAAGCGTTCCGCCGGGCCGCCGCGACGCGGGGAGGCGTACTGCGGCGGCCCGTCCGGCTCTCCCGGCCGGGGCGCGGTGGACTTCACGGAACGGTTCATCGGTGTGCGGTCTTTCGGTGTGCGGTCCCCGGCGGGCACCGGTGGCGCGTCCGACCTGCTCATTGACGGCTCCTCAAGCGTTTTGTGCGGCGGTGCTCAGCGCTGGGCCCGCTCCACCTGGGACTTGACCTGTCCGGCCGCCTTCTTCAGCTGCTCGGCCGGGTCGGCGTCCTCACGGGTCAGTACGGCCTGTACGGCGCTGTCGAGGGCCTTGTAGACGTTCTGCGCCTCGATGGGCGGTTCGACGACCAGCTCGAAGTCCTTGAGGGCCTGGGTGTACGTGGCGAAGTGCGCGACCGGCGTATTGGCCTGCTTGTTGACCGCGGCGTCGACGGGGTCGGAGATGGCGGGCTTGTAGAACGGCACGACCGGGACGCCGACGACGCCGCCGTCCTTCTTCCTGGCCGCCGCGTCCGCGCCCGCGATCTCCGGGTCGTACTTGGTCGTCAGGTAGTAGAAGTCGATGAACTTCAGCGCGGCCGCCCTCTCCTGAGGACTCGCCTTCGGACTGATCACCGCGACGTTGCCGCCGGCCAGGGTGCGCCGCGCGGAACCGTCCACGGGCATGGCGGACAGCCCGACCGTTTGCGGGTCGCCCTTGTACTGCTGCACATAGTGGTTGACCGCGGTCGGACCGGTGACGGCCATCCCGATCTTGCCCGCGGAGAAGTCCTTCTCGATGTCCGTGATGCTGCGCAGGTGGTTCTTGCCCATCGAACCGTCCGACCAGCGCATCTGCCGCAGCAGGTCCAGGGACTTCTCGGCACCGCTGCCGGGGACGTCGAAGGAGTTGGCCCACTTGGCGCCGGTCTTCTTCTGCATGTCGTCGCCGTAGGAGTACGTCATGGCGGTCAGCATCCAGCCGCCGGCGTTCTCCTTGGTCGCCTGGGCGTAGCCGACGGCATCGGTCCGGTCCGTGATCGCCTTGGCGGCCGTGCGGACCTCGGACCAGGTCGTGGGCGGGTTCTCGGGGTCGAGTCCGGCCTTCTCGAAGAGGTCCCGGTTGCAGAGGAGGCCCATGGCGTACTCCTCGGTGGGTACGCCGTAGATCTTGCCGTCCTGCCCCTTGGCCGCGGCGAGCACGGCGTCGTTGAACTGGTCGCCGTTCTTCAGCTGCGCGAACTCCGCGGTGACGTCCGAGATCTGCTTGCGCTTGATCAGTCCCGACATCTCGGTGAGCGGTACCCTGACGACGGTCTCCAGGCTTCCGCCACCCACCTTGGTCTGGAAGCTCTGCTGGTCGTACTGGTACTCGTTCGTCTTCACCCGGATCTTGGGATTGGCCTTCTCGAACGCGGCGACCCGTGTCTCGAAGGTCTTCAGCGCGGCGGCGTTGGTGGCCGGGGGGCGGCCCGAGACGGTGATGGTCACCGTGCCGTCGGCAGCGGCTCCGCTGCCCGCATCGGAGCACGACGCAAGCACGCAGACGAGCGCACCGGCGGTGATGCCCGTCAGGGCGGTGCGCAGGGAGGGTCTCATCGGGAACTCCTTCAGGGGCAGAACGGGAACCAGCCGGAAAGCGTTTTCCAGCCGGGGTCACCTTGCCTCGCGACATATCGCCGCGTCAATGGGTACGGTGCGGACTTCCTGCCTCGGTTCCCTCATTGGACCCTTGCCGGGACGTTGACATCGGCTTAGCCTCTGGAAAACGTTTCCCAAGCGTTTCCGAGATCGCCGGAGAGGCGATCGCGAGCTGGAGGACATCCCGTGCACCCTGCCTGGTCGGCCGCCGAGTACGACCGTTCCCTGCTGCGTGCGGCCCTTGCCGAGGGCGACCGCTGCTGGGACGCCGAGGCGAACCTGCTGCAGGTCGAGGCCCCGTACAACCCGATCCACACCCACATCAAGGGCGGTCCCGCACACCCCACACGCAACTCCCTGCACTACGCTCTGCTGCTGCTGGAGCGGGACGGCGACGGCGACGCCGAACGCGCCCACTCCGTGATCCTGGAGGTCGCCGGGCTCCAGGACCGGTCGCCGGCGAATGACACCTACGGCATCTGGGGCTACTACGCCGAGGAACCGGCCGACCGGATGGACCCGGCGGACTGGAACTGGGCGGACTTCCTCGGCATCCATCTGCTCCTGATCCACGCCCGGCACGGGGAGCGGCTGCCGGCCCCCGTGCTGCGCGAAGTGCACGAGTCGCTGCGGCACGCGGCCGCCTCCATCATCCGCAGGAACGTCCATCTGACGTACACGAACGTCGCCGCGATGGGCACGTTCGTCACGCTCGCGGCCGGCAAGGTCCTCGGCGACGAAGCGGTGTTCGCGTACGGCAAGGAGCGCATGGCGCGCCTCGCGGAGGCGATCGACACCACCGGCAGCTTCACCGAGTTCAACAGCCCGTCCTACTGGGGCGTCGTCATCCAGACCCTGACGCTGATCAGGGAGCACGTCCGGGACGAGGAGGTGCTGGCCGTCAACGAGCGGCTGCACGACCGGCTGTGGGAACACTTCCTGGCCCGCTGGCACCCTCCGACGCGTCAGCTGTCCGGCCCGATGGCCCGCTGCTACAGCAATGACCTGGGTGCGCCGCCCCACCTGGTGAAGGCCACCCGGGGTCTGGTGGGCGGCCCGGCCGGCGAAGCGGCCCCGACCGGCCTGCTGGAGGGGGTGCACGCCTGCGTGGACTACCGGATGCCCGACTGGGCCCGCCCCCGGCTGCTGGAGCTGGAGAGCGAGCACGAGCACCGGGAGCTGTTCCTGGAGACCCCGTCCCCCGAGACGGGAACCACCTGGCTGGACCGGGTCACCACGCTCGGCAGCGTGAACCACCAGGACACCTGGCTGCAGCGGCGCCCGCTGTTCGGCCACTGGGTACGGCCGGACGGCGGGGCGGGACATGTGCACGTCCATCTCGTGAAGGACGACGGCGCGGAGGACTTCGACTTCGCCTCCGGTGTCATCGGCACCGTGCAGAGCGGTCCGCACGTGGCCTGGATGACGGGCTTCGCCTGCCCCGCCGGCGACCGCCACCACCACCTCGACATGATCCGGCCGGGCGACCGGTTCCGGGCCCGCTCGCTGCGCCTGGTGGTGGACGCGATCGGCGCGCCGCCCCTGCCGCGGGCCTCCGGGTTCACCGACGGCGTCGTGGTGGACCTCGGGACGGCGAAGCTCGAATTCCGCCTGGCCGGGGGCGCTTTCGGCGGCCGTACACCGACGGCGCGGCTCGTCCCGCGCGCGGACGGCGTACGGATCGAGGTCGTGTTCTTCGAGAGCGCGGCCCCGGTCGAGCTCGACTGGAAGGCGGCGGGCGAGGCGTACGCGGCGGGGACGCTCTCCCTCACCCCCGTCACCGGCGGTACGGACGGCGGCGGCGAGCCCGGGTCCGCGCCCGAGGTGGTGGCGGCGGGCGACTGCGCCGAGCTCCGCTGGACGACCCCGCGGGGGAACCGTCTGACGCTGCGCGGGGGCCGGTCGGTGGTGTCCCGCGAGGAGCACGCCGCGCTGCACTCCGCGACGCTGGACGGCGCGGCACCGCCGTCGCCCCGTCTGTCGCGGGACCTTCTCGCCCCGTAGCGCCCGTGGGGGTGGGGGCGTGCTCCTCACCCCCACGCATCCGCACGGCAGTTGAGCTTTCCGAGCAGGGATTCATGGAGAGAGGATCGTTCACGTCATGCGTGAAGAGACCGTGGACAGCGATGTCACCGTCATCGGCGGGGGCCTCGCGGGCGTCTGCGCGGCCATCGCCGCCGCCAGGCTGGGACAGCGCGTCGCCCTGGTCCACAACCGCCCCGTGCCGGGCGGAAATTCGAGCAGTGAGGTACGGGTGTGGGTGTGCGGGGCGACCGCGCACGGCACCCAGCGGTGGGCCCGCGAGACGGGCATCATGGGCGAGCTGTACCTGGAGAACCAGTACCGCAACCCGGAGGGCAACCCCTACTACTGGGACCAGGTGGTCCTGGACGCGCTGCGCGCCGAGCCGAATGTGTCGCTGTTCCTCAACACGGATGTCCGCGAGGTCGCGGCCACCGGTTCCGCCGCCGAGCGCACGATCACCTCGGTCACCGGGTGGACGATGGGCTCGGAGCGGCTGATCACCTTCACCGGACCGGTCTTCCTCGACTGCACGGGCGACGGTCTGGTCGGGCATCTGGCGGGCGCCGACCACCGCGTCGGCCGGGAGTCCCGGGAGGAGTACGGGGAGCGCTGGGCACCGGACACCCCCGACGGGGAACTCCTCGGCTCGACGATCCTCTTCTACACCAAGGACACCGGGCACCCGGTGAAGTTCGTGCCGCCCTCCTTCGCGAAGAACATCCTCGACACGCCGATTCCCGAGCACCGGCTGATCCGGACGGGCGACAACGGCTGCGACTACTGGTGGATCGAGTGGGGCGGCGAGCTCGACACCGTGCACGACAACGAGCGCATCCGTGACGAACTCTGGTCCGTGATCCACGGGATCTGGGACCACATCAAGAACTCGGGGAAGTTCGACGCGGACCAACTGACCCTGGAGTGGGTGGGTTCCCTGCCCGGCAAACGCGAGTACCGCCGCTTCCTCGGCGACCATGTGCTGACGCAGACCGAGGTCATGGCGCAGGAACCCTTCGAGGACCGGGTCGCGTTCGGCGGCTGGTCGATCGATCTGCACCCGGTGCAGGGCATGTACGCGACCAAGCCCGGCGCCCATCAGATCCATCCCGACGGGGTCTACCACATTCCGTTCCGCAGCCTGTACTCACGCAATGTCCGCAATCTCCTCTTCGCGGGACGCAACATCTCCGCCACCCACATCGCCTTCGGGACGACCCGGGTGATGGCGACGTGCGCCACGCTCGGCGAAGCCGCGGGAACGGGTGCCGCGCTCTGTGTACGGGACGGCGTCACCCCGCGCGAACTGGCCGCGGACCGGCGCCTCCAGCAGACACTGCTCCGTCAGGACGCCTCGCTGGTCGGGGTGCGCAACACCGACCCGGACGACCTGGCGCGGGCGGCGCGGGTGAGTGCGTCGAGCACCGTGGAGCGGCTGTCCGTCGAACCGGGACCGGGGACCGAATCGTATCCGCTGGACCACGACCTGGCCGTCGTGCTGCCGGTGGATCCGTCCCTCGACGGGTTCGAGCTGCTCGTCGACGCCGCCGCAGGCACCACCCTGCACATCGAGCTGTGGGACACGGTGCGCGGCGAGAACGCCGTTCCGGTACGTCAGTTGTCGGCACACGCCGTCGAGGTCGCGGCCGGGCAGGGCCAGTGGGTCACCGTTCCGCTCAGCTGGCACCCGGAGGAACCCCGCAACGCCGTCGTGATCGTCCGGGCGGACCCCGACGCCGCGCTGCGCCTCTCGGACGAACGGCGGACCGGGGTCCTCTGCCTCAGCCGCAGACTGCCCGACGAGCCGGATCCCGATCCGCTCATCCCGGTCACGCCGGAGGACGGGGCCGAGCTGGTCACCGAGTGGGTGGCGCGCGGGCTGCGCCGGCGCAGCTTCTGCTTCCGGGCCGGTCCGACAGCCGCGTACGCGCCGGTGAAGACCGTCGGCGGCTACCAGCGGCCCTATGCCGGACCGCAGTTGTGGCAGGCGGCCGAGGAGGGGGCGGCCTGGCTGCGGCTCGACTGGGACTCCCCCGTCGAGCTGGGCAGCGTACAGCTCGTCCTGGACGACGATGTGGATGAGTTCCTGAACAATCTGCATCTGCACCGCACGCGGTTCGAGATCATGCCGGAGCTGGCGCGGGACTACCGCGTCGAGGTGCTGGTGGACGGCGTGTGGCAGACGGTCGCCGCGGAGACGGACAACCGCCGGCGCCATCGTGTCCACCACTTCCCGCGGCGCCCGGCCGCCGCGCTGCGGGTGCGGGTGGACGCGACGAACGGCGCGCGGCACGCACGGATCGTGGGGGTCCGCGCCTACGCGTGAACCGGCCGGCGCGCGGGCGCCGCGTCGGCACGAGGTCCGGCAGGCAGTGCCCTGCCGGACCTCGCGGTCAGGGCCAGGGCCGTGTGTCCTGCGCGGGCAGCGGGCGCAGGCCCGGCCACCGGTGCGTCGCGCGCGCGAGGAGACCGGCGCACAACCGGCCGAGGCCGTGCAGGCGTTCATGGTCCGCGGTGAGTGCGGCGACCGCCCCCAGCCGGTGCAGCAGCCGCTCCCGGGCCGAGACGTACCCCCACAGGAAGTCCTCCGAGGGTACCCGGGCGAGGTGATCGGCCGATTCCCGGTGGGCCCGCTCGACCAGTGCGTCACCGCGGATCAGCCAGCCCGCGCAGGCGTCCGCGAGGTCGCCCGGTACATCCGTGCCGGTCAGCGTCCGCCAGGTGGAGCGGTAGACGTCCTCCGCCTCCGCGAGCGGCGCGGGCGCGACCGACATGGCGCACCAGCAGGTCGGGAACCCGATCCGCAGGTAGGCCAGTTCGACGAGTCCGTTCCCGAGCGAGGCCTGCTCGAAGTCGATGAAGCGGACTCCGGTGGTGGTGCGCAGGTCGTTGCCGGGGCAGGGGTCGCCGTGCAGCAGCGCGTGGTGGGGGGCGGGGTCCAGCCGGTCGAGCAGCGAGGCGAGTTCGTCCGGCACTCCGGGCGGCACGGGGACTTCGAGGGCGCGGGCGAACGCGAGGAAGGACTCGGCGTCCCCGGCCGTGGGACCGGACCACGCGGGCAGGGCGCCCGCGTCCCGCGGGCCGGTGAGCGCGTGCAGCCGGGCGAGCGAATCGGCGTACTCCGGGAGCCAGTCGGCGGCCGGGCCGAGCCCGTCCACGTACTCCAGGACCATCACCCGGCTCGGCGGGTCCGCGGCCAGCAGCGCGGGAGCGACGCCCGGCAGGGGCGCCCGCGCGGCGAGCCGCAGCGCGGTGGTCTCGCGGGCGAAGCGGGCGTCGGCGCCCCGCGCGGCGTCGCCGCCGTCGGCGATCTGCTTGACGATCACCCGCCCGCCGTCGCGGAGTCCGACCCGCCACACCCTCGTCCGGGGGCTGCTCTCCAGCACGGTGGATCCCGCGGGCGTGCCCAGCACCGCGCGGACCGCCTCGCTCATCGGCACCTGATTGCGCATGCGGTCAGCGTAGAGGCTCTCGTCCCCCGCCCCCCGACGGGAGCGCGCCCTCGCGTACGGCGTGACATGGCGCCGTACGGCGACGTTCCGTGGCGGAGCGTTCCCCCGGTGTCCCGAATCCGTGTCCCGGCAAGACATTTGAGGACGGCGAGCAACCCATCGCGCGCGGCTTCCGTCTTGATCCACGACAGGACGGACCGCCGCACAGGACACGTGGCGTCCACCCCCACCAGATTCCGGCTCCGGCCCACCTACCACTATGCACTTCATGTATACATCACATGCATAGCCGTGCTGGGGCCGGGCCGGACGCACGAAAGGCACCCATGCAGAGCAAAGCACTGGCGCCCGAGTACCAAGGTGCTCTCACCAAGATGTCGGTGAACTCCTCCTTGACCGATGTACTCGCCGAGGGCATCCGTCACTTGGCGGCCGCCGAGGCCTCCGGCTCGCAGGCGGAGGTGGCGCGTACCGGTCTCGCCGTGGCCGAGGCGCACCGCCGGCTCGGCCATGTGGCGGAGGCGGACCTGGCCTGGAAGGCCAGTTACCGCGCCGCGCGTTCGGCCGCGGACCTCGGGTCCATGGCCTGGGCGCTGTGGAGCGGCGGGACGCTGGCCCGGCAACGGGGCGCCCTGCGGCTCGCGTTCCGGCTGCTCGGGCTCGCCGCCGACATGGGCGAGCGCGGCGGGGATGTCGTCGCCCGCGGCTACTCGCTCGCCGGTCTCGCCGAGACGGGGCGTATCCAGGGCGACTACGGGACCGTCGCGGCCCTGCACGAGCAGTTGCTCGCCGAGGCCCGCGCACGCGGCGAGGCCCGGCACACCGTGTGGGCGCTGGAGGGCATCGCGCAGATCCACCGCAACACGGGCTCGTTCGACACGGCCCTGGAGATGTTCGAGGAGGCGGCCCAGCTGGCGCGGAACGCGGACGACTGGCGCGGCCGCGCCTGGGCGCTGCGCGGGATAGCCGACATAGTCTCCGTGCGCGAAGGGGACACGGAGCGCGCGCTCACCCTGCTCTCGGAGGCCGAGAGCACCTGCCGTGAGATGAAGCTGTCCAGCGCGCTCGCCTACAACCACAAGATGCGCGCCAACGTGCTCTTCCGTGCCGGCCGGTACGAGGAGGCCCGCGAGGTCTACGAACAGGCGCTCGCGGAGTTCCGCGAGATGAGCGAGCCGCGGGGCGAGGCCCTGGCCCGGCTCGGTCTGGTGAAGTCCCGCGCCCGGCTCGGCCGCGACGGGCACGAAACCGCCGCGGAACTGGACGAGCTGCGCCGGACGCTCAACCGGATCGGCCTGCTCAACGCCCGTGACATGGTCGACAAGGCGTACGCCGAACTCGGCGTGGCGCCGAGCGGCGACGGGAGCGGCCGGTGATGACCGCCCCTGTCACCCAGCCGGACACCGCGCCCCGGCTTCTGGCCCGTTGCCGCGACCTCGTACGTCCGGCGCTCTCCCGGGCCGTACAGCGTCTGCACCCCTGGCACGCCGGAATGGCCGCCTTCTCGCTGGGCTGGAGCGACGTGGACGGCAGCCCGCTGCCCGGCTCGCAGGGCAAGGGACTGCGCCAGGCACTGGCGGTGCTCGGCGCCGAGGCCGCCGGTGCGCCCGGCGAGGACGCGGTCGTCGGCGCGGTCGCCGTCGAGCTGATCCATACGTTCTCGCTGCTGCACGACGACATCATGGACGGCGACGAGACGCGCCGGCAGCGCCCCACCGTATGGAAGGCGTACGGCACCGGCCCGGCCGTTCTCGCGGGGGACGCGCTGTTCGCCCTGGCCGTACAGACGCTGGCGGACGCGCCCGGCGGGAGCGGTGCCCCGGCGGTGCGGCGGCTGGCCTCGGCGCTGAGCGACCTGGTGCACGGTCAGGCGGAGGACCTGCTCTTCGAGTCGCGGCCCTGGACGGGTACGGGTGCGGTGCGCCCGCACGAGTACCGGTCGATGGCCGAGAACAAGACCGGCGCCCTGCTCGGCTGCGCGGCCGCGCTGGGAGCCGAACTGGCCGGGGCGCCGGGCGGCACCGCCGACGCGCTGGACCGGGCGGGCCGGCACCTCGGGGTGGCGTTCCAGGCCGTGGACGACCTGCTCGGCATCTGGGGCGACCCGGCGACGACGGGCAAGCCGGTGCAAAGCGATCTGCGCCGCCGCAAGAAGACCTTCCCCGTCCTCGCGGCGCTGGCCTCGGAACACCCCGCCGCCCGCCGGCTGGGCACGCTCCTGGGCTCCGACGGACCGCTCGGCGAAGAGGCCTGCCGCCGGGCAGCCGGACTGATCGAGGATGCCGGGGGGCGTGCCGCCGCCCTCGCCGAGGCGCACGAGAACCTGGCGGCCGCCCGCGACTGTCTGGAGCGTGTTCCGCTCGCGCCGGCGGCCCACGAGGAGATCCTCGCCCTCCTGCCCTTCCTCATCCGGCGCACCGGGTGACGGCGCCGCACCCTCCGGATGCCGGCCCGCTGGGCACCGGCCCGCTCCGCACGGCCCCTTGAGCACCGCCGGGGCCGGATTCCCGGTCCGCGACGCCGCCTGAGATCATGGCGGGCGTCGCGGCCCGGGGTGTCCGGCCGGGACGGGCCGCGGCGGAGGGGACAGCGCGCATGATCTTCGAGGTCGGCGACGAGGAGCCGCGCCCCGGCGTGCCGGAGTCCCGCTGGGTACGGGCCTCGCCCGAGGTCCTCGCCGGCGTGGTGCGCCGGCCGCAGGACCTCCAGGCCCTCTGCGGGACGGGGTTTCCCCAGCGCCCGTTCGCGATGGCCCCGGCGCTCGCGGCGGACGACTGCACCGTGGGCGGGTCCCGCTTGGTGGACCTCGGCGACACGGTCGAGATCGCCGAACGCGAGTTCGGCGACCTGCTGCTCTTCGGGGCCGTACAGGGCTGGTACCTCTTTCTCCACCTCGGCGACGGCACGGTGTACGCCTACCCCGACGAGGTCGCGCTCTTCCCCGGGGACTTCCGCCCCGTGCACACGGACCTGTCGTCTCTCCGCCGCGTGCTGGAACTGCTGCTCCGCCAGCAGCTGAGCGCCGAGGGCGAGTCCGCCGAGAGCTGGGACACGCCGTACGCCGAACTCGCCCGCTTCACCGATCGGATCCGCGCCGAGTTCGCCGCCGCAGACCCGGGCGCGCTCTCCCCCGAAGGGCCCTGGCCCGCGTTCTTCCGCGATATCGAGGACGGCCTGTATTCCACGTACTACGCACGCCCTCCGCGCGCTTCGGCGGACAGGACAGCTTACCGGCCGAACGAATGATGCGCCTTACAGATATTGAGGCGAACGGCCGCAGGGAAGCCTCGCGAGAAGAGTGAAACACCGGCAGCGAAATGCGCCCCGCGTCCGGGTGAAAATGCTGCCACGACCTCCCCGCATCGCCCGGCGGAGCCCCGGGAACACTGACTCCAAAAGGCTCAACACACTCCGAACAGCGCTGGCCACGGGCTGCCATTCGGGTGTTCCCCGCGAGGACGCGTGAGCGAGTCACGCACGTCTTTCGGCCTCCGGTCTGTCAAAGTGCACTTCGTCTTTACTCACCGGATTGATTCCGAAGTTGACGTCACGGGACGTCACATCCAAGAAGTCGCGGAACGGCCTCACGGATGCGGTCTCTCCTACTCGGCTGTCCGTCCGCCCACCTCTTCGGCGGCCGGATCACCGTCGCCTGAAACTCCTGCCGCCGGGGCTTTTCGAGCCCGTACTCCGG